>CAZUMR010000056.1:0-5115 GCA_964622075.1 uncultured archaeon | reverse complement strand
TGCCACTCTGCTCAATCTTTCCAACGTTTTCGGTCTTCTGGAGCTGATAATCAGTGTAACTCCCAGCTTCCTGATAGCAAGTGGTGTAACAACACAGGCCGGGCTTGAAATTTCAAGTTTCATCCTGTCTGTTATCCTGATTGTTGCAGGGATTGTAATTTTTGCATTCTGTTAGTTTCCTGAACCGGAATAAGTCTGGAATTCACACGAACATCTTCCTAACCCTATCCTTCAACCTTAAGTAGCACATCAGAAAAGGTGCCTGAAACACCGCCATAAGTGCCGGGGCTATGGCAAAGTACTGCCCGCTTCTACCAAACACTGCAACAAGAATTGCTATGCTGAGAGCCACATTCTTGCTTACCGAAGTAAACACAACCGACTGGTGTTTCTCGTAACTGAGCCTTTTTCTATTGATAAGCAGAGTGAGTATAACGAGAAAAGGATAAAAACAAATCGCAACCGGTGCGACCATCAGTATATCCCTCCAGTCGTGAACTATCATCGTCGCTTTTGAAGAAAATATAACAAAAATCATTAAATATAAGCATAAAAGAGTTATTGTCGAGAAAACTGGTTTATATCTAACGTTAAAACAGTGAGTGCCTTTTTTCCTGACTATCAACTCTCGTGTGAGTATTCCAAAGATGAGCGGTAGCACAAGTACAAAAATAAGACTTTTAATCATCAGTAAATATGGAACATGTAAATTAGACTTTTCCGCTATAAAACCACCAAGCAGAGGATAAACGAAAATCGAGCACAGAAAAGCCAGAGCTACAATCGCAGCTCCTGCAACCATATCTCCACCAGAGAGCCCGATAAAACCGAGACCCATACTTGAAGAGGGAGCAATCGCAAGAAACATCAGTCCAAGTCTTATTCCCGGATCCGGAACGAAAATAGATGATAGCACAAACATGTAAGCCGGAGCAATCAGAAAATTCAGGAGGAGTGCTTCAGCAATAACGGGAATTATCTCCCTAACGTTTTTCAGGGCTCTAATAGAGATACCTGTCATCATCGGGTATATCATGGCAAAAACGAGTGGTAAAATCAGGAAACCAAGTTTAATCTTGATAAAGTAACCAACAACTATCCCGGAAAAAATGGAAAGTAAAGTCAATCCTATCATGTGCTCAGACAGCTTAAACTGGAGATTTACGATGAATCCTATCTCCCTGCACGTTCTATCCTCATCTCTCTTCACAACCCCCTGCAAAACTACCCCCTCCTGCAAATTAAGGATCTGAGCTCTTTCATCTCCAGAAACAGTACCCTCTGTTCCGAATTCATGTAAGGAAAGCAGTCCCTAAAAGGATCGTAACCGAATGGACAAAGACCGCTGACACACGGAAACCCATACTTGTTGCCAGAATCCATGCACGGCAATTTTCTCAAAATTATAGAGATCATAGCCCCACCATATTTTAGTATCTTATTTCAACTATATAAGCTTATCTAATTTAATTTTTAAACCCAAAGATTAAAATCCTAAACTGCTGGAAGTGCAGAAGTCGAACAAAAACTTTAATTATTATTTATTGCCAATGCGTGACATGCCAAGTCCCATGGAAATCTACAAACTCCTCCCAAAAACGAACTGTGGGAAGTGTGGGGAGAAAACGTGCATGAGCTTCGCCTTCAAGCTCCTTAACGGGGAGAAAAAGCTTGAGGAGTGCGAACCCCTTTTCTCACCAAAGTTCGAAAAAAACAGGAAAAAGCTGGAGGACATGCTTAAAATTGTTGAAAAAGCGAAAGAAACGGGGTTAATCGTTAACGAGGATCTCTGCACCGGATGTGCAAATTGTGTTGTTTCCTGCCCCGTTCATGTAGAAAAAGATCCGTACAACGCCGCCCTTGGCAGAGGTGTGGAGATGGAGGATCCCATACTGAGAATAGAGGATGGAGTTGTCAGGGTAATAAACCTGAGTCTGTGCAGAAGATACGGGAAGGAGAGGACTCTCTGCGTCGTTTGCAGGGAAAACTGCCCGACTGATGCTATAAGCTTCATCGAGGAGGCTTAAAAATGGAAAAAACGGAAAGAAAGGAAATAGAGGGAAGGCTCGTATGTACTGCCTGCTCATGTCTCTGCGACGATATAGTTGCAGGAGAGAAAATCTATCACGCCTGCAGGAAAGGGTACAGTCTGATCAGAGGTGAGAGAGAAGAAAACTCCGTTAAAGGGGAGAGGTGCAGCTTCGAAGAAGCACTGAAAGCATGTGTAGAGATGTTCAGCAAAGCAAAAAGACCACTCATATTCGGTCTCGATAATGTCAGCTGCGAAACTCAGGAGCTGGCAATTAAACTTGCAAGGGAGTGCGGAGCTATAGTAGCTGATCACTCCACTCTCAGCAGCGGAAAGCTGATCGAAATTGCAATGAGAAGAAAGCACCCGACACTTGAAGAGTTCAGGGATACAGGGTATGTTTCCTTTTACTGGGGAAGCAATCCCCATAACGGAATTCCAAGACATCTGTCCCGCTTCACATACTACCCGAGGAGTGGAAAGAGGCAGAGAGGGTACGAGGAAGACAGATTTCTTGTAGTGGCAGACGTTAGAAAAAGCGAGACTGCAAAGATTGCCGAGAAAAGCAAGAGCGGGCTGTTTATAAAGGTAAATAACGATCAGGAGCTCGTTTCTTCCATTCTTCTGGCCACAGAGGGAAAAGCTGGAAAGTACGTGGAAGCTGCAAGAGTTTTGAAGGAAATGGAGAAGGCAGAGCTGAACGCCATATTCGGTGGGAGCGGGCTGTACTTTGGTCTCAGACACGATATTGGGCAGTTTGAGGAAATGCTCGACAGGCTGAAGGATTTGAACGTTCACTTCATCCCGGCAAACACGAAGGCGAACATGAGAGGTTTCGTCGAGCTGATGCTGAAAGAGGCCGGATCTCTTTGCTACGATTTTGGAGAGGATGCGGAGTGCTCTCTGAAAGATGCTTTCTCCAGATGCGACATGATCCTTGTTGTTGGTGCCGATCCGCTGAGAACTTTACCCATCAGCCTTTCAGGCAGGCTTTCGGAAAAAGAGGTCGTCCTCGTCAACAGCCTGAAGTCTATCACAGGCAAAATCTGCAAAAGTGTGAGGGTAAAGGTAGCTCCTGAACTGTCCTGCTTCTCTGGGGGGAGCATGGTAAGGAGCGATGGCGTTAAAGTCAGGCTTTCTGAGGTGGAGAAGGAAGGGACTGGAAGAGATGAGGACGTTATGAGAGCCCTTCTGGAGGTGTAAACGTGTTCGAGTTCACGAAGCTGATGAAGTTTGACGTTAGAGTCGTTGTTGCAAAAGACGTTCTGCATGAAGGAGAAAGGGCAAAAGCTCTTGTAAGCCGGGAACTTGCAGAAAAGCTTGGAATTAAGGACAGGGGATTTTTAAGGATTTCAAGAGGTGAGGTGAGTGTCTGCTTTGAAGCGGAAGTCTCAGAGTTTGCCGATGGTGTTGATGTTGTCATACCCTCCGGATACTTCGCCTCCATGCTCGCAGATGAGGACAATCCAAAACTCTTCACAGCAGAGGTGGAAAAGTGTGAGGAGGCTGACGAGCTCTGATTTTATTTGACTTAAATTATAATTGTTTATTATGCTGCTTTATTATGCTGCAACATTAATATACTCTTTGCACCGATTAAGCATTATGAAGGTGGCTGTTGTTTCGAACGTTCACGGTAACCTGAAGGCTCTCGCCACTGCCTTTGGCGAGATTGAGAAGATGAAGGAGAGCGGTAAGGACATTGAAAAGATCGTGGTCATAGGCATTTTCGGTTACATGCCGTATCCAAGAGAAGTTCACAAGATGCTCGCAAACGCCTCAAACGTTCTGTGCGTTAGAGGCAGGATCGACCACCTCATAGCCAAGTGGAGCGACATGAGCGATGAGGAAAAGGAGGACTTCAGGGCTGAGGAGCCATTCATTGCAAAAATCGTGGAGTGGAACTGGGAGGCGATGGGAAGAGAGGCAAGGAAGTGGCTCAGAAATGACGTCCCCGCCCTGCTTTTCGAGAAGTTCGGTGATAACGAGTTTGCCTTCTCGTACGGCAAACCCTTCAACATACATGCAGACGTTTTACCGAAGATGCCCCTGTCGTACTACGAGAGCATAATGGCATCCATAAAGAAGTACGAGATGCTCGTCGTTGCCGGTTACGAGCCATTTCTGGCTGAGACTGTTTATGGAAAGGTAGTCTGCCCGGGAGGACTTATACACAGAAAAGGTGTGAAGCCAAGCTTTGCAGTAATTGACACTGCAAGCCTCGATGTGTCATTCCACGAATTCGACTACGCAAGAAAGGAAGTGGAGGACAGACTCAGAGAGGTTAAACCTCCGGAGCTTGAAAGGCTCGTGGATATACTTTACCACGGAGTGTAACTCCTTCTATTTATTTGGAGTCTTTCGTTTTTGAGTGGTTTTTGATTAAAATTTGATTAAAATTTAATTAGTATTAAAATTTAATTAGTATTCAGCTCTTGTAAACGAGATAAAACAGCGTGCAAACCTAACTCTATGTAACTATCCACGAAATTGCAGATATGTAGATAAGGATTATGCAGATAAGGATAAATGAGGAAGGCAAGAGAGTTGTTCTGAAGATACTCAGGATAGTTGGCCTTACGTCGGAAGAGGAATACTACGACAGGTATCCAATGATGTACCTCGGGAAGATAGTGGAGCTCGGGAAGACAAAAGAATTAATAGACAAGCCCGTGCATCCGTACACAAAGGCTCTCGTAAATGCAGCACCATCCATAGTCAGGGAGAAGAGAAATGGAAAAAGAGACGGAATCAGACTTACGGGAGAGGTTTCCAATGCCGTAAACCCCAATGCCGTAAACCCGCCAGACGGATGCAGATTGAGCAACAGGTGTCCTTTTGCCAGAGTTTTAATATTTCTTATTCTCCCAATCCCTCAATCCAGCTAACTCCTGCACAGCTCAACAAATCTCCTCAGAATTTCAAGCCCTACTTTTCCGCTCTTCTCTGGATGGAACTGGAATCCGACGAAGTTATCTCTGACGACAGATGATGTGAACTCTATTCCGTAGTCAGTCTTACTCAAAACGTAATCATCCTCTGTAACGAAGTGGTACGAGTGGACGAAGTAAACGTAGCTGCCATCG
>CAZUMR010000055.1:0-22974 GCA_964622075.1 uncultured archaeon | reverse complement strand
AAACGCCGGGGCTGGGATTCGAACCCAGGAGCCCTTGCGGGCACCGGCTCTCAAGGCCGGCGCAGTACCTCTCTGCAACCCCGGCTCTAACAGTACAAAATATGCAACGTTTTTAAGCTTTTACTCTCAACACTACAACATGGAAAACGCACCCGAAAATGTGTTCGAAGCTGAGACCTCCATGAGTGGTAGGGAGCTTGCAGAATTTTTAAGAAAACTTGCGGATAACATTGAAAGAGGAGTGGTATCCCTCACCGTTGACGGAAGAAAAATAGAACTCCCGCTCTCCGAACCGGTAGAGGTTGAAATTTACTACGAGGAGGGAGAGCTCGAAATCGAAATAGAGTTCAGGAGAAAGAGCAAAATAACGATCTCGGATTAACATGCCCTGCATATTCGGAATAGATATCGTAAGGGGCTCAATTCACGGCAGAAGGAGACCTAAGTATGCTCTGTATGTGCTCGGTCTTGAAAGTGGAGACAGGGAGTTTAGGGAAGTTTCCAGAGCAAAGCTTTTCAGACTCGTCAAAAACTACAGGCCGGAAATAATAGCGGTCGATAATACTTCAGAGCTCTTCTCATCGAGGGAGGAGCTAATATCTTTCCTGAAAAAGCTACCGGAGGTCAGGCTCGTTCAGGTAGCCGGGAAGTACCCCCTCCCTGCCCTTGCAAAGAGGTTTGGGCTGAAGATAGATATAAGAAATCCAATTGATGAGGCCAAGGCCTGTGCCATACTTGCGAGCTTTGGGGTTGGAGAAGAGGTCTCGGTATTTTCTGACAGGACGACAATAACTGTCTCAAGAAACAGGAGTCTCGGCAAGGGTGGATGGAGTCAGAACAGGTATCGCAGGAAAGTACACGAGGAAGTGAGAAGAGTTTACAGGGAAATCAAGGAAATACTTGATGAGAAGGGGTTTGAGTACGATGAAGAGGTCAGGCACGGGTATGGAGGGATATCGAGGGGGATAATAACGGTCAAGGCTCCAAGGAGGGAAATACCGATAGCATCTTTCAGAAGTGGTAACGTTCAGGTAAAGGTCGAGGCCGTGGAAAAGGACAGGGTGGAGTACATACCCCTTTCCCGCCAGACAACCCACACAATAGTTGGAGTTGATCCGGGCACAACCACAGCCATCGCCGTTCTCGACCTTGAAGGTAACCTGCTTGGGGTCAAGAGTAAGAAGGGGTGGAGTCCTGCTGAAGTAGTTGAGTACATACTGTCCTTTGGAAAGCCAGTTGTGATTGCTACTGATAAGAGCAATCCACCCGACTTCGTAAGCAAGTTGAGAGCAAGTTTCAACGCAGTACTCCATGTACCGAAAGAAGATACGAGTGTGGAGAGGAAGAAACATCTCGTTTCCCCATACAGAAGTGAGATATCCAACGACCATGAGAGGGACGCTCTTTCAGCCGCTATTGACGCTTACAACGCTCACAAGAGCAAACTCCTGAACGTTGAGAAGAGAATTCCACCGGGAATAGACGTTGATGCTGTGAAGGCTGGAATAATAAGGGGATTAACTCTTAAGGAGCTGATAGAGAGAAAAGAAAGCAGAAGTGAAGCAAAGAGCAAGAAGAAGTCGCAGAAACAGGAAGTTAAAGACACAAGGGCTGGTAGAGTTATAAGAGAGCTTGAACTGGAAAACAGGCTGCTGAGAAAACAGGTCGAGGAGCTGAGAGAAGAGGTGGAGAGACTAAGGAGCAAACTTGTGGCCATTGCGAGAGAGGAGCACAGAGAAATAAGGAAAGAAAACTATGTTAGGAGTCTTGAGGCAGAACTTTCAGAATTGAGAAAGCTGCTGAAGGAGAAGGACAGAACTATAGAGGAACTGAGGGAAAGAGTGGAAGCCCTGAAGGCAATGAAGATGCTCGAATTCAGTGGATGGAAAAGCATAAAGTTGCTTGAAAAGTTCACAAGGGAGTGTATAGAAAAACTCGAAAGAGAGGCGGGAATTGGAGAAGGAGATGTTATTCTGATAGAGGTGTCTGCAGGGGGAGGAAAATCTCAAGCAGAATACCTGTGCTCCAAGGGAGTAAAGGCCGTGATAGCTGAGAAGGACAAGATGGCCCATACCGCTCTGGAAGTCTTCTACGAGGAGGAAATACCTGTAATTGACAGAAGTGAGGTATCAGTCAGGGTTGCGGATGGATTTGCAATAGTCAATGCTGAGGAGTTTGAGAGAGTTTACAAAGAAAAGCTGGACGAGCTGAAGAAGAGGAAAGTTGAGGACTTCGAGAAGATCATTCTGGAATACAAGAACAGGTTCAGGGTGTGAGCATACTCTTAGTTTTAACTTTAGCTTTCAACTTCCTCCTCTACCCCCTTCCCTGCTCCTTTCCCCGCTCTTTTTGTTTGGAAAACCCTTTACACCTTACACCCTTAAAACCTTTTAAACCCTTTACAAAAAACCTCCTGAAGGATAGAGAAGTTAGGGCAACACACCAGTCTTCAAGTACCTTTAAATCTTCCTCGCTCCTCAGATATTCAAGTCTCTGTGGTGTGAGGATTGCTGCAACCTCTTCTGTTTCTCCTGCTCCTTCTCCTCCCAGCCCTTCATCCCCTGAAACTTCCCGCAAAACGATCATCTCCCTGCCAACTTCAAGTACGTAAGGCGGATCGTAAATGTAGAGCCTGTCTCCAGAAAATTCCGCACAGCTAATGACTCTGGCTATTCTGTCTAAAGACGATAGAATTTCCTCACACATCTCTTCAAGCCCTTTTTTTCTGTTTTCTTTATTCCGTCTTCTCCCCACTTTTTCTTCCACTTTTTCTCCGGGTTTTCCACTCTTGCTCATTTCCAACAGAATTTCACGTGTCTGCTTTTGATGTTTTTGCTGTATTACCAGCTATTCCGGTCATTCCTACCAAAAATCTTATATAGAACTACATCCCCACAGAAAAATGTCAGCAAGAAATGCTGACGTAAGTTGCCCGATCCTGCTGATACCGTGCTAAAATTGAGAAAACTGGTAAAGGCAGGAAAATTAAGGAGGTGGTGTTATGGCAACTTTGCAGGGAACTCCGGTATTGATTCTGAAGGAGGGAACCCAGAGGACTGTTGGCAGGGATGCACAGAGAATGAACATAATGGCTGCAAGAGTTATAGCTGAAGCTGTGAGGAGCACGCTCGGCCCAAGGGGAATGGACAAGATGCTCGTTGACAGCCTTGGAGATATCGTGATTACGAACGATGGTGTTACAATACTCAAGGAGATTGACGTTGAGCACCCGGCTGCTAAAATGGTAATTGAGATTGCAAAGACTCAGGACAACGAGGTAGGAGATGGAACCACAACTGCTGTCGTTCTGGCTGGAGAGCTGCTCAAGAGAGCTGAGGAGCTGCTCGATCAGGACATCCATCCGGCAATAATCTCAAACGGTTACAGAATGGCAGCCGAGAAGGCAGTGGAGATTCTCAACGAGATTGCCATTCCGATAAGCAAGGATGACGATGAGATTCTCAAGAAGATCGCAATGACTGCAATGACTGGAAAGGGTGCTGAAGTGGCTCTTGAGAAACTCGCAGACATAGTTGTAAGAGCTGTCAAGTCTGTGGTTGAGGAAGTGGATGGAAAGATCAAGTTCGATCCGGACTACGTTAAGCTTGAGAAGAGACAGGGTGGCAGTGTAGAGGAGACAGAGCTCGTTGATGGTATTGTACTTGACAAGGAAGTCGTACACCCCGGAATGCCCAAGAGAGTTGAGAACGCAAAGATCCTGCTCGTGAACTCCGCCCTTGAGGTCAAGGAGACTGAAACCGATGCGAAGATAAGGATTACTGACCCAGAGATGCTCCAGAAGTTCATAGAGCAGGAGGAGAAGATGCTCAAGGAGCTCGTTGACAGGATAGTCAACGCCGGAGCTAACGTTGTCTTCTGCCAGAAGGGTATCGATGACCTTGCTCAATACTACCTTGCAAAAGCAGGAATACTTGCAGTGAGGAGGGTCAAGAAGAGTGACCTTGAGAAGCTCGCCAAGGCAACAGGTGCTAAAGTGCTCACTGATTTGAGAGACATCAGCAGCGAAGACCTTGGAGAGGCAGAGCTTGTAGAAGAGAGGAAGGTCGGAGACGAAAAGATGGTATTCGTGACTGGGTGCAAGAATCCAAAGGCTGTCACGATACTCGTAAGAGGTGGAACCGAGCACGTTGTCGAGGAGATAGCAAGAGGAATTGAGGATGCAGTCAGAGTCGTAGGAGTGGCTCTTGAGGATGGCAAGGTTGTGGCCGGAGGTGGAGCTCCAGAGATCGAGCTCAGCCTCAGACTTAAGCAGTGGGCACCAACACTTGGTGGCAGGGAGCAGCTTGCAGCCGAAGCATTCGCAAATGCTCTGGAGATAATTCCGAAAACTTTAGCTGAGAACGCTGGAATTGATCCAATCGATGTACTCGTTGAGCTCAGGGCAGCACACGAGAAGGGAGAGAAGTACGCTGGAGTTGACGTGGAGACAGGAAAGGTCGTTGACATGAAGGAAATGGGTGTCCTCGAGCCACTGAGAGTCAAGACCCACGCAATAGAGTCCGCAACTGAGGTTGCAGTGATGATCCTCAGAATCGACGACGTCATTGCTGCCAAGGGCATGGAGAAGACAAAGAAGACGGGCTTTGAGGGAATGGGCGAACCTGAGTTCTAATTTCCTGAGTTCTAACTTTTCTTTTAATTTTCTTCTGCGCTGTTTTGTGCTGTATTCCGATTATCGTTTCGATTATCATTCTGCCTGAATTCTGCCTGACTTCAGCATTATATCCCAACATTCAAATACCATTGCATGTAAACCTGATTTATGATTCCAGTTGACATCGACCTCATAAAAGAACCGGAGGTCGAAAAACCCGTAATTTTGACGAGTTTTCCGGGGATTGGTCTTGTTGGTACGATTTTAGCTGCCCACTACGTTATGGAACTTAAGCCCGAGCAGATAGGCATAATCTCATCAGACGCACTGCCACCCATAGCGACACTGATGGACGGTGTGATTCTGCCTCCTGTAAGGATATACCAGATGAAGGATATGGGTGCAATACTCATCCATTCGGATGTACCAATCCCTCCCGAACTCGCAAACAGGATGAGCAGGGTAATCGTCGAATGGTGCGTTGCAATAGAGGCAAGTAAACTCGTTTCAGTTGCCGGAATTACAACATTTGAAAATAAAAAGAGAGTTTTTGGAGCTGCCACGACGAAAGAGTTGCTGGAGGAGATAAAGGATCACGTTGAGGTCTTTAGAAGCGGGACGATATCCGGTATAGCCGGATCCCTTTTAAATGAGTGCGTGGCGAAGAACTTCCCGGGAATGGCGATACTCGGTGAGACCATGGGTTTCAACCCCGATCCAAGAGCTGCAGCAGAAGTTGCAAACGTTTTAAACAGGCTGTTTGGCTGGAACGTGAGTGTTGAGAAGCTGATAAAGGAGGCTGAGATAATCGAAGCACAGATGCAGAAACTTGCAGAGCAGACGAAGATGCAGGAATCCAAGGCAAAGGCGAAAGAAGAGAGCGAACTGCCAATGTTCGGTTAAGGTGAGGTGATGCAGATGATGAAGATGGGTGGAGAGAGAATCAAATGCTACGTGCTTACGGGAATATCCAGAAGGGTTATAGACGCGCTCCTAAAAAGGGAGATCAGGAGTGTTGAGCTAAGAAGTGCCCACAATGTGGCTACCGCAATAAAGGCTGAAATAGGGAGCTGCGTTCTTCTAACTCCTGCAAGACTCTGTGATCTTGGAAAGGGTGTAACTGGAATTGTGGCAGAAGTTACGGGGAAGGAAGTTATGTCCCACTCCCTGTTCTTCGCATCCGGAACTTACATGGAGGAAAGCGAGATGACAGCTGTCAGGCTCATGCTCAGGCCAAGGGGCTTTGGCAGGATAGCTGCAGTCCACAATACCGGCATACTCGATACCACTGTGGCTGAAGTTGTGTGCATGAAGCACTTTGACGCCGGGTAGATTTGCATCAGAAGGTAGATTGCATCAGAATCCTTAGACTATCACAGACTTCTTTCGGCCTCTCTCAATCTGGCCATGATTGCCCTCCCTATACCAGTCTCCCTGACGCTCTGGAAAATTAAGTAATCGCAGTCTTTCATCTCCCTCATTGCCCTGAATAATTTTTTCGAGTAATCTTCCTCATCTTTTACCCTGAACAGCACGATTTTTCCAGCTATACAGGCATCCATACTTTCAAGCATTTCATCAATAACATCTTCAGAAGCACACACTCCGATTTTTGCACCTGACTTCAGGTATTCTGACACAACTTGAGGAATTGCTGAACCGTCAACGATTATAATCCTGCCTCCAACCCTGTAGTGCTCTCCCCTGTTTGATTGCTCAACTGTAACTTCAACACCGTAATCGGAGAGAACTTCCTCCAGTTCTTCCAGCGTAACAGCTCCAATCCTCAGAACGACTGCCTTATCTCCGCTGACATCGAGTACTGTTGACTCTATTCCAACGTTTGTCTCACCACCATCAACAACTGCATCTATCTCATCCCCGAACTCCTCTATCACATCCTCAGCCCTCGTAGGGCTTATTCCTCCAGATTTGTTCGCTGAAGGTGCGGCAATCGCAGTTTCACTCAATTCTATTAGTTTTAAAGCGACTCTATTTGCAGGCATTCTGACTGCTATCTTTCCCGTATAGCCAGATGTGACATCCGGTACGATTTCCTTCTTTTTCAAAACGAGAGCAAGTGGCCCGGGAAAGAATTCGTCCATCAGAGCCCTTGCCACATCGTTCACTTCTGCCAGCTCCTCAGCCTGAAGTGGTGTGTGTATGTGGAGTATTACCGGTTTCGTAGGCCTTCTACCCTTAACGCTGTACAGTCTCTTAACGGCTTTCTCGTTAAGGCCGTCACATCCGAGTCCATAAACGGTTTCTGTAGGAAATGCAACCAGTCCTCCATCCCTTATGATTTTGGCTGCTTCTTTCAGCTTTTCAGGTTCAGGGTAATCGGGATCTACCTTTATTACTTTCATAGCCGTGAGATGTTTGCAGGAGTAAAAATCTGTTGCTGGTACCAGATGAGCCGGTGAAAACACCGTAAGAGCTTAAAGACAGAAAAGCCGGCAAAGTTTACGGGTGAGAAAGTGAGAGGTGTGGATGCTGTAATACTGATGGGCTCAAAGTCAGATCTCGAGTTCTCGAACAGGATAGCGAAGGTTCTTGAAGAGTTTGGTGTGGGCTATGTCATGAGAATAGCCTCCGCACACAAAACTCCCGAAAAAGTGCTGGAAATTCTGAGGGAGTACGATGACGCTGTCTTTATAACGGTAGCAGGCAGAAGCAATGCCCTGAGCGGTTTTGTTGATGCAAACACTGTCAATCCCGTAATAGCCTGCCCGCCTTACAGCAGCAAGTTTTCGGGGATGGATATTCTGTCATCTCTAAGAATGCCATCGGGAGTTGCACCACTTGTAGTTCTTGAACCTGAAAATGCGGCTCTTGCTGCAGTCAAGATACTTGCCATGAAAGATAGAAGTCTGAGAGAGAAAATCAGGGATTATCAGGAGAAAAAGAAGAGAGAAGTTCTTGAGGCTGATGAGGAAATCTCGTGTTAGTTTTTGTATTTTATCTCTACTTTTATACAGGTGCTGTGCATTCTTTGCTTTTATACAGATGCTATGCATTCAACTCTTCAACTATCTAAACGCTCTCACTCTTAGACCTTTACATCTCCATATTTTTTCACGTATTCAACGAGTCCTCCTGTTTCAAGTATTTTTATCATTACATCTGGTATGGGGCTTGCCTTTATTTCTATACCCTTGGTAACATCCCTTATCACTCCGCTTGAAAGGTCAACTTCAAGCTCATCCCCTTCGTCAATCTCGCTTGTATCTGCTATCAGTACCGGGAGGCCTATGTTTATCGCATTTCTGTAGAAAATCCTTGCAAACGATTTCGCTATGACTGCTGAAACTCCGGCAAGCTTTATAACAGCCGGGGCATGCTCTCTACTACTTCCACATCCAAAATTCTTACCGGCCACGATGAAATCTCCCGGCTTAACTCTGGAAGCAAACTCCGGATTTGCATCTTCCATTACGTGTTTTGCCAGCTCTGGCAGATTACTCCTCAGGTGGTAATATCTGCCGGGAGTTATGTGGTCAGTGGATATGTCATCCCCAAACTTCCAAGCTTTACCCTTGAGGATCATGTTTCCCAGCTCACTCCTCATGGCTAAATTGTTTTCGGCTTTTGTTCCTGATTAACCCGTATTCCCGGCCACACACTCTCTATAGAAATCAACAATTTTACGTGCCACATCTCTCTTTTTCCCCTCGACCCATTCTCTCCTTTCAGGAGTGATGAGCAAAACCCTCGTGTCTTCAGTGCCCATGCCTTTATGAATTACGTCATTTGCGACGACCATTTCGAGCCTGTCCTCATACATTTTCTCCAGAGCAATTCTTTCAAGCTCCTCCTCTCTCACACCGGTTTCGGCCTTGAACCCTATAATGTGCCCTCCGTAAACTTTCCTGATTTCCTTTATTATTTTTGGAGCTTCCTCAAGCCTGAGTGTTAGCTCTCTGCATGTCTTGATCTTGCTTTTTTCAGGCCTTACAACAAAATCTGAAGGAGCTGCAGCAGAAACAAACAGGTCGCAGTTCTCTATCTCCTTCAAACAGGCTTCAAGCATGTCTCTGACTGAAACGACTCTCACCTCTCTGAATCCATCCAGTCTCAGCCCTGAGGGTTTTGATGTTACATGAACGACACTTGCTCCTCTCCTCCAGAATTCAAGGGCGAGCTCCAGACCCATCCTGCCAGAACTCCTGTTACTTATGAACCTTATCGGATCTATGAATTCGTATGTGGGCCCGGAGGTAACAACGACCTTCTTTCCGGAAAATTCTTTGTTCGATACAGCTCTCTCAGTGTACAAACAGATCTCCTCAATTTTTGCAAGCTTGGCCTTGCCCTCCTCTACTCTCGGCCACACAACATCCACTCCCATCTCACCCAGTCTCTTCAGGTTCTCCTGAACGGCTGGATTCTGAAACATTCCGAGGTGCATGGCCGGGGCGATTATAACCTTCTTCCCCGAACCTATTGCTGTGAGTGCCACAAGAGATACGGGAGTATCTCCCATACCGTTCGCAATTCTGGAAATCGTTGTAGCTGTTGCAGGTGCTATCAAAACGACATCACACCATCCCTCCAGACCGGCAAGTCTGACGTGATCTGGCTCATCTTGGAATTCAGAAACGAATTTCAGAGCCTTTTTGCCGATTATTTCCAGAGCACTGCTGCTTGCAACACTTTTGACTTTAAAACCTCTCCTTGACAGCTCTCTTGCAATTTTAACGCTCTCCACCGCAGCCAGACTTCCCGTAACACATAAAACAACGTTCATATCCAACCCCTTTAGCTGAGGAGTTCAAGAAACTTCTCCGGTCTCAGCTCGAACAGACGTTTATAGGATGGATTTTTAAGTAGTTTTTCAACTTTTATAATGTCTTCTGCTTGCCCTATTTTTTCTTCCATTCTCTCCCTGCTCTCATTTTCACTCTCGCTCTCGATCTCATTTCTGTCAGATATCTCGCATTTCAATCCTGTGTCATCTTCAGTTTTCACACTTCCAGTTTTTACACTCTCAACACTGATTGCTCCTATCTTCCTTCCCACTCCAGCTATCTCCTCGTTTAAAATTCTGTTAACAGCTTTCATGAAACCTTTCCACTCACACTCCACACGAACATCGTGCAGCCTGATCTCTATCAGCCTCTCAGGACATGCGTACATGCACGCCCTGCAAAATCTACACAAGTCAGGATCGAGTTTGAGTTCTCCCCCTTCAACATACCAGGCCCCACTCTTGCAAACATTCAGACAGAGCCTACAGCTCTCCCAGTCACAGACTTTTTTCAATCTCTTCCAGTTAACCAGTATCTCTCCTGAAAAGCTTCTCTCCAGAGCAACTCCGTCGTAGGGGCATGCTTTAACGCATAACCCACATTCTATACACTTTTCATTTATCTCAACTTTTACAACTTCCTTCAGATTCTCTTCAATATCTTTGTTAACAATTCCAGTTTCATCCTCATACAGCTCGCCAAGTGAATTTTCAACAGTTATTGCTTCATTTGGACATACTTTTTCGCATAACCCGCAGTAGTCACACCTGTCTTCTCTGAAAAGGATTTCTGAAAAAGGATGCGGATTTGCTGGGGTCACATCTTTCTGAACGGGAACGAGAGCATCGCAGAACAGCGTGCATTTTCCGCAGAGTCTGCATTTATCCGGATCTATTTTCAGCGTTCCCCGTTTTTTCAGTTCCATATCTGGATTATCCAGACACTCTCTCCTGTGAAACTCATCCACAGTTTTTACCCTTACATCCACAGCTTTAGCCGGGCACACCTCATAACACACCCTGCAGTTTACACATTCATCAAGCTTTTTTGCCCTGCCTGCAAGTCTCAAATCAATACCCGGTTTAAAACTGAACGCTCTCTCCGGGCAGAGGGCATAGCATATTCCGCAAAAACAGCAGGTATTGTGGTCTATTATCAGGGGCATTCCGGCGACAAGCATTTCGTATCCGGAAAATTCCACTGCATTTACGGGGCATGAATAAACGCAGAACATGCAACCACTGCACTTTTCCGGGTCGAATACGAGCTCTCTCTCCTCTCCCTTCACCTCCTGCCTGAATACGAACTTCGTATCCTCAACATCTGCAATTCTAACGATCTTCATGTTCTTTCATCCCCTCATCGACCACTCTGTAAAACCTTACTCATCACTCAACCTCACCAGCCCCATCAACATTATCAACCCCTTAACCTAATCTCATCAACTTCATCAGCATCAGCTCATCAGCCCATCAACTCACAGATGAACTCGTTCAGCTCTCTAACTATGATTTCCGCCTCTCCCGCAGAACACCAGATTGCCTTAAGTCTGTGACTTTCCTTCCCAAGAGCTTTTTTGAGACTTTCCACTCTCTTCCTCGCTATTTCGTTTACACCGAAGTGACACTCCCTTATTCTGCATCCGGCCAGAACAACCCCTCTGGCCTTTTTCAAACCTTCAAGTATCATTTCGGCTGAAACCCTTGCAGAACACGGAACCCGGATAACTCTGACTCTCTCATCGTACCTCATCCTCATGGCCCCTGCAAGATCGAGGGCTGAGTAGGCACAGTAGTTGCAGGCAAAAACTAACACTGAATCCGGAGAAACTTCAGAAATTTCGGCGTAAAGTTCTGGACTTGAGTAAAATCCCTGATCAAGTGCCCCCTCGGGACATGAGGATACGCATAAACCACACATCTGGCAGGCACCCTCGTTAATTCTGGCTGTTCCATCCTCTACCGTTATTGCCCCGCTCGGACAGAGTTTTTCACACACTCTACATCCCCCGCACTCACCCTTCAGAAAAGCTGAGTACGGTTCTGTGCTGGCATTCTTTAAAAGTTCAATTGCTTTGGAGGCTGCAAGTCCGGCGGAATTTATGCTGTCTCTTATATCCTTTGGCCCGGATGCACATCCAGCAACGAATATTCCAGCTTTTGAAGTTTCGGCAGATCTGAGCTTTGGATGTACGACCTCAACAAAACTATCTCCTCCAGATGAGCAGAAATCTGGAATAGCACCGCTCATACCAGCTGCAAGCACAACAACATCAAATTCTTCCTCAACAACCTTTCCAAGCAGGGTGTTTTCGTATCTCAGCTTTACTCCAGAAGAATCCGGTATCAGCACGGGCTTACCTCTGATAAATCTCACACCCTCCTCCATGGCCTTTCTGAAGTACTCCTCATATCCTCTCCCTCCAGCTCTCAGATCTATGTAGAAAACGCTGCAATCGCATCCAAGCCTTCTTTTCAGAATCAGAGCATTTTTAACGCTCGCCATACAGCAGACGACTGAACAGTGAGAGTAATACTCCCCTCTGCTGCCGACGCACTGAATAAATGCAACTCTTTTCGCATCCGGGAAAGCATCTCTGAAACTGCCCTGAGTGGAGGGAGAGAGGAGCCTTTCGAGTTCCAGCAGTGTTATTATCCTCTCATCCTTGGGGTAAGCGTATCCGAGCTTTTCGAATGGATTAAAAAGTCTGTATCCGGTTGCAACAATTACAGCTCCAGCATCAACTTCGAATACCTCATCTTTCATCGAAAAATCTATTGCTGCTGGCTCACACGCCTTTAAGCATAGCTCGCACCTCACGCAGTTTTCCTCGTCAATTTTTGCATAGAGTGGAGTGGACTGGGGAAATGGCAGATATATTGCCTTCCTGAAAGTTCCAAGGAATTCATCGTACACAGTTACCGGGCATACCGAGGAGCAATCTTCTATACACCCCTTGCATTCCTCATTAACGAAACTCGCCTTTTTCCTTATCCTTACCCTGAACTTCCCCGCTCCTCCACTTATCTCCTCAACTTCCGAATTCGTGTAAACCTCTATTCTCTCATGCTCCCACACCTCGTTCATCTTCGGTGCGAGAACGCATATCGAGCAATCGTTGTTGGGAAATATTTCGTTTAGAAGGGCCATGTGCCCACCCAAACTCGCACCCTTTTCAACAAGAACGACATCTATTCCCGAATTTGCAAGTAAAAGAGATGCTTCTATTCCCGCAACTCCTCCACCAACGACAACAACTCTGTTTACAGGATCAAACCTCCTCTTTTCAAGAGGTCTGGCCTTCAAAACCCTTGAAAGAGCCATAAGTGTGAGATTTTCAGCTTTCTTCTGAGTTCTCTCGTTTCTGGTGTGAACCCATGAACACTGCTCCCTTATGTTCGCCATTACGACCATGTAAGGGTTGACACCCACTCTTTCAGCGAGCCTTCTGAAAGTTCTCTCATGCAGTTTTGGGCTGCATGCAGCTACAACAAACCTGTCAAGCCCTTCATCTCTTATACATTCCGCAATCTCCTTCTGACCGCTTTCAGAACAGGCGTAGTCTATTACTCTTGCAAAATATCCTCTTTCCCTGACTTTTTCCGCTATTTTTTCGACGTCCACCGTCCCGGCTATGTTAAGTCCGCATTTGCATATAAAAACTCCAGCTTTAACTTCAGCTTTCTGCACGCAGAGCTCGAATGCGGGAGGTTTTAAATTGTTATTGTTATTCGTGTTATTTTGAAAGTCTGCTTACTGTCCGCTTACTGTTCGATGTTTGTCTTTGTTCATTGCTCATTAAACTCATTAAAATCACTCATACCTCAGAGCCTCAAGTGGCTCGAGCCTGCTTGCCTTCCATGCCGGGTAGAGTCCGCTTATCAATGTTGTTAGAAGACCGAAGAACATGCCCTCTATCATGTAACCCAGAGTTGTCAGGCTGAGCAGATACTTTGCAGAATGCAAAATCATCATATCAACGGCGTAACCTCCGGCAAGACTGAGGATTGCTCCAATAACGCTGCCAATTATACCGAGAATAAGAGCCTCAAGCAGGAAAAGCTTCAGTATCGTCGTTCTGTAAGCTCCAATGGCCATCATCACGCCAATTTCTCTCGTCCTCTCAAGAGTTGACATGAGCATGATGTTCAGAATGCTCACGCCTGCAACGAGCAGGGATATTCCTGCTATGGCCATCAGAAACCTTGAAACGAAGGAGAATCCCTTGTTTATCTGATCTATTATTATTTTCAGCTCAAAAACCTCTACTTTCTTTTCCCTTGCGTTTACAGTTTTGTCAACTGCATCCTTGAAAAGAGAGACGTCCTTTAAGCTCTTTACCCACACGATTATGAAGTTGTATCCCTCGTTTTTCGTGTTAAATATTCTGTCGTAGTCTCTCAGGGAAACAATTATCGCGTTATTCGGGTTGACGTCAAACCTTGCCCCCGTTTCCTTCAGTATTGCTGATACCCTAAGGTTGTGTCCATTCACTTCAATTCTGCTTCCAACTCTCAGTTTTAACCTGTCTGCAAGGTCATATCCAACAACACAGCTGTCAGAAAGCCTTAAAACACCTTTTTCAGCCTTAAATAGCTTTTTTACGGCATTTTCCTCCATTCCATAAACTGTAACACCAAATACCTCTTCCCTATGCCGGGCTGTAGTAAACGTATCTTTTACGAATGCGTAATCCCTAACGTAGGGCAGTCTGACTATCCTTTCAGCTGTTCTCTTATCTATGTACATGACCCCAGAAGTCGTAACGAGCCCATGCCTGAAGTGTGCATTGTATGCTGGATAAATGAGAACCTCATCTGTAACATTCTGAAAACTTGAGAGAAAGCTTGTCTTCAGGTTGGCGCTGAAAATTCCTATCGATGCAACTGCCATAACACCTATTATTATCCCCACGATCGCAAGGGCACTTCTTATGCCATTTCTCCTGAGATTTCTGAAGGCAAGCTGGAAGTACATCCTCACCTACTCCTCCACTATCTTTCCATCCCTTATTCTGATAACTCTCTCAGCATACCTCGCTATCTCTGGATCGTGAGTTACAAGCACCACCGTAACACCCCTGTCGTTCTGCTCCTTTATCAGGTTCATTACAACCTCACCACTCTTTGTATCCAGATTTCCGGTTGGTTCATCGCACAGGAGTATTTCCGGATTGTTTGCAAGAGCCCTTGCTATTGCCACCCTCTGCTGCATGCCCCCGCTCAGCTCAGATGGTTTTCTGTTTGCTGCCTTAGCTATCCCCATTATTTCCAGTAGTTCCATGGCCCTTCTTTCCCTCTCAGCTTTTGGAACACCTTTCAGCAGCATTGGCAGCTCTACATTTTCGAATGCAGTCAGTGTTGGGATGAGGTGGTACTGCTGAAATACAAAACCTATCTTTTCCCTCCTTATGTCCGTCAGTTCTCTGTCACTCAGCTCCTTCGTATCTATACCGTCTATCAGAACGCTGCCATACGTTGGTCTATCGAGACACCCCATCAGGCTCAGCAGGGTCGTTTTTCCACTTCCGCTTGCACCCATTATGCAGAGAAACTCCCCCTCCTCAACCTTCATGCTGATACCGTTTACAGCGTAAACTTCCTCGTTTCCAACTCTGTAAACTTTTTTCACGTCCACAAGCTCTATGACTGCCCTGTTTTTGCTCATACTTTTGCTCCCTTTTCATCGCAATTTCCAGCCTGCAACCTTACCAGCCCAGCCTATTTCCCGCCGTTCTTCCCCGAACGCTTCCTGACTGATAGTACGGCAAGAATCACTATAATCAGAATGACAGCTGCTCCGGAAATCGAAATAAGCAGTGGATTTACGCTTTCTTTGACCTCAACCCTGTGCTGGGAATGTAAATGCAGGGGCATGGATACGCTGTAAACGTTTCCAGTAATATCCTGCCACGATACGACGAGTTTTGTTGCATTGTTTGTTACGATATCAAACGTGTCGTAGTCGGAAGGATCTATCGTACCTATGAAGTACGAGACGTTTTTACCCCCTGACTCAGCTGTAACTGTAACGCCGTAGATTTTGTTCCACCCGCTATTGCTGACATCACCCGTAATCTCAAACCCGCTGCCACTTCTCTCCACAGACACATCGCTAATTGATACCACTTTATCTGGAAGAACCCTGAACTCCACCGATTTTTTGACATCATATCCGTTTCCAAGGTAGTCTTTGTAATCAACAATGATCGAAACTTTAAGCCTCCCGGCTCTGTTTGCAGGGATGTAAACAACAACATCTTTCTTCTCTCCCGGTTTGAGCTCGGCGATGTTCACCATCTTTCTGAAGCTGTTAGATGAGACGTTAACTCTCAAATCGTAAACGCTGTCGGTTCTCAGGTTTGTAAAGGTAATTTGTACGGGGATAACATCGTAAAGCAGGTAAACATCGTGAGGTGTTGAGACGTTTACATTCAGTCCGCTGCTGTTTCTGTACGATGGATAAACTACCTGAATGTACGAATGGTAGTTGACAGCCAGAGCATTGTAGAATTCTATCCTGAACTTCAGAGGTGCTGCTTTTTCAGGATAGAACCTGAAACTGCCTTCGTTGTTTACAACGTATATCGTGGAGGGATAAGCTTTGAACAGGGGTATCACCTTAATACCGTAGGCATTTACGGGATTGTAAACGTGGAAGTGCACGTCATTTACCTCTCCAAGTGTCAATGGCTGGGTTATTATTATTTCAGGCTTTGCATTTGCCACGTTTACGTTGAAACTCTGCATAACCGTGCCGTTTGTTGTCGTGACGTAAACTTTAACAACGTACGTTCCGGGAGAGGTTGCCTTTAACGTGAATGGCAGACTGTAGTAGCTATCTGCCGGAATCACTCCAATTCCAGAGATACTCTGAGGTTTCACGGGTAGTGGAGAGTAAAAGGTCACTCCCGAAACGTCTTCAGCTCGTAGTCCTGTTTTTATTGTCAGAGTTCCTTTTACAAGGTCTCCCGGTAGAGGCGTTGATGGATTTAGATTGACTGAAAGAGTTATCTGTGCGTAACTCATTTTGGAGCAGGCAATCAGTATGACTGATAAAAACACAAGCAACCTAACAAGCTTGGCGAGTTTCATGATGACCCCATTTTGCCTGAAATTGTTTAAGGTATAAGATAGTATCGGTAACAGAACACTGTTGATACTCCATGGTTTGCCGGTTGTGCTAACAGAATTAAGGGGAACGCATCCCTGATAATTATGATTAGGACGTGAAAAATTAAGCTACCCTTATATACTTGGGAGGTACGTAATCTGTCGTAAGCACCCGACCTTTCCTCCGTATTTCGAACCCGTCCTCCACCATTTTTTTGGCGTTTATTTTGAGCACTACAGGATTCGGGTCGTATCTCCTCCCGACTTCAACAGCATCTTTAAAACTTTCGCTTAAGTGTACTTCCTTTCTCTTCATTGGTAACAGGCCTTTCTCCAGTATTGACTTCAGAGCCTTCCTGCTCGTTCCGTGATACAGCACGGGTGGTATCTCTCCCTCCTCACTCCACCCTGTGTTAACATCTATGCTGTGCCCGTATCTTGCTCTTATTAACTCGCCCCTTATCTCAAACCTCCCCTTGGGGTCATCCTCAACGATTGCACGAATTAGTCTCTCTGCTTCCCCGTAAGCCATAGAATATTTTTCAGCTACAGCTCTCACAACATCGTCAATCCTTGCCCACCCGTAATCGTCAACTTTGACTCCGAACTTATAGGGAAAGTGCCTGAGCAAACCGCTCATGAACTTGCTTACCCTCTCCTTCTCCACCCTCATCTCCACCTCATTTCCTAACCTAAGAGTATTTTAACGTTGTACGTTCACAGCAAGGGAGCGAAAGCAATATTACTTTTCAGCAAGCCACGTCAAGTAATGTGGGGGAAAATAGTCGAAAAGTTCGAGAGGTATCCATCTCAGATAGCAGTTGCAAGGGAGTTTCTAAGGCTTGGAATAAGCGTTAAAGGTGGAAAGGCTTATTGTGGAGATATAGAGCTCGTTCCTGCCAAAATAGCAGAAGCAATTGGTGTTGATAGAAAGGTCGTCATCTCAGCCATACAGAACATAGAGAGCGATGAGGAACTGAGGAAAGTATTTTCGGCTTTAAAACCCGTTGCGAACATAGCCGAAGTTGCGAGGATTATGGGCTGCGGTGTGCTCGAAGTTTATGCCGAGAGTCAGAAAGTGGGGATAGTTGCTGCAATAGCGGGAATACTTGCAAGGGAAGGAATATCAATCAGGTACATACTTGGCGAGGATCCGGAAATAAGCGTGGAATCAAAGCTGACAGTTGTAACGGACACAAAAATTCCGGGGAAGCTTGTGGATGAGTTTCTTGAGGTTGACGGCGTGGAAAAAATCGTGATAAGCTAATCGTAAATCAGTGGCTCAACCTCTGTCTTGACATGAGCTCCATGAATCTTTCAGCATCTTTGCACATGTTGGTGTTGTTGAACATCACGTAAACATCGGATGAGCGTTTTTCCACGTATTCAAGCAGCCATCTCAGCTCCTCATCGGTGTAAACATGTCTGTAGTTCAGCTTACCCATTGCACCGTTTCTGCTTCCGAGCCCGAATCCGTGAAGTCTAAGGTACGTGAAATCCTCCGTCACGGGATCTGATATGAATGGATCGACACAGTGAATTACTCCCGTCTCCTCACAGACCTCCCTGATACTCTCCTCACTCCATCCTCTTGGCTCCCATACGAGAATGTACTTTGTCCTGCCTATTGTGGAGAAGAACTGTTTGGCTCTCGCCAGATTTTCCCTGTTATCCCTGAAAGATGGTGGCGTCTGAAAAACGATCACCTTCGCCCTTAGTATGTCGGCTATCGTCCTCGTTACTTCCCATGCTTCTATAACTGTCTCGGTAAGTCTGAAGTAGCCACAGTTTTTCGGTTTTATTCCGGCCTTTCTGTAAGTCGGGCTGCCGGGAGGGTGGGTTATTACCTGCCATGCCTTAACCGTAAACTCGAAGTCTGGATTTATCTCATCAGCCCTGCTTCTCCACTTCCTTGCAGTTTCAGGTTTTGGTGGCTTGTAGAAAGTTTTCTGGATTTCAATTACGGGATACTTTCTGAAGTAGCTGTCCATGGCCGTGCAGAAGCCGCAGCAGCCCACTTTCATCCACGCACACTTTGAGTCGAAATATATTAATGTTTTGTTTTTAGTTTATCCGCCTTTTAAATTGTTAAGACGATAACTAAAACTGTCAGGAGAGAACTCTAACGATTTCACCGACGCCCTTACTTCTGCCTTCTCTGAATATGAACTTCTGTCCTTCGAAGACGTAGTGGGGATTGTACTTGAAGCGAATTCTCACTTTTCCTCTGTCTCCTGCCTTGAGGTAATCCCTGTCCATGTCTCTGAAAACAACAGTTTCCGCGATTGTTTCCACGTGAATTACGGGCTCATAACCTTTCCTTATCCTTGTCGGGTGTGAGAAAACGATAACGTTCGCCTCGAACTCCCAGACCGCTTTCGGCTCTTTTTTCGAGAGCACCATTCCCCTCCTTAGCTCTTCAAACTCCACGGGTTTGATTGCTATTCCTACTATATCCCCAGCCTCCGCCTTTTCAACTCTGTAGTAGTGCATCTCCATGCTCTGGACTCTTACCTTTCTGAAAGAACCGTCGTGAAACGGGCCTATGTAAACTTCCTCTCCCTCCCTGACCTCTCCCGACCTGACGCATCCGCTCACGACAGTTCCAACTCCGCTAACTCTGTAGAGCCTGTCTATGTACATTAGGAAGTCATCCCTTGCCCTCTTCCTCGGCTTGAGAGTGTAAAGCAACCGTTCAAGCAGATCATACCCCTCAAGAGTTAGGGCAGAGGTTACGATTATCGGGACGACTGGCCTTGAGTGCACGAGATTGGAAGCTTTTACAGCATCTTCCATACTCCTGACGACATAGGGAACTCTGCCAACGCTTCTGAGAAGAGCTGAAAGGGACGAGAGAACTTCCCTGACTCTCTCCTCTCCAACCATGTCTGACTTAGTTACCGCAATAACAACGGGCAAATCCATGGCAAGCATTATGCCAAGATGCTCTTTCGTCGTCCTCATTATTCCATCGTTCGCAGCCACAACGAGCAATCCGTAGTCTATTTTCTGCCCGAGCAATCCCCTTATCGTCGTTCTGAGCCACGGCTCGTGTCCAACTGTATCGACAAAAGATACAAGTTTTTCAGCTTTCTCCACGACCTCGGCCTTTTCCCTCTTGTTTAAAGGATTCTTCATTCTTATGGGTTTTCCGTTTTTAAAACCGAGAACTGCAAAGCTGAGGTCTGCACTCAATCCCCTCTCTATTTCGTGTTTCAGCACGTCAAGGTATATCCTTGTTGCACCATCTCCATCGTCAGCCTTTCCGGTTATCAAACATCCGACAAGGGTGGACTTTCCATGATCAACGTGCCCTGCTGTGCCTATCAGAATTCTCTCCTTGCCCTCCCTTTTTTTCTGGATTTCCACTATTCCAACAAGTCCCTCTCCAACCTTAAACGTCTCGACTGAACTGAGAAAAGCTCCTACCTCGCATGCAAGTTTTTCAAGAACGTTTAACGTTTCTTCAAACGCTTCCTCACTTATTCCCTTCAGCTCCCCGCTATCAGAAACACCAATAACGTATATTGCCTTCCCTCTCCCCATTATAAGTCTGTGGCTCATCTGACATGCAAGAGACTGAAACCTGCCCTCTCTCAGGTGGTACGAATTCAGGAATTCCTTGAATTCTACATTTTCGCCCTCTCCCCTTCTCACAAGGGAGAGCAGTCTTGCACTCACGGGCACGGTGAAAGTAAATTTGAAAGAATTTATTCTTTACGGATTTTCCTTTACGGATTTTCTGATGCCCGGCTGATGTAATTCTTGAAGAGCAATCCTTAAAGATGAGGCGGTGTATGTGATGTATACAATGTGATATAACAATTTACAGATAAACGCTATACAATTACAGATAAACGTCAATCCCCATGGAAGTCAGGAGCGATATCAGAGATTCTCTCTGCCTGATATACTTACCTTCCAGCATCAGGGGCTTGCATTCACTCAGCTCCTTACTTCCCGTCGTCAGCTTTAGAGCAAAGGCCATGCACGTTTTCTCCCCGCACATCCCACAGTTCGTTTTCGGGAGGAGCTTGTAAATTTCGAGAACATTTACTTTAACCGGTGTGTTTTTTGCCCTGATTTTATCCCCGTTTTCTTTAACATACCTGATTTTCGCCTCCACATACTCCAGAATTTTCAGAGCCTCGTTTTCATCCTCCACCATCGTCATTCCAACGTGTCCGTCGGGATAGACTGTTATAAAGCTCATGCCCATCCTGAACGTGACGAAATTCTGGGTTTTTACGAAACCTCCTTTCAGAACTCTTGCAAGCAGAGGCAGCAATTCTTCATCAAGAGTTTCATCAACTTTTCCTATTACTCTCAGCTTTTCTGGATCTCCTATACAGACTGACACTTCCCTGATAACTCCCATCCAGTTTAGAAATGTGGGGCAGGATGTAAAAATTTTTTGTCATTCAATCCAGATAATTAGACTCAATTAGGAAGACTGGCTGATGAACTCCTAAAAGAAAAAACGGTAAAACAAAATGAAAGGAGAAGAGAGGACAAAGGGAAAAGGGAAAGAGGAAAAGGGGAAAAATAAACTAACAGATCAGCATATTGAGTCCTTCCATCATCGCCTCTACTGATGCCATGATTATGTCCGTTCTCGCACCTCTTGCAGTCACGACCTTGTTTCCCCTTCTCAGCTGGACTATCACATCAACAAGGGCATCCGTTCCTCCTGTTATCGCATCGACCCTGTAACTCACGAGTTCTATATCTCCGAACTCCTTTACACCTTTCTTTATGGCATTTATTGCCGCATCTACGGGACCAGTACCAACGGCGGCCTCGATTATCTCCCTGCCGTTTATCCTTAGCTTCACACTTGCCGTAGGCATAACGTTCATACCGCTGACTATCGAGAGATCTTCCAGAATAACCTTCTTTTCCCTTTTGATCTGAAGGACAGTTTCTATTATCGTTCTCACATCCGCATCCGTAACTGTTTTGCCTCTGTCTCCAAGTTCCTTTATCCTCTTCAGGATTTCTGCCATCTGCTCTTTTGTAGCCTTGTAACCAAGCTCTTTCATCACAGCTTCAACACTTGCTCTGCCAGCGTGCTTTCCAAGGACAAGGTGCCTCTCTCTGCCAACCATTTCAGGAGTTATCGGTTCGTAAGCTGAGGCATTTTTCAGAATGGCCGATGTATGTATGCCGCTTTCGTGAGTGAATGCATTCTCACCGACTATTGCCTTGTTTGGCGGGATAGATATACCCGTTACTTTTTCTACGAGTTTTGCAGTCCTGTATATTCTTTTGAGGTTTATTCCCGTATCAACGCCGTAAAAAACCTCAAGAGTCATGACGACTTCTTCAAGAGCAGCGTTTCCAGCTCTCTCTCCCAGACCGTTTACTGTTACGTGAATTTCATTGGCCCCACCCTTAACACCAAAAACTGTGTTAGCTGTGGCAAGTCCAAAGTCGTCGTGGCAGTGTATTGCAAGATCCACATCCCTGAATTCCTTCCTGAGTTCTCTCATTACACTTTCGCACCTCTCCGGAGTCATGACTCCGACGGTATCTGTATACGTCAGCCTGTCAGCTCCTGCATCTATTGCAGCCTTGTAGAGCCGTTTTATAAAGTCAAGATTGGCTCTTGAGGCATCTTCGCCACCAAATTCCACTGTCAGTCCTCTTTCCTTGGCGTACTCAATTGCATGAACGGACATTTCGATGACATCATCCTCACTCTTGCCGGGAAACTTGGTTGAAATGTGAATGGGTGATGAAGGAGCGACCATGAAGATTGAATCGGCCCCAGCATCTGCTGCGGCATCAATATCCACATCCTTAATCCTGCAGAAGCTGCAAATTTCAGCATTCAAACCAAGGGAGGAAATCTCCTTAATTGCCTCAAATTCTCCCTTCGAAGCTATTGCCGTTCCGGCCTCTATAATATCCACTCCCAGCTTGTCAAGAGCCTCAGCTATCATCTTCTTTTGTTCTATGCTGAGGCTCAGGCCGGGAGTCTGTTCTCCATCTCTCAGGGTTGTGTCGAGCACTTTCACTTTTTGTGGCATGCTTGTACTGCTTTAGCATGGATATAAATTTCTTTTTAGTTTCCCAGTCTGACAGATCTTTTTTCCTGATGGTCTGTCGGGTTATTTTATGTTGGATTGTTTAATGTATAATAATAATTTAGAAGATATTTAAAAAAAACAAAATAAAACAAAAAACAAAAAAACAAAAAACCAGCAAACTAAAGCCTTCTCCTCAGTGCAAGCAGGAGTGACAGGACAGCTAAAAGCACCTCGAACCCGGGAGTCTTCCTGTGTTTTGTGGTTGTGGGTTGAACGGCAGTGGATCGGGTAGATGTGGTGGATTGAGAGGAGGCTGGAGAGGGGGTTGGAGAGGGGGTTGAAGAGGAGGCTGGAGAGTGGGCTGGAGAAGAGGTTGGAGAAGGAGTTGAAGCTGGAGTAGAGGGCTTCTGATTTCCTGATTTAACGTGAACGTTAAAGTCCCGCTCCTCTGTGCAGAAAGGTGTTTT
>CAZUMR010000054.1:0-18664 GCA_964622075.1 uncultured archaeon | reverse complement strand
ACTAATCATAATGACTCACCTGACACTTACTAAAACTAAGAAACAGTAAACATAGAAATTACAAATACAAAATAAAATTTTGTACAAATAAATTAATCGGTAAAAACGTATTCCGAAGTGAGAAAAGCTATTGCCAGAATTATAACAGCAAAGGAAAGTACCATCTTAATCGGCCCTGTTATCCCGCTAACCTTTCCGCTAACGGTCATGTTAAGAGCAAAAACTGTGGAGGAAACGACTGGAAAAATCACTGGAAACGCAATTACAGGTAAAAGTAACTCCTTGGAGCGGGATTTTATCACGAGAACAGCAAGAGAGGACATGGCAACCGCAAATGAGGCGTTGCCAAGAGTTATTATCCCGAGAAAAAGCAAGGGTCTGGCTATACTCATATTAAAAACACCTATGAAAACGGGTAAAACCACTGCTTCAGTCAAAAGCATCAGAACTATGTTGTACAGCATCTTTCCGGCAAGTATGCTTGCTGGGTGTACAGGAGCAAGCTTTAATCCATCAAGAGTTTCGAGTTCCACCTCCCTGACGAAAGCCCTTGCGTAACCAAGCATACCCACAAATATGAAAATTAACCACAGCAGAGAAGCCCCTATACTCTGAGCATATGCAACCGGAACTGTTATGCTGAAAAGCATTGAAGTTACGAGAGAAAACAGAATCATAAGGCTGATAGTTGATTTGCTCCTGAACTCAACAATCAGATCTTTCCATGCAATTTCAACGAACTTTGGCTTTTTTACACCACACCTCATATCATCCACCCTGCATCCACCCTGCATCAGCAATTGCTACGAGCTTGGCTTTACCGTTAGCTTTACCGTTACTAAATTCTGCAACGCTTTCTGCTTTTATACTTATATTAAATTCCATTTATATCAAATTCCACACCTGCAATCAACATTTTAATCTTGGACAGATACCATACTTCCGACGTAAATCAGCCGGTTAATCGAATTCCAGCCCGCAAAGCTTTAGATAAACTTTTTCCGCTTCTCTTGTACTGCACTCTTCAACGATTTTACCCTTCATCAGTATTACCGCTCTGTCACAGAGTTTTTCAGCTTCCCACAGATTGTGGGTTGTTAAAATTATTGTCCTGTCCTCAAAAGCTCTCAGATAATTCAGGAGCTCAAACCTGCCTTCAACATCCAGACCAGATGTGGGTTCGTCCAGTATTAGAATTCCGGGATCGTGGAGGAGTGCTCTCGCTATTGCAAGTCTCTGCTTCATACCTCTTGAGAATGTCTTGACCCTGCTGTGTCTCCTATCATAAAGTCTAACTTTTTTCAGTAATTCAGGAATTCTACCATCATCCACATCGTATAGTTTTGCATAGAATTTTAAGTTTTCATAAGCTGTCAGTTCGTCGTAAAGCATTGGATTGTGAGAAACAAACCCCATGTTCCTCCTCAACTCCCTGCTGAATGTAGCTGGATTTCTGCCCATAACCTCTACCCTTCCAGAAGTTGCCCTTGTCTGCCCGCTTACAATTCTGACGAGAGTTGTCTTGCCAGCACCATTGGGACCGAGGATTGCCACTTTTTCCCCCATCCCTATCTTCAGACTTACTCCATCAAGAGCCTTTATTCTTCCAAAGCTCTTCACTACGTTTTCAAGCACGATTACTTCCGCTTCACTCATCGCATTCACCGTTTCATATTAAATACACCGTCCTGTTACTAAACGATCCAAGCCTGAATTAAATCAGGAAACTTTCCAGTTCTTTCAAAGCTTTTTCCACTCCAAGAGCTATTCCCTCCACTTCTATATCCTGCCCTTTAGCTCCATCCCCAACCACGTAAACTCCCCTGACTGGTGTTCTGACACTTTCATCACTCCCCGCTTTAGCCCTGTTTACGGGCCATCCGTCGCTATAACTCTGAATTGCAAGAATTTCGTAGTCGTACCCTTTTAAAAGCTCCTTTATGTCCTTCAATCCCTCGGATATCTCAAACTTGACATTCGTAGTAAGCATGGGCTGGTGAGCCATTAAGAAATGTCCCTTACCCAGGTTGGGATCTGCATTCGTAACCTGATTCATGCCGCTTATTCTCCTCGTTCCAAGAGTGAAGAGAACTCCCGTATGCTCTATAAACGGCTGCTTTATCGCTATTGAATATTTCACTCCCGAGCTTGGTTCACAGCTCTCCACCCTGTAAGAGCAGAGCTTAGCCGTCTCCTCATGACCTATGTTTGATATAACCGCATCAAACGCCATTGCTTCTTTATCAAGATGAATGCTGAATCCATAATCCTCCTTTCTCAAAGCCCTGACCTTACAGTTCTTTCTTATTTTGCAGTCGTTGCTTTCTATTACTTCAGCCAAAGCATTTACAACAGCCTTGCATCCCCCGGCAGGAACACCCGGACCCCCAAGCTCAAGAGTTGACCTGTATATCGGATATATCCTTGAGAGAGTCGTTTCCTCAGGAGTTATGCTCAAAGACCATCCAAGAAAAGCTCTTAGAAATCCCGCACTAAAGCTGTCAAGTTTTTCCTCAACTTCCGAAAGTCTGACTTCCCTGAACCTGTTCTTGAGACACAGCAGAGCAAAAGAGAGTTTTGATCTCAAAGGAAAGTTCTTTCTTCTTATTTCAATTTCCTTTCCGTTATAGAGAGCTGTTCCCTCCGGCTTGGAGTCTATTATCTCAATCCTGGCTCCAGCCTCCTTAAGAAGTCTGGCCAGATGTCCTTTACTTCCGTGAGGGATCATGTGGAGAGCTCCTGTGCTTATCTCGTAACCTCTATAGTTAAAACTCGTAAACCTTCCACCGATAAATGGAAGTTTCTCAAAAACCTCCACTTCATAACCTCTCTCAGACAGGATCGCAGCTGAGAGCAATCCTCCAAGTCCAGAACCAACCACTGCGACCTTCATTTCCTCCCCTTCTTACAGGCAGCTTATGGCCTCCAGAGGACAGTACATCATGCACTTTTTGCATTCCTCGCAGATGTTTCTATCTATTTCGGCCTTTCCCTCCACCCTTATGGCATCCCTGGGGCAAATGAGCATACAGGTAGCACACCCAACGCACCTCTCGGTAACCACCATCAAATCGAAACACCCCTCAGCATGCAGGATTTCTTTAAGGATGTCCTAAACAATTTATAAAGCTCTTCCCTCCTGCCATCAATGAAAGTCGTGGAAGAAAAACTGAAAACCGGTAAGGACGGAAAGGTCGAGGGAGAGGTCAAGCTCGTCCCTGAGAGTCTTGATGATCTCTGGCATTTAAAGTACATGATTGAACCGGGAGATGTCGTGTTCTCTCTAACCAAAAGAGTTAGCGAGAGCAGCGACAAGCTCAGAAGTGACAAAGAGATGGTTACTGTCAGACTTGGAGTTGAAGTTGAGAAGGTTGAGTTTCACAGATTTGCAAACAGACTCAGGATATCCGGGAAAATAGTAGGAGGAGTGGAGGATTCGGGCTATCATACTTTGAACATCAGTGTTGGAAAAGAGCTCAGCCTGATAAAGAGGTGGAAGAAGGAGCAGCTTGAAAGGCTTGAAAGTGCCGTTAAGGCAAGTTCTCAGCCTGAAGTTGCGGTATTAACTATAGAGGAGGGAGACGCCGTAATAGGAGTGCTGAGGCAGTGGGGAATAGAGGAAGTTTTCTCCATAAGAAAGAGTTACGGTAAGGAAAGTTCCGCAAGGCTGGAGTTCTTTTCAGAAGTCCTGTCCGCTTTGAAGAATCTTGAATTCAAATATCTCGTAATAGCTGGGCCCGGATTTACGAAAGATGATTTTTACGAGTTTTTAAAAGAAAAAGAACCTGAAATTGCAAAGAAAAGTGTTACTGCAGATGTCTCCTCGATAGGAGTTAGAGGTTTCGTTGAAGTGCTGAAGAGGGGTGTTATTTCAAGAATTGTAAAAGATGTCAGGCTTGCTGAGGAAGCCAGGTACATAGATGAGCTTCTGGAGAGGATAGCGAAAGGTGAAAGGGTAGCATATGGAATAGATGAGGTTAAGAAAGCATGCGATTATGGAGCGGTTGAAGTTCTGCTTGTTGCGGACGAATTTTTAAGAGAGGAAAGAGAGAAGTGGGACGTTGATTCTCTCCTTGAAAGAGTTGAGAACTCAAGGGGAAAGGTCGTTATATTGAGCACCGAGTTTGAACCTGGTAAGAGGTTGATGGCCCTTGGAGGTATTGCAGCCCTGCTGAGATTCGAAATTGGTTAGCATTTGGATGGACAGAGATCGTACCAGTATGGTACCCCTTTATTTCCTGTGGAAATTGTGTCAGGTTATTGGTGGATATAATACGTTCGGGATGAGACCCCTTTGTTTCCACTGGAGATTTAGATCTCCCAGTTTTGGCGAACCAGATAATAAATTTTAGCGAAAGAGTGGGTAAAATGGACGTAACATGGAATAAAATCTCTGAAAACCCGAAAGGTTGTTAGATGCATTTAAAAACTAACACCCCCACCCCTTTGTTTCTACTGGAAAACCTCTTTAATCTTTATTAGCCTCTCAGCGGACTCTGTTAGCTCTTTTAAAGCTTTTATCTTCCTTTCCAGTAGAGAAAAGTCGTTTTCTTCCTCTATAGAAGTACAGAGTTTTAAAGCTGCTCTGGATAGGTGATAGAGTGCTTTTTCAAGAGTTTCATCCATATCTGCAGAGCTTGAAAAGCTTTGAGTTTTCGCACATTTCACATCAGATGTGTCCGACCCCTTTATTTCCACTGGAGATTTTGCAGTCTCTCCCCTACCTTCACCCTTCTCTTCCCTCACCTCTGCCTTTTCAGCATTTTTCATTCCCTTTACCTCACTTTCAAAGATAACATCCCTGCCACAGGAGGGGCAGAATATTCTGTCACCGTCCTGAAACAGGGGAACTCCACATTCCGGGCAGTGGTGAGAAAGCATCTTGACTCCCTTGAATAGAAGTTCTGCCATCTCCGAAATTTTTTTATCCTCCATGAACTTTCATTACCTGAGCTGAACTTAAACTTCACTTCTCTGGGGGTGGTACAGTGGCCAAAGAAGTTCCAGATAGTGTGCTGGAAGTTTTAGACAGAATAATACAGGACGATACTGTCCCAAGAAATATCAGGAAGGTTGCCGGAGAAATTAAGGAGAGTTTGCTGCATGGAGAGGGTAGCCTCGCTGTAAGAGCTGCATCGGCAATATCCATACTTGAAGATATAGCCTCAGATCCAAACATACCGATGCACGTAAGAACTCTGATATGGAGCGTTTCAAGCCAGCTTGAAAGAATTTCTGTTGAGGACTAAATTCATCTAATTTATTTAACGTTATTTTTGATATCATTAAGCTTTTCAATCAGTTCATCTTCAAGCTTTTTTATTTCACTAATAAGATTTAATAGCCTATCAAGTGCTTTATACATCTTATTCATTTTTTCAAGTACATATTCCTTATCCTCTTTCTCGCAAATTCTAATTCTATCATTGCTAATCTTGTCTATGAGTCCCTTAAGAAGTAAATTGATCCCAGTAAAGGGATTTATAAACTTGTCACAAAGCTGCATGCGTTCTGTTTTAATGTTTTCCAACTTGTTTCTGAAATTATCTATAACCCTGTTGCACAGTATGCTATCAATTTTGATTGAAAAAAGCTTGAAAGTTGACTCCATAACTTTCACAACTTTCTCATCAAGCTTCTTCCGGGAGATTACTCCAAAAATATAGAAATTGTCATGATACATTACGGGAGAAATATAGTAAAAGCAATTTTTAAATATATTTCTTGCAGGACAGTCAAAGTCATCAAATGGGCATTCAATTAAAGCTACTTTATCAAATTTAATTTTCAAACATTTAACTTCACCTTCTTTCAGTTTCTTGTTAAGGTATCTGGAAAGCTGATTTTTTGTTGACCAGAACTTTCTATCTCCTCTAACCGGGAAAAACCAGACCGCCAGCACATTGGGAAGTTTTGTAATTTCCCTCCCAATTTCAGCAGCTATTTGCCTGTGACTTTTTCTGCTAAAAATTATATCTGCTACACTGCTGAAGAAGTCGATAACTTCCTTTTCGCATTTTCTGTACCTGAAAATACAGCAGAAAACAGGCTCTCCACATGAAGTTTCAATCATCTTCACCTTAACGTAGAATTCATGAGAATTTACACCCACAAAACATGACCCGAACTCTCCTCTTACAGCCTGTTCAACAGCCTTGTAAAACATTGATTTTCCAAAACTCAGATGATCCGAGAGTTTCTCTCCACGTTTAATTCCCGTCTGCTCCTCAAATTTTTCACTGGAGTAAATAATTCTTGTATTGCAATCTACAAAAACAACTCCACAGTTTACCAGACCGACAACGGTTTCCAGCCACTTTATCTTCTCCTTAAGCTCCTCCTCAGTCCTCAGTCTCCTCATTATGGCGGAGAGAATTGTTCTCCACAGGTGGAGCCTTTCCACGTCAACGCTATTCAAACTAATATCTGCAATCTGTACGAACCCCTCAATTCCGTGGGACGAAATCAGAGGTACAAGAACAGTTTTTCCAAATTTCTGGGTTAGAACGTTTCCTTCCTCACCCCGAATTTCTTTTATTTCTCCAGTTTCCACGTAATACGCTATTGGATGTCTGTCGTTAATTATTTCATCCCCTTTCAGCGGAGGATTTCTTGCAATGAGCCTGTAATTCCCGTTTACCTTCATGTATATCTCACATACCTCCGCACCCACAAGATCTCCTGTAAACTTCACAAACGCTCTCTTCAAACTCTCCCGGGATGTATGCATTCCAAAGTGCTTTATATGGCAAACAAGTTTTTCAAATAAATTGACTTTATCTTTAAGCTCTTCAATCCCGGTTATGTCCTCCGCTATTTCCACAACAAAATCTCCAGCTCTAAAGGCAGTTATGAAAAACTTTTTGCTATCAACTTCAAGTATTTCCGTAAGTCTATCAGATTTACCTTCTTCCAGAATTTTAACTGCCGGAGTTGTAACTTTCCTGCCGTAAAGTCTCCAGAATTCTGAAGTACCAGCTACCTCTCTCTTACCAACTCCAGACTGTTTTTCACAGATTTTGTTCCAGATTACAACTTTTCCATCCTTATCAAGCGCGTATGCTGGATATGGCAAATTGTCAAGGATTTTTTCAAGTATATCCACGATATACACCACTTACCTGGCAGGTTTGATATACAGTATCAATGTCTCTTAATTTTAATTTTTCGGTATTCAAATTTAGTTGCAGTATTTCCTGAACTTTAAGACGAAGATGGAACCTTCCGGTTTGTTATCCTCGACTTTAACCGTCCCTCCGTATTTTTTCATTAATGATTTAACTATATAAAGACCAATTCCGGTATTCCCGGTCGAACCGTACGTAAAACCTTCCTTGAAAATCTCCTCCTTAATCTCATCCGGTATTCCCGGCCCGTTATCCTTTATTCTAACCTCTGCATAATCATCAAGACATTTTATCTCAATGGAAACTTTCTTATTTTCCTTTGTGTTGTGCTGAACTGCATTGTTAATTATGTTTTCAAAAACGGAGGTTACAAATTTATCCGCTACTACCAAGCAATCATCGCCTGTCAGTTCAATTTTTGTATTTTCAAATTTCATATTTTCAAGAACATTTTCTATAACTTCTTTTACATTTACAGCTGCAAATTCATTTTTTTGAAGTATCATTTCTTCATATTCTCTTACCTTACTTATCAAATTAACGATTTTGTCAATATTCTTTTCAATCAGGTCAAAGTACTTTCGCTCTCCCTTTTCCTTGTAAACTTCGAGCAATCCAAGAATGACGGTTATATAGTTTGCTATATCATGTCTGAGTATTTTGTTCAGGAATCTGAGCTGCTCATTCATGTTTCTGATTTCTTCCTGTGATTTCTTCAGTTCAGTAATATCCCTTGCAGTTATAACCTTGTACTTCTTCCCTGCAAATCTTGCATCCCTGACATTTACAAGTACAATCCTGTTTCCAGCGTAACCCTCGAAAACATCCTTTTCCCAGTCCCCGTTTATTATATCCATAACTTTTTCAGGATTTCCAGCCTCGTTCGCCCACAATCTCGCAATTTCATTCATATCAATTATCCTGCCTTCTTCATCCGTTATGAATATGGCATCGCTCGAGTAGTCAAGCAGGGTTTTGAATCTCTTTAACTCCTCAACTTTCCTCCTCTCTGTAACATCTCTTATCACTCCAACTATGCTGTTAACTTCCTCTCCTGACAGAACGGGAACCTTGTAGCCTTCAAAAAATCTTACATCTCCATTAACATTTAATTCTACTTCAAAACTCTGTTCTTTCTTGCTTTTCAGCACTTTCAGATCTGTTTTCTTGCACATTTTTGCAAGCTTTTCTGGTAGAAGATCTTCATCTCTCTTCCCGATTATTTCATTCCTGTTTCTCTTCAGGAAGTTTGCAAATGCCCTGTTTACAAGAAGATATCTGAGATTTTTATCTTTCATGAAGATATAACTTCTCAAGCAATCTACAAGAGTTTGCAACCTTCTGTTTGTTATCTCAAGCTCGGTTATATCTCTCATCACGAGCACGTACTTGTTGGAATCAGCTACCTGAGCGGAATTTATCTCAAAAATATATTTATCTATTATAACTTTCGCTTTTCCACTTTTTTCGATAACATTTTTTATATCTATATCTTTGAAATATGGAATTTCACGCAGGTTTTTACCCACAACCTCGGAGGGTGATAGGCGGGTAATTCTCGAAAACCTGTCGTTTACATCTATTACATTTCCCGAAGAATCTACAACCACAACTGCATCTGGAATTGAGTTTACGAGGACTTTCAGTTTTTCAAATTCAATTCTGCTTTTTTCCGCAGCAAACCTTTCTGCAATCTCTTCCACTCTACTTGCAAATGAGGATATTATTCTTCTATCGTTGCAGTCAATTCTGTATGGTGTTTCCATGTAAAACGTTCCTCTTGTAAACTCGTGCATGAATACGTTTCCTCTGTTTAGATTTCTAAGATTGTTTATATATTTCTCAGCCTCGATTCTATCTTTGAATCCAAGTAAAAAGTGTTTGGAGTTACCATTTATATCTATTTTCAGGTAAACTCTCCTTGCACCGAGCAGTCTTGAGCACTTGTCTATAACCTCCTCACCAAACTCGTCGATATTTTCGTGAAGTTTTACATTCAGAATTTCGTAAAGCATTGTGGAATCATCTGCAAGTCTGGGCAAGCTTTACTCACCTCCCACCGCAACAACCACGGTCTTGTTATGGAAGGAAGGAGTGCAAACTCTCCGGCTCGAAACGATTTCTCCAACACTTAACATTCCTATATATGGAACTTTTATAATTTCATTTATTCTTTCAAGCTCTTCTTCAAACATCTTTCCAAGGAGTTCCTTTCTTGAAACGCAATCAAAAACTATCGCAAAATCACACTTTCCATACTGCATCATGGCACTTCTTGCAGCATTTTCTGCGGCGTTTATAACATCCTCCTCGTCCTTGCAGCCCATTATCTGTGTTACCGAGCTGTAAGGCACTTCGCTCATCAGTCTTATAGAGCCGTCTTCAAAATACTCAAGGGGAGCTCTGAGCATGTACTTTCCACAGGCACACAGGAAACCAAATGGATACTCCTTCCTGCACTCTTCGAAATCCTCCTTCCTGCACCTTGTTGCCTTGCAGTAAACTTCAAAGGCGTTTTTTCCGTCAAGCTCGTATATTCTGTCCTCACTGTATCTGGTTATTATGTAAGGGCCGCAAACAACTTCCCATCCGTGGTCAAATGCTATGTTCATTCTGATATTCAGACTTGCAGCACATGTAGAATTCCTGCTCAGTCCTTTTTCATTAAACTGGAACGTGTAATCCCCCTTGAGCGTTCCGGAGCACCCTCCAGCATAAGAGAATCTGTATCCGAGCTGGTTGTAAACGCTCCTTAAAAAGGAGGAAATTTTTCTCTTCTTCCAGTTCATCAGCATGATGACCGTTCCCTCTTCTATTCTGCCCAAATTTTCTCCAAGCTTTACAGGAGAATCTGAAAGCCCGGTTGATGCTTTTACGCCCTTTAAAGCAAGAACTCCAGCTCCTTTGAACACCTTACCCTCGTATATTATTCCCCCTGTGAGACATCCAATAAAAGGGCAGGAAACTACCTTTTCAGCCTCTCTTATGTCACCTTCACTCAATCTTTCCGTTGTAAAAAAAACTGCAAAATCGACTTCGCCTATATCATTCACAGCTTCAGAAGCCACGTCTAAAATGCTCTCTCCAACATGAGTGCTTACCTTCATCAGACCACTTCCACAGGAAATCAGGGGGTCTCTCTTTTGGAGTTGTTTGACTTTTGATCGTTTGACTTTTTACCGTCTTGATCTTTTTGATGGTCTTTTTTATCGTATTCTACATACTTCATTATAAATTTCCTGAGCTCACTCCTCTTAAAGGGTTTTGGGAGTATATCCAGAGCACCAGCCTCTATAATTTCTTTTCCTTTTTTCTCAGTGTATGCACTTATTGCAAGAATTTTTGCAGTTGGATCAATTTCGAGTATCTTTTTCGTGGCCTCTATACCGTTCATTCTTGGCATCATAATATCCATGAGAACGACATCTGGTTTGTGTTTTTCATACATTTCTATGGCTTCAAGACCGTTAGAGGCACTTACAATTTCGAAATTATCGCCAAGAATCATCTTAATTGAATCTATAAGCAGTTCCTCGTCATCAACTATCAGAAGTTTTGGTTTTCTTTTGCCGTTGTAGTCCGGGTATTTTTTAAGGCTGTTACTCATTTCCACCACCTCTAAATAATCATCATTTCATTATCATCTGATCAATCGGTCTGTAAATTTGAAGATATTTAACTTTTTCCCAAGACTATAATGCAATTTTTTGACACTTATTATAGTGTTCATAAATATTTTTTGAGTAATTTCCGTAACACCTTTCTGAAATTCTCAAACGAGTTCTGGCGATTTCCACAGGAAATAAAGGGGTCCGGGTTTGAAAAATTTTAAAAATTTTTAAAAATTTTAGAAGAAATAGTGGGAAAATAGCCTGTTAAAAAGTTTAGACTTTTTCAACTGTCTCTGCAAAGTACTTCAGAGCCCTTTCTATGTATTCTCTTTCAAGTTTTCCATGCGGCGTTTCAGTTTCAAATATCCTTTCAGGCACCCTCAGTTTTCTGGCGTCAAATCCCATATCCTTCTTCAGCTTCAGCTTTTCGAAGTATATTCTTTCTCCTGTTCTGGTAAGCTCATCCTCACTTATTTCAATACCCACTGGCTTCAGAGCCTTGCAGACAATTTCCGGTTTGTATATTCCCCTTGCAAAGAAGCAGACTACAAGGCTCGAAAGTATCTGTCTCCACTGTTCCTCCTTCATCAGTCTGTTGACGAGCTCCTCCGGTTCTGGGTAGGAGTCTATCTTCTGGTCGAGGGAATAACCGGCGTTGTCAAGGTGGGAATGTCTCAGCCCTATTGAGTAGCCTATGTGAGCAGCGTATCCTGTATGGTAGCCCGGCATCTCGTTTCCTCCAAATGTGAGAGCAAACTCCTTTCCACCGTAAACTTCTGCAGCTTTCTCAACTCCCTTTGCCAGAACCTCGTAGAACTCGTTTGGCTGATGGACTATGTACTTGACAGCCTCAGCGTAAGCATCGCTGTTGCCAAACTCAAGCCTGACTATGGTCTCCTTTTCCGAAATTATTCCCCTTTCAAGAGCTTCAGTTGCCCATGCCAGACAGACTCCAGTAGTCATGGCATCTAATGCGTAAGCTTCCACTCTGTAAAGGACTTTCAGGAAATCCTCTCTGCTCTTCATTCCAAGCATCGTTCCGAGTGCATATATCGGTTCGTAGTCGTAGGAAAGCATCAGTGTCTTGTAGAAGTAGGGTTCGTTCTCGTATGGCATCCTTAAAGTGGCTATGTGTATGCACGCTACCGGGCAGTGAGAACAGGCAACTCTCCTCCCTATTATTTCTGCAAACTTTTCACCACTCAGCTCTTCTGCATACTCAAAACTCGTGCTCTTGAGATTTCTTACTGGCAGGCCTTTCTTATCGTTCAGAGGTTTGACGTTTACAGCAGTTCCAAGCAGGTGGTATTTCTTCATTGCATCTGATTCCGTTGCGAGTTTGAATATCTCGTCGTATATTTCCCTGTACGACTTTCTGTCCTCGATTTTTCTGCTGCCTCTCCCGTTTACAACTATTGCCTTTACCTTCTTGGAACCGAGAACAGCCCCGAGACCAAGTCTGCCGAAGTGCCTGTAAGTTTCGGTAGTAACGCAAGCATATCTGACAAGTCTTTCTCCTGCCCCTCCAATTCTCATTACACTTCTCGTTCCTCTTCCACTCTCGTTTTCTGCTATTATCCTTGCGACTATAAGTGAGTCCTCTATCCCCCACAGAACTCTTGCATCTCTGAAATAAACTCTATCGTTGTCTATAACGATGTAAACGGGTTTTCTGCTCTTACCCTTTATCACTATGGCCCCGTATCCGGCGTTGGCTATTGAGGTCGAAGTTCTTCCTCCTGCGTGACTTTCCCCAAGGTTTCCTGTCAGGGGGCTCTTGAACATGGCGACAGTCTTGGAGGCGAGAGGGTACGCTGCGTTTAATGGCCCGACAGCAAAGACTATGGCTGATTCTTCATCAAAAGCGTCAGCTTTAGGATCCATGTTCTCTCTCATCAGCTGAACGGCAACTCCGGTACCTCCAATCCACTCTTCGAAGAGGTCTCTCCTGTCCTCAACCCAGTATCTGTAGCGGGATAAATCTATATGCAGGACTTTCGTTAGCATTCGGATCACCTCCTGCCTTACACTATCCTTACACTATTACCCTTCTGAAGCTTTCAGGCTCAACTTCCTCGTAAGCAAGAACTCCGTGCGGGCAGTAGTCTGCACAGTAACCGCAGTGAACGCAAACAGCTGGCTTCCCATCCCTTCTCCTGAAAATTGCATTTATCGTGCAGGCCTCTATACAGTTTCCGCATCCTATGCAGTCTGTTTCGTGATAGATAACTCCTCCTCCTTCTCTTGCTCTCATGGCCCCGGTTGGGCATACCTGAGCACACGGTGCATCAGTACACGCCCTGCAGAATATTACGGTGGCACCTCTCTCAAAACCACTCAAACTCACAGCAAGAATACCCGAGTTCTCAATTCCAGCTTCTCCCTTTCTCCTTGAGCATGCGTACATGCACATTCCACAGCCAACGCACTTCTCTATATCCTTGATAACGAGCCTCTTAACTTTCCCCTTACCTTTCCCGTTTCCGGACACACTATCACCCCGTAAAATTTTTTAATTAATTTTTTAATTATTTGTTTTTTATTTATTTTTAATTTTATATTTATTTTATACTCCAGTAAAGCAATTTCAAATTCTCAAAAATTTAACTTAACGGCTATTCTGGCTATCCTTTACCTCCTTTACATCCTCTGGCTGCTCCGGGAGTTTTGAGAGCTCGGATTTCATCAGTTCAAGAAATCTCCAGCAAACAAGCAGTTTGGCAACCTCTATTGCATTTACATACCTGTCAGTATCCCACGCGTTGCCACCGGCCTCCCTTTTCAGGGTCTCAAGCAATGCTGAAAAGAGCTCTACATTCATCATTCCGTCTATTTCAATAAAACTCGACTTCTTCTCGTAATAGTAATCTGTAAAGAAGCTCAGTGCAAAATCCTTCTCGCTCGCTTTTACGAAGTCTGAAAGATCTATGTTCAGCTTTATTGGCTCAGCTGGAATGCTTTTCAGATTTCTGAGTATCAGTCTTACCTTGTACAGCTCCGCTCTTTCGGTCAGGTATGTTATCCTGTCAGAACTCTGCAGGTCGGTTGGGAATATCTTTATCACGACATCCGCGTATATCTTCTGGAAATCAATGTACCTCTTGTAATCGCTCTCCCTCTTTATTATCTCTTCAAGCACCTCTTCTCTCCTGTATCCTCTCTCCTCAACGTCCCTCCTTATCTTCCACTTTCTCTTCACGTATCTCGCCGGGTCCACGAATATCTTGAAATCGAGATAATCCCTGAGACCATCGTAAAGTGTGTGCAACCCCTCAACTATGACTATTGGAGTTGGAGTGAAGTCTTCCCACTCTCCAAAGGTTCCGGTTTTGTGATCGTAAGTCGGCTTTCTGATAGTTTCTCCCTTTTTCAGGAGCATGAGGTGAGTTTTTATTAGGTTCAGATTATTGGCCTCCGGATGAAGGGGAGTTATACCGAGCTTTCTCCTCGTTTCCCTGTCATAAATGTGATAGTCGTCAAGAGTTATGCTCGAAACAACCTCTTTCCCGAGTAAACTCCTTATGGCATTCGCAAAGGTCGTTTTACCAGAACCGCTATCTCCCGCAATTCCAACAATGAAAACTCTGCCACTACTTTTCAACCTCTCTATCAGTGTCATAATCGTTTTCTATACACCTGCGTCATTAAAATACGTTTTGGTGACCTCAGCATGTTTCAGCCCATTTTGAGGACTGTCTTAAAAATAAGGCAAGAAGAGAAAGAGAGGAAAGAGGGGAGTAGGAGGGGAAAGGAAACGTAAAAGCGCGAAAAAGTGCGAAAAAGTAGATAAACTCTGAATGGTTCTTCATTCATGGACTGCAGGTTTGCAGTAAAAGAGCTTGAAGAGAAGAAGAAGGTTGATGAAGAGGATGTGCTGAAACTCAGGGGCTGTGAAAGGGAACTGTTAGAAGAACTGTTATACGGTGATGCAGCAGGTGGAAAAAACTGCAAAGTCAGGAAAAAGCTCCTCTATGCTCTATGCAGACTTTTTGAGCTTTATGGCGATAACCTCTCAGAGCTGAAAGACCCTCTGAGAAATGTGCTGATTGGAGAGCTGAGAGGAAAATGTCCGTGGTCTAAAGGAGTTGCAGCAGAGTTTTCGGGAAAACTTGGAATTGAAGATCCGGAAGTTGTTGAACTTGTTGTTAAGGCTCTTGGAGATAGCTGTCCGTGGGTCAGGCACAGGGCGGCAGATGCACTTTCAAGGTTTTGCAGAAATCCGGAATTTGCAAGGCAATCTTACAGGGCTTTGATTGAAAGACTTGAAAAAGATTCGAGCCCTTATGTTCAGAACTACGCATTTCACGCCTTGAAGGTATGCCTCGAGACATTTTCCAGCTGTAAAATGGAAAAAGAAGCAGAAGAAACAAAAAAAGCGATGGAAAAAATCATTCCTCTTTCCTGACTCCCCTGACTGCGACCTTTCTTGTTTCGTATGCTCTCTTTATCGGGTCTGTAACTATTGGTTTCTCAGGTATAAGCCCTTCTGGCTTGTAGTAGAGTATCAGGAGCATCATTACCCCGAAAAGTATGTACTCGAGCCAGACGGCCTCTACTGGTAGATTGAGCATTGCGACGATGCTCGACTTGTAGAAGTCTATGAGCTCCATTACTGTTACGAATATGAACGTTCCCGCAACGACACCCTTGTTGTTACCTGCTCCTCCAAGCAGTATTATCAGGAAGGGATAGAAAGTCCAGAGTGTTCTGCCTGTTATCATGAAAGAGTTGGCCTGAACGCTGAGGGTGAAGTACGATAGCAGAACTCCAACTATTGCTGCTACACCTGAACCGACGGCCATCGTCATCATTCTGACCTTCATTATGTCCCTTCCGTAAACTCTTATGACATCCTCGTTTTCTCTCATGGCTTTCAGCAGTCTCCCGTACGGTGTGTTCAGAAGTCTCTCGAAGAACAGGTAGGTTATCCCTGCGATTACAAGAATTATTGCTGTGAAAAACAGGAACCTGTTCGACCCCTGAAGAAAGCCGAAAACGTCCGGAACTGAGACACCGTAGTAACCACCTATTATTGGCTGGTCGTAGTAGCATATCATCGTGAACGTCTCTGATATTGCGAGCAGGGTAATTGCAAGGTAGTCCTCTCTTAGCCTTGCACTTGGCAGTATAAACAGTGCTCCAACTATGCATCCCAGGACTATTGCAAGGGCTATCGTGGCGAAGAAAAGCAAAAATCCGAAAATGGGGTTGTGCTGAACTATTGCCGTCACCTTATCGCTAACGACTGAAGTAGCTGTGGAAAACCCGCCAATACCTCCTTTTACTCCGTAAACTGCCATCAGTATCCTTGTCATTATTCCTCCTGCAACCACTGCACCGACTATTACCGATATGGCCTTTCCAAAGTTTGGAATACCTCCATAGCCGTATTCCATGTTCAGGCTCAGAGATACTATGAGGTACAGACCGAACCACAGCAGGATGTTCTGTATGAGACCTGTGGGAATCAGGCTCAAGCTTTCACCTCCCTTCTGAGCCTCTTTCTAACAGCTCTCCAGTCAATTCCGGCAATTCCCTGTGGAGCTATAAGAAGAGTTGCTATTATTATTGTCAGGGCCACGACCTTGCTGTAAACGAGCATTCCTGTTCCAAAAACAGTCGAAAGCCAGTATGTTACGAGAGATTCTGACATGCCGACTATGTAACCGCCTATGAGAGCTCCGTAGATGTTGTTGAGACCTCCAACGATGCTTGCTGCGAATATTGAGACTATTATTATCTCTGCAGTTGCCGGAACTATTTCCTGTTTGAAAGGCAGCAGACATCCGGCTAATGCTGCGAGAGCTCCTGAGAGAAACCATGCAAACATCCTTGTGTACTCCACGTTTACTCCCATTATCTCTGCAAGAGCCGGGTTTTCCATGGATGCTCTGAGGGCTATTCCGAACTTCGTTTTGTAAAGCAGTGTGAAGAGGACACCAAAAGTCAGGATTATGACAAGAGTTGAGACTATGAGGATCGAAGGCAGGCCGAAGATGTTGTAGTTCAGGTAAGCGAACATGAACATGTCGCAAGTGCTGCCAGTTAGCTTTCCAAGGTAGCCGGCGTAAATACCTCTCAGGCCGAGGAGAATCAGGTCAAGGGCGAGAGTTGCAATCATCAGGGTTACCACTGTTGCTCCCCTGCGTATCAGCGGTCTCAGCACGAAGACGTAGCTTGCAAGTCCCACAGCACCTCCTGCGAGGAAAGCGAGAGGCAGTGAATAGTAGGGATGCAGACTGAATAATCGGTACACTGTCAGCGCTGTGTAAGAGCCAACCACTGCAAAAGAACCCTGTGCGAAGTTTGGTACTGCTGTAGTGATATAGGCTAAAGTAAGTCCTACTGCTAGGAGTACGAGGAGGTTTGAGTAAATTATAGCGCCAGTGAGGACTTCCATTCCCGGCATAACCGGAGTCGCCGTGCATTGAATTTAAAACTTTACTCACTCCCGATTTGAGCGTATTTCTCGATATAAGGTTCGAGAATTTAAAAGTTAAATTCCCACCGTTTGAAGAACATGATTTCTGTTTGATGATTTTGCTGGTTTGATAATGATTTGGAAGAATAGTTTTTTATTTAAATTTTTTTTCACATAGTAAATAGCTGTACAACTCAACAATCATTTCCTGAGCCATTCTGGTCTGATTTTATCTACAATTTTTAATTGCATCAACTCTTTTATCTACGTCGTCAAAATTTCAATCCCATTCTGGTCTGATTTTATCCAAGAAAAAGCAGGGAATAGGAAGAAAGCTACTGTATGATTTCAATCCCATTCTGGTCTGATTTTATCGACATTCTGAATGATAGAGTGTACTATGTATACAAATTTCAATCCCATTCTGGTCTGATTTTATCTCACCGACACTTCAGATTCGAGAAATTCACAGTGCTTAATTTCAATCCCATTCTGGTCTGATTTTATCATAATAAAATACGTTGCACGGATAGCAGAGAAGCAATTTCAATCCCATTCTGGTCTGATTTTATCGCAACACTGTCTGCAGCCAATCCACTCTGTGCACTATCATTTCAATCCCATTCTGGTCTGATTTTATCCCAGCATAGTACTTATCAAAGATCTCCTTAAGAACCTCATTTCAATCCCATTCTGGTCTGATTTTATCTACATAACAAAGTTGGGCTTAGAGTGCCCCAATTGATTTCAATCCCATTCTGGTCTGATTTTATCTGAGTATACCGTCTGCTTAGATAAGAACTTTTCAAAGTATTTCAATCCCATTCTGGTCTGATTTTATCAAAGCAAGGGAGAGGTTCGAAAAGTACGTAAAGACTTTATTTCAATCCCATTCTGGTCTGATTTTATCAGCTGGTAATTTTCCCTCCTGAACGTATATAACGTTTTCTGATTGCTTCTCTCACAACCCTTCATCGTCCACCTCAGATAATGCAACCAGTATATAACATCAGACGACTAACTCATCTTCCTTCATTTCCCTTTATCTACCCTTAAACCGGATTATTCATCAATTACTCAAAATAAATCATGCTACTCCATCAACAAACCTCTCCACACATCTCATCCTCTTAGTTCTCGTAGTAAATAAAATAATTTTAAACAATATTTCTCGTGAATAAAAACATCAACGACTCTCTATCCTGCCTCCTGTACCTTTTATCTCCTGTAAATCTAAGTTAATTCAAAAAAGCAAATAAAATATCGGGGTATTTCCAAATTGACCTGATTATAGCAGAATTAAAGCATGGAAAAGCTAATATAACTGCCCAAAAAGTAAAAACAGAAATTCCAGTGGAAACAAAGGGGTGAGAGGTTACTTCTTCCAGGCCGGTGGGTAAACTCCTCTCTCCATGATAACTCTCTCAATGTCAACAACTTCTCCACTCCTCATTTTGAGAATTTCCTCGGCATCTTTCAGAGCTTTACCCATTGCCACGAGTTCG
>CAZUMR010000053.1:0-13579 GCA_964622075.1 uncultured archaeon | reverse complement strand
TAAGGTTCGTGGACAGCAATGGTAATGTACTGCCATACTGGATAGAGTACTGGGATTATGGAAACGAGGCGCTAATATGGGTCAATGTTAGCAGAATATCTCCCGGAACTACGACGATATACATGTATTACGGGAATCCCAACGCCGTTAATGTAAGTGATGGATACAAGACGTTCATATTTTTCGACAACTTCAGTGTATGGACAGGGTGGAACCAGTTTTGGGGTGGAGTCGTGGAACCATACATTTTCAACGGTCAACCAGTTTTGAAAAAAGATTTACATAACGACCCGAGTGGAGGATGGAAGAGCTTAGGCACTACGATTAGCAACTTTAGACTGCTCGTTAAAGAATACAGACCATCAACTCCAACTACTGGTGGTCCTTACGACAGATACGGTTTAACAGACGACAATAATAACGGATACTTCATAATAAGGCTTGCAAGACAGGACTACCCATGGATTCAGCAGACATTTGGAATAGAGAGAAGAGACGGTATATATGCAAAAACTTTAAAAGAAACATATGTATATCAGCCACCTGACTACTGGTACATAACTGAGCTCACTAAATACGGAAGCACTTTAACTGCAAGAATATTTAGGGCAAGCAATCCCGCCCAAGCACTTGCGAGTGTAACTGCAACAGATAGCAACTATAACTCGTTTACGAGATTTGAAGTTAGAGGTGGGTACCCATATTACATAAAATGGATAGCCGTCGCAAAGTATGTTTATCCAGAGCCATCAGTCAGCATAGGAAGTGAGCAGACGATAGTGGGGCTGATATGATTTATTTTTTATTTTATTTTGATTTGATTTTTATTATCATCTATCCTTTACCTTAATCCCAGAGAACTTCAACTTCCTCTATCCTGAAGTCGGGTTTGACGTAAGACTCATCAACCGGTGTTTCCACCCCATGCTTATACATCAGCAAACCCGTGTAGGCTATCATCGCTCCGTTATCACCCATGAGCTCCTTTGGTGGAGCGTAGAACTTCGCCCCCCTATCCTCGCACATTATTTCGAGCATCTCCCTGAGCCTTGAGTTTGCACCAACACCACCGGCAATGAGGACTTCATCAAGATCAAGGTAAGCGAGAGCCCTTTCCGTAACTTCCGTCAGCATTGCAAATGCAGTCTCCTGAAAGCTGAAAGCTACATCCTCCTTACAAACTCCAGAATCGTACAGTTTTTTCGCTGCTGTAACGAGACCGCTGAAAGAGAAATCCATTCCCTTCACGACGTATGGCAGCTCATGGTACTTCTTCCCGAGTCTGGCGAGTTTCTCTATTCTCGGCCCTCCGGGATGTTTTAGGCCCATGTGCCTTGCAAGCTTGTCTATTGCGTTTCCAATACCGATATCAAGAGTTTCACCAAAAACCCTGTACCTTTTGCCTCTCCTCGCTATAACCTGACTGTTCCCACCGCTAACGTAAAGAGTTACGGGATTTTTTGCCCCCGTCTTCCACCTTCCAACTTCCACGTGAGCAAGGCAGTGATTTACGCCAACAAGCGGCTTCCCGAGCTTTAAAGCGAGAACTCTTGCAGCAGTGGCAATAACTCTCAGGCAGGGGCCCATTCCCGGACCCTGAGAAAAGGCAATTACATCCACTTCATCCGGATTGATTCTCGAAAATACTTTTTTTAGCAGAGCTCCAATTCTCTCCGAGTGGTGCTGGGCTGCCTCTCTTGGATGTATGCCCCCGCTCTCGGGGATGTAGGGATCGCTCTCAAGCAGAATAACGTCTTTCTCATCCACAACTCCAGCACTCAAACTCCAGGCCGTACCCTCTATACCAAGAGCAATCATCTTCCATCCTGCAACCGATGTGCGTTTGATGTTAATTCTTTGTATGGCAATTCTTTGTTATGATAATTCAAAGACTAATAAAATTAAAGAATTTCACTTCTTGAATTCAGTGTATCCACACTTTCCACACGTCCTTCTGTCAGGATGTTCTGCCAGAAATACGCCTTCTCCACACCTCGGACAGAACTTTCTCTTCCTGACGACTTTGTCACCCTTTATCTCGTAGAACCTTGAAACACACTCAGCTCCTTTTGCCAAACTACCACCCCCTTACTCTTCCTCTCCCTCTTCCTGCTCCTCGCTACCTCCAAAGTTCCTCCTGATTATGTGATCTCTCTCTATGCTCTTCAGGTCTTCAACACTGTCATAAATTTTTGCGTAACCCTTCGCCTCAGTTTTACCAAACTCTGGTTTTAGGTAGTCTATAACCACCCTCTCCACTTCTGCACTGAAGAGGCCAGCTATCTTCTGCCTGACATCTGCCCTTGAAGGGGTTGCTCCCTCCTCAGCGTACTTCAGCCTGAAGTAAATCTCCCTTCTCTTAAGCAAAGGATTTTGCCTTTCAGACTCAACGACTACTTCCATTAACCCACCTCCTGCACATATCAATGATATCATCTCCATTTTTACCGTTATGTCTGTACCTCTCCATCTGCTCCAGAAGATGCAGTATTAGTAGTTTTTTCTCCCTCGTAACCTCAACCTCAACCATCCCCTCTCCCGGCTGTCCGTAAACGATAGATCCACCCTTCATGGCACAGAGCAATGGAATTAACGTCAGATCTTCCTCGCCCCTGACAAGTATCCTGACGTTTTTACCCCTCTGGCTTAGCTCAACCGCCCTACCAATGGCTTCTACAACTTCAAGAGTCAGGGTGGATGGAGGGTTTTCGGCCTCAATTGTCAGATAGTTTGAAGAGAGAGTCTTTAGCTCCTCAAGTTTTTCAAACGGCCTTCTCTCACTTCTTCCGTCAAAAATAAGGATTTTTGGAAAGAAACCGGAAGAAAGAAAACTGTAGCTAACAACATCGCCAACACATGCCGTTGGATTACCCACCTCATCAACACTCTTAACTATCCTTCCGTACGGTTTCTTCAGCTCCTTTCTCAATCTCTCCGGCAGTTTTAGCATTCTTTCACCGGCTCCTCAACCGTAAGCTCCTCAGCCGTAAAGCTGCCTCTTGTTTTCATTATCCAACTTTCAAAGCGTACTTTCCCGGGATTTTTATGCCCAATTTTCTTGCTATGATGCTCTTTTCCGGATCTATGACGACGAGGTAACCGTACCACTCCTTCGTCAGTTCAGTGCTGCCACAGTTCCTGCAGATATCTGAGTTCAGATTAATGAACTTGCACTTCCTGCAGGCGAGCTCGGTCATTTACCACCCTCCTGCAGTTTCTTTATGTCCTCCTCAATCCACTTCAGATTGCCCAGCCAGGGCTGCCTCATTGTAAGACCTATCTTGCTCTTGTCGGGATCTCTCTCCTTGAGACTCAGTGCAACTATTCTCGCCCTTACAAGATCTCCCTCTGCCAGACTTTTGCCCGTCTCCTTCCCAACGAGTCTCTTGTTCTTCTCGTCGTAAACCATGTAGTCATCAGTAATCTGGCTCATGTGAAGCAGTGCATCAAACGGACCTATGGAAACGAAGGCACCAAAGTCAACTATCTCCACAACCTGCCCCTCCACAACCTCGTGCAACAGGGGTTTGAAGACTATTGCTGTGAATTCAACATCGAAGTAAACAGCACCATCTCCCTCGATTATCCTCCCCTCACCTATGTCGTCAATCTTTTCTATTCCGATCAGCATTCCGTAATCTCTGTCCAGCCTGCCTTCGAACTGATCCCAGAGCAGGTCTTTTATAACCTCAACTATGTCCTCTCCAAGTCTGTTTGGAGGGACTCTAACCGTGTCTTTAACCCTGATTCTTGCGTACATGAGCGATCACCGTAACGGCGTAGAAACAGGCCAAAAGCAGGCAATATAAAATTAACTGCCTTTTATTCTTTTCGCATCTTCACACCACATTACACTATTACACTATTTCAGCATGCCTTACCTCCTCCATCCTCCCATCCTGCCCCATTTCTCCATCTACTCATCCCATCCCAGATCAGAACACCAAAGGTTTAAATACTCATTCGATGCAGCATCCTGCTGAAAAGGTATGTTCCCTATAAATGAGATTAAACTCACAGGGAGGGTAAGACGTGAGACTTGAAAAGGCGATTAAGGACAGCATGGGGTACAAGAACCCGATAATAGCGGAGATAAAGGTCCACTCCCCCAAACACGGGGATTTGCTCAGAGGGAGAGATCCTTTCTACATCCTGAAAGCTTACGAAAGAGCTGGGGCTATAGCCATCTCATACATAACTGAAAGGGAGCACTTCAGAGGTGATTTCAAACTTTTCGAGAGCATATGTGAGGAGACAGAACTTCCAGTCCTGAGGAAAGACTTCATAAGAAGTAAGGAGGAAGTGGAGAGAACGGCTGAGGCAGGAGGTTCTGCTATCCTTCTGATAGCAAGAGACCTGAAAGAAAAAACTCCAGAATTTGCCGATTTTGCCCTTGAACACGGGCTTGATCCACTGATAGAGGTTCACAACGAAGAGGAACTGAAATACGCTCTTGACAGCAGAGGCCTGATAGGGATAAACAACAGGGACATAAGGAAGCTTGAGAAGGATGATGGAAATGTCAGCATAACAGAAAGAATAGCCCCCCTAATTCAAGAGGACAGGATAGTTGTCAGCGAGAGTGGGATTTCAAGTGTGGATGACCTGAAAGTTGCCTTAAAGTACGCCGACGCAGTTCTGATCGGTACTGCTTTCATGAAAGCAGAAGATCCGGAAGAAATTGTCAGGAAGTTCGTTCACGCGTTCAGCATAATGAGATGATGCGAGGTGAGTTCAATGAGTTTAAAGGATAAACTCACAAAACTGATAGAGGGAAAGAATCTCAGTTTTGAGGAGGCTTACGAGTTATTCAATGACATGCTTGAGGAGAGTGATGTCAGGATTGCAGCTGTGCTTTCAGCTCTGCAGACAAAGGGATACACATACGAGGAAGTGGCAGGACTGGCAAAAGCAATGAGAGAGAAAGCTATCAGAATCAGCGCTGGAGATGTGTTAGATACATGTGGAACGGGTGGCGATAAAAGCAACACAATAAACGTCAGCACTGCTGTAGCAATTCTATCATCATGCTTTTTGCCTGTAGCCAAGCATGGAAACGTATCCGTTACTTCCAGAAGTGGATCCGCAAACGTGCTTGAAGCTCTGGGTGTTGAAATAAGGTTGCAGCCAGAAGAGGCAGAGGAAATGCTCAGAAAATGCAACTTCGCATTTCTGTTTGCTCCTCTCTACCATCCCGCCCTGAAGAAAATAATGCCCGTAAGAAAGGAGCTCGGAATAAAGACTGTTTTCAACATCCTCGGCCCACTGTGCAATCCTGCAAACCCAGTCTATCAGCTACTTGGAGTGAGCGATGAGAGCTTGCTTGAGATAATCTCAAACGCCATAAAAATGCTGGGAATAAAGCACGGACTTGTCGTTCACGGCATATGTGGAAATGCAGGACTTGATGAGATAAGCCCCTGTGGAGTTACAAAGGTGGCAGAAGTTTCCGGAAATGAAGTTGAATTTTACGAGCTGAGTCCGGAAGATTTTGGCGTTGAATCTGTAAAGCCCGTAAGCTGCAGCAGTCCGGAAGAGAGTGCCAGAAGAATTGAGGCTGCCCTATCAGACCTGAAGGCAAGAGAGGAGGACGTGAACTTCATACTCATAAACGCGTCAGCCGCACTGTATGCAGGTGGAATAGCTGGGGATTACAGAGAGGGTGTGGAGATCGCAAGGGATGCTATTGAGAGTGGAGAGGTAAGGAAAAAGCTTGAAGAAATTAGAAATTTCAGGCGGAGCTGATTGAATGCTTCGCAAAAAACTTGATTACGTCGATCCTCTGAAACTCTACTCCGTTTTAAGGAGAGAAGGATACAATCCGTTTATACTCGAAAGCAGAACGAAGCACGAGCACAGGGCGAGATACACGTTCATATCCAGCAATCCGGAGTTCGTTGTGGAAATAGGAGAGGAGACGAGAGTTAATGGAAAAAAGTTCAGCAAGGAAAGAAATCCATTTCAGGCTTTGAAGAGTATCTACAACGAGTTTGGAATAAAAACGGTGGAAGGAGAGAGACTGTGCGGAGGGTTTGTTGGTTACACGGCATACGACTGTGTTCACACACTCATAGGTGGGGAAATTGAGGAAAAGTCCGTTTACGGCTTCTATAATGGTGTTTTCGTTTACGACCACATAAACGAGGAGTTCTACTACACAGGCAGTAAAGCTGACGTGACTGATAGAGAGATAGAGAGAGTCGTTGAAAAGGCAAAAAGGACTGAAACTGTCAGAGAAAAAGGAGGAGGGAACGTAATAAGGACAGACGCTGAAAAAGAAGAGTTTGAAGAAATGGTTGAGAAGGCAAGAGAGTACATATTTGCAGGAGATGCATTTCAGATAGTTCTATCAAGAGAATATGAAATAGAGAGTGATCTCTCCCCCTTTGAGATATACATGAGACTCGGTGAGATAAATCCGAGTCCGTACATGTTCCTTCTTGAATTTTCAGACAAAGCCGTTGTTGGAGCCTCTCCAGAAACAATGGGATCTGTCGAGAGGAGAGGCAAAAAGAGCTTTGTTAAGATTAACCCGATAGCCGGTACTGCTCCAAGAGGGAAGAACGAGGAGGAGGACAGGAAAATTGCAATGGCACTGCTTTCAGATGAAAAAGAGAGAGCTGAACACGTAATGCTCGTGGATCTGGCGAGAAATGATGTCAGAATTGTGTCCAGAGCTGGAAGCGTCAGGGTTACGAGGTTTTTTGACGTCGTTAGATACAGCCATGTGCAGCACATAGAGAGCGAGGTTGAAGGTGAACTCGACGAGGAGAGGGGAATGACTATGTTCGATGCCATGCAGGCCGCTTTTCCAGCAGGGACACTGACAGGGGCTCCGAAAATAAGGGCAATGGAAATAATAGACGAGCTCGAAAAGTCAAGGAGGAGAGTTTACGGAGGGTGCGTGGGTTACTTCTCGACAAGCGGATGGGCCGACATGGCCATAGCCATAAGAATGGTCGAGATAGACAGTGTATGCAGAATAAGGGCAGGAGCTGGAATAGTGGCAGATTCAAAGCCGGAAAAGGAGTTTTACGAAACTGAAAAAAAGATGGCCGCAGTAATGAAAGCATTTGGAATAGAGAGAGACGACAGGGGAAAGTACTGGGGAGACGTGCTGGATTGAGTTCGGTAAATCGGTCTGCTAATTTTAAATTTTAGCTACTTTTTAGCCCTTCTGTACTTTGTCAGCTTTGCTTCCTGAGCGAAGTACTCGCCACTTATATGAAGCAGGAGTTTTTCTGCTCTCAGCATGCCATCCCAGCACTCATCATCCACTTCAGCTTCAAGCACCTCTCCAACCACCCAGACATGATCACCGATCTCGTAAGTCAAATCCTTAACCAATCTGCACTCTATCCATGCAACACACTTTTCCACCCTTGGAGGAGACACACGCCTTGAAGGCAGTTCCTTCAATCCCGCCTTTTCAAGCTCGTTAACTCCTCTTGGGAATTTCTGCTCAAGTATGTGCATGTAATCTCCAAGCTCATAACTTGCAACGTTGATCACGAACTCTCCCGTTTCCTGAATGTTTGCCCACGTGTCGTGTGCAGGATTGCAGGAAAAGCCGAAGAGTGGTGGAGAAAAGCTTACGGGAGAACAAAAGCTGAACGGTGCTGCGTTCACTTTACCCTCAGCGGAAATCGTCGTGACAATTACAACAGGTCTCGCAAGCAGGGAATAGTACTTTTCAGGTTCAAGCCTCATAAACAGCGATGGACATCTGCCGTGAAGTAATTTTCGGTGTAGCTTTAATGATAAAGCAATCACCTCTCAACCTCATATCCTGCATTCTCCCTGCCTGCACGGACACCTGAGCTTTCCAATGGCAACAGCTATTCTCAGTTCCTTTTCTTCATCAAAATCAAAGTCAAACGGTCTGGCTTCCTCAGCTTCCGGTATGTCGTTAAGACTTACCTTCTCCCCGTTATCCACCCTGAGGCACATTACTTCCTCTCCATTGCTCGTTACAGCAAAACCCCTGACGTCAAGGAGTCTCGCCACTGCCACGCTGAACCTTTCAAGTGGAGACAGAGGTCGCGAATTCTCCTCCCTTCGAACCATTACATATCTAAAATCTCCTGTTACTCCAACCGCATTTGCAAAAACCTCAACGTACTCGGAGTTGAATTCAAAACCTCTTGTTACATCTCTCTCCACTTCGTACCCTCTTTCTTTGAGGAATTCAACAATCTCTTCAAGCTCCACGGGCTGCATGATTTAATCTCATGCTAACAGTACCTAACTTTTTCCCGTTTTACTCCTGTCCGGCATCCTTCCAGCGTAAACTATCCCGCTCGCTCTTGCAAGAGTTCTTCCCCTCTCAACACTCAACACCTCGACTTCAAGAAAAACGATGTTTCTCCCACCACCACACTTTCTTGCCACAGCTCTGATTTTCTCGCCCTCATATCCTGGACTAAGAAAGTCAACAGAGATGTGCAGAGCAAACCTCGTGTTTCCATCCCAGTTTGCAGCAACGCCCATTGCTGAATCAATCAGAGATGCTATGAATCCTCCATGAGCCGTCCCAAGTTTATTCAGATATTCCTTCCTCAGCTCACACTCAAGAACAGCGTAAAACTCACCGACCTCAACTACCTCTATTCCAAGATGATCTCTGAATGGATCGTCTATAACCTCCAAACTCACACCCCCACATCAGAGATTAGACCAAGAAACTTCGCAAGTTTTTCAGCGTTACGACATTCCGTAACACGTCTGCCCTCAAGGATTTCAAAACCGTCTCTAACACATTCACCAAGATTCTTACCAAAAGCCCGCCACTCCTTCTCCGCAAAAGATTTCATGGCATCACCGGCTATCCTCACTCCTCTCTCAGCATACACCCAGAACCTGCCATCTTCTATGAAAGGTTTCTGATTCCTGCTTTCACACTTCCTGAGAAATCTCTCAACGTTCTTTTCATCTTCAAAAACAGGTCCCATCCTCCTGATTACGGGAGATAGCTCTCTAACTGCCACCTCCACAAGTATGTAACACTTCTCCTCATCAGCAAAGCTCATCGAGCGAAGAGGAGAAAATCCAAGACGCTGAAGGTGCTCAAAGATCTTTCTCTCACCCCTCTCAAGCTGCGTGTAGAGGTTATCCTCCACTATGTCCGGTCTTTTCGTAACGAGGCAGTAAACGTACCTCCTGTCAAGCTCTTTTACAAGCTCTTCCGTTAACTCTGTTAACTCCGTTTCTGTTAATTCCACACTTCTTGCAGCAAAGTAATTGATGCCCGGGCTGGAAAGAAATGATCTGCACCTCTGAACGAACTTTGCCAGATTGTCCAGACTCAGATTGGCCGCCACGTTTCTCCTCTCGTCAACGGGATCGACGACGAATATTCTGTCATTTCCCTTTTTTCTGTAAACCTTCCTTTTTCCAACATCTATGACGAGATCTCTCCTGAATTCTCTACCAGCTCTAACCGTTTCAATAAAGGAGCCGTAAAAAACTGTTAACAGCTCACACAGATATCCCGAAAATCCCTTAACCCTGTACTCAGCCCCGTAAAGTCCTCCAGCTTTTAAAAATCCCTTCAGCAGTCTGACCTCATTTTCCTTCCCCTTTATTCTCTCCTTCAGCCACCTGTGGTGCAGAGGAGTTCTATCAACAGCTGTCCTTATCTCGCTCGCACTCTTTATGCGGTAGCACGGAACGATGTCAACCTCAACGCCCTCAACCTTTCCGTGGACGTAAGGATGGGCAGCATACCTGAGCTCGTACTCGTCAACAACCTTCATTCCAATCTCAAGTCCTGTTTTCTCAAGCTGTTCAATGCTGCAGTCAGCTGGAAACAGCAGGAAAACGTCTATCTCAAGACTCCCTTTCAACCACGTATCCCTTGCATAACTACCCACAAATTCGTATGAGATGTCACCATAACACTCAATAAGACCATCAAGTCTTTCTCTGAGAGTTCTTTCAGCTTTCCTGCCTCTTTCTCTCTCCTCCTCATCCGGAACAACGAGATTTAAGGCATCGGACAGGACTTCTTTCAATTCATCAGATTCCTCCATGGAATCACCCCAAAGTGTGCACAGACACATCAGAGTACACAGGTCCTTTTGGTGTAAGCCTGCTCTGCTTGAGTTTAAAGTCCTTGACAGTCCATTCACCCTCAAAATCGAAGCTTTCAAGCTCTTCAAGCAGTCTCTTTTTCTCCTGAGGAGTTATTTTCTTGATTCTTGCAAGAGTCATGTGTGCAACAAATTCCTTATCATCCCTGTAACCAAGTCTCTTCATCTCCCCTCTAACAGCATTTGCAAGAGGTGCCAGATCCTTGCCCTCCTCCACACCTTCCACTCCGACCCACACTACCCTCAGCTTCTGCCGGTTCGGGAAAAACCCGATATTACCGAGCTTTACCCTGAACGGTTCGAAGTTTTCTGCGACTCTGCTGAGTCTGTCAGAGATGACACCAACTCTCGATTCCGGGACTTCTCCAAGGAAAAGTAGAGTTACATGAACGTTTTCAGGCTCTACTGCCTTAACTCCCCTGTATCTGGAGAGTGCTGAAAGTACAGGTTTCAGGGTTTCTCTAACATCATCACTGACATCAACTGCTATGAACAGTCTCATGGGCAAAGGATATTTAGCAGGTTGAAAACGTTTGTGTCAAATGGATGAGATTAAGACACAACCAGAAACAAGGAGAAAAAGGAAGACGGGAGAGCTCAAGTACCTGATACTCCGCCCGCTTGGGTATCCTTTGAAGGCAAGCTATCACGAATACCCGGTAGTGGATAATCCAAAAGTCTTCGACAGGTATGCTAAAGACCAGTGGAAGGGGGAGGTAGTCTCCAAGGGCATGCTACTTTTTGACATGAGAATGTTTCCGGATTTTGCTTTCGAAGTTGAAAGTGCTGAGCCGGAGTATGGAGTTATTTCCGAATCAACGATAATACTCGTAGAACCGGCAAACAGAGAGATAGAAACAGAAATAGTAACCAACGTTAAGCTCAGCGATGTCGTTGGGCAGGAAGATGCGAAGAGGAAGGTCAGAGTAATTCTTGAGTATCTGAAAAATCCGGAGAAGTTTGGAAAATGGTCTCCAAGGAACGTGCTGTTTTACGGACCTCCGGGAACGGGAAAAACGATGACAGCAAAGGCCCTTGCAAACGAGGCGGGAGTGCCATTCCTGTCAATAAAGTCAACAAAACTGATAGGCGAGCACGTTGGAGATGGAGCAAGGAGAATTCACGAGCTCTACGAGAGAGCGTCCCAGCTTTCCCCATGCATAGTTTTCCTTGACGAGTTCGATGCCATAGCTCTTGACAGGTCATATCAGGAGCTCAGGGGGGACGTTTCCGAAATAGTAAATGCTCTGCTGACAGAGCTTGACGGAATTGAGAGCAGAGAGGGCATATGCACGATAGCAGCCACAAACAGAGCTGAGATGATAGACCCATCCATAAGGAGCAGATTTGAAGAGGAAATAGAGTTCTTACTGCCAAATTACGAGGAGAGGCTTGAGATAATGAGGAAAAATCTGAGAGAGTTTCCACTTAAAGTTAAAGCGCAGCTTGGCGAGGTGGCAAGAATAACAGAGGGGTTCTCCGGAAGAGATATAGTGGAAAAGGTCCTGAAATCTGCACTGCACAGAGCCATAGCAGAGGGTAGAGACTTCGTTACGACGGAAGATCTGCTTAAGGCTGCTGTAAAGAAGAGCGGTTCAAAAACACCTCCAAAAGGTATGTTTGTCTGAAAGTTTTTTAACGTTTTGTAAAAATCGTAAAATGGTAAATCTGGCAAAACCAAAAAAGGACTACAGCCACCAGATCCATATTCCATTCGCGGCGTCAATTCTTCTTCCCTTAACTTTACCTTCTATTGCCATTCTCTGCAACCTCCTGAGGACTACCCTCCTTTCAAGATTTAGTTTCTCCGCTATTTCGGAGGTTATGAGCGGGACCTTCGCTTCCTCCAGAATTTTGTATATCTTCTTCTGCAGAACCTCATCAAAGTCTTCCGGTCTGTCTGGCATGCTATCACCTGCAATACATAATGACGTTTTCAAATTAATAGCTTTCGGCAACGATTTCAAAATCGGTGTTTGAAATTACCCGCCACTGGTTGAGCTGGAGTAGTCTAAAATAAAAACTTTTTGGAATTCTGTTAACCAGAACAACAAAAACACAGAGACCAAAAGTTTCATATATTGTCCGGGGATTGAATACAGCGATAGTTTGTAGCCCCGTGGGGTAGTGGTCAATCCTGGGGGACTCTGGATCCCCTGACCCCGGTTCGAATCCGGGCGGGGCTATTTTCTGTTTTTGTGCGGGGGTTGCCGAGTCAGGAAAAGGCGCGGGATTTAGGGTCCCGTCCCGTAGGGGTTCGAGGGTTCAAATCCCTCCCCCCGCACTCTAACGGGACTGAATGATCGATAGCTGAGCAATAACAAAAAACTTAAATACGATAGTAAAATACAGTAAAATAGCTAACAAAAACAAGAAATCCAGAATACTCTCGCGTATTGGCGGGTAAGGTCGGGATGTGTAAACATCCCCCTCCGTCCGAAACGATGAGGCCCGCGTAAGCGGGGTGGGATGAAGTAGGACGGGGCCGTCCTAAAACCATTTTTTTAATTCCAGCCTTAACTTTGGTTTAACAATTTCGTAAAATTCACGTCTTCCCCGTTCATAATACTGAAAAACTGCACCAGCCACAAAATCAGCAATTTGTAAACCTGAATGTCGCTGAGAATCTTCATGCGTAATTTCAATTTTTGGCGGATTTGAATATTTATAACTATTCAGCAGATGTGAATTAAATTCTTTTCTCCTTTCTTTACTCATTATAAACTTATCTATGATTAACTTAAATTTCTTCTCATCACTGTACTCCACTAAAGATTCGGCTATACATTCTGCAAGATAGTTGTGTAGCTTATCTTTTCTATTCCGTAAATATTCATAAACCGCTTGTTTCTGAAGAATAATTGCAGAGAAAAGTAGATCTTCCTCTACTGCTTTTTCCAGAAGCCTTTTCCGAGTTACATCATCAGATCTCGCAAATTTAAACTCTGGGATATTTTTCTTCTTTTTACGTAAGGTTTTTCTTACTTTTTTAATTGTTCTGGATAGTCTTAACAAATTTCTCGTTTCGACACTGGCAATTACGTAGTATTTCGTGGATTTCTTCGTAAATCCCAGATCACCACATTCATCAATAAAAATGTAAAGCATAGATTTGTCGTTGCCATAAGCAGGATTAAAAAATATTTATGTTTACTTTTAGCCATCCAGAATGCTTTGTGTTAAATTCCGTGTTAAATTCCACACCGGAACACATGTATAATTCAAAAACATAAAAAATAAGTATTTATTCAATCTCTATTTTCTTCAACTCTCTGGGGTTTTCGGCCTTCTCCTCCACCTTCTTTATTTGGTTGTCTATCAGGCACTTGGCAGCTAAAAGCAGCTCCTTGTAAGCGTTCGCCAGATGCTTGACGAACTCTTCAGAGACAACGTCTTCCGGTGTCGGGACCTTTATCTTTATCTCCTTCGGCATGAAAGAAGTTCAACCCGGAGACTAATTAAACTACCGTCACAAACGTCATCGAAAT
>CAZUMR010000052.1:0-17736 GCA_964622075.1 uncultured archaeon | reverse complement strand
TGAGATTTCGTAGTGGGGAGTGTTCGGTTTAATTTAGGTTTATAATAAATTACAGGACTTGTTCAGGATTTAGGATTTAAGCTGAAGATACGCGATTGTCAGGGCTATGGATGAATACGTTGACACGACTAACGCTCCAATGGCTGGGCCAATTAACGGTATAATGCCCAAAGCAATCCTTATTATCGATGTGACGACCATAAGAACTATTAGAAACACTATCACATCTCCCGCGTTGCTCTTTACCAGATTTATGCTGTGTTTTATCGCGTCCATCGCATCCATTCCGTCGATCATTATGGCTTGAATTGTAAACGCTGTTAGAACCAGCCATATCAGTCCCGGAATCACGAATGCGATAAGTCCAATCGCTCCTACAACGCCGACAATTAAGGATGCTAAGAGTAAGGCGCCAAGCCTTTCTAAGGCTGCGTTAATTCCAACCATGTAGTCAGGCATTTCGCCTTTTATTTGTAAAAAAGCCATGTATGTAGTAGCCCCATCTGCTATTAAAAATGAAAGTATCGTTAGTATGAAAAGGACTATTGCCACCGCTCCAAGTGTCATCAAAGCTATAGGCGACAGCAAAGCTCCACCAGCTGAGAAAATAGTTATGAATGTCAAAATAAACGGCAGGACAGAGGGAACGAATATCTGTGGATTTTGCTGGATTATTTCAAATGGATCTTTTATTGTTTTTCCCAAGTCTATTTTCATACTACCCCCTCCATTAAACTATAAAAGTTCTGGCTCATTTGGTGAGGATAGATATTTAAATTTTATTGAATTATACTATTGGCATAGAAAAATCCAGGATAAATTAACAGGAATAATAAATTGATTGTAAGGAAAACCCGGTGTTTTTGTAACTTTCTTTTAAATCCCAGAAATTCTCTACCTTAAATCGGAACAAAGTCAAAACAGTCAGAACAGGGAGCAACAGCAGAAGTAACTCCAGCAATGCCAGAAGGCAAGATAAAAATTTTAAAGAAAATTAGAATTCACTCTCTGACTCTCCTTCCTCGCTTCCGCCCTCCTCTCCTTCCTTGCCGCTCTCTATGCCCTTGGCAGCAATGACGTCGTCGATTCTGAGGATCATGATTGCCACTTCGGTAGCACTGCTTATTGCCTGCTTCTTGACCCTCAGTGGCTCAAGCACGCCAAGCTCCTTCATGTTCTCAATCTTACCGCTGAACACGTTGACTCCAGCGTACTTCTCTCCATTCTCATGAGCCTTCCTCAGCTCAACGAGTATGTCGATTGGGTCAAGTCCAGCGTTCTCAGCGAGGCTCCTTGGAATGATCTCCAGAGCATTTGCGAATGCTTCGGCTGCAAGCTGCTCCCTGCCACCAAGTGTTGGTGCCCACTGCTTGAGTCTGAGGCTGAGCTCAATCTCTGGAGCTCCACCTCCAGCCACAACCTTACCGCTCTCGAGAGCAGTCTTTACGACCTTTATTGAGTCTGTGAGTGACCTCTCAACCTCGTCAACAATGTGCTCTGTTCCACCTCTGATGAGTATCGTGACAGCCTTTGGATTCTTGCATCCAGTCACAAATACCATCTTTTCGTCTCCGACCTTCCTCTCTTCTACAAGCTCTGCCTCTCCAAGGTCTTCGCTGCTGATGTCTCTCAGGTCGGTGATTATCTTGGCACCTGTTGCCTTGGCAAGCTTTTCGATGTCACTCTGCTTAACCCTCCTCACTGCAAGTATTCCTGCTTTTGCAAGGTAGTACTGGGCAAGATCATCGATACCCTTCTGGCAGAAGACAACGTTAGCTCCGGCGTTTACGAGAGTGTCAACCATGTCCTTTATCATCTTCTCTTCCTGCTCTATGAACTTCTGGAGCATTTCTGGATCAGTAATCCTTATCTCCGCATCAGTTTCGGTCTCCTTGACCTCAAGGGCTGCTTTGAGTACTGCAATCTTTGCGTTCTCAACTCTCCTTGGCATTCCGGGGTGTACGACTTCCTTGTCAAGCACGATACCGTCAACGAGCTCCGTGTCCTCAACGCTACCACCCTGCTTCTTCTCGAGCTTTATTGCATCATCATCGACGTAATATCTGCCACCTCTCTCCTCGGCAACCTTTCTGACAGCATCCACAACAATTCCGCTCAGGTGATCTACTGCGTACTCAGCGTGCTTGCCCGTTATTGCAGTGGCGGCTACTTTCTTGAGAGTCTCGGTGTCGTTTACATCAATGTCCATTGCAAGCTCATCAAGAACCTCCATGCACTTCTCGCATGCGAGCCTGTAACCTCTTGCAATTATGCTTGGGTGAATGTCCTGATCGAGCAGCTCCTCAGCTTTCTTGAGCAGCTCTCCAGCCAGAACGACAGCAGTTGTGGTTCCATCTCCTACCTCGTCCTCCTGAGTCTTTGCAACCTCTATGATCATCTTGGCAGCCGGGTGCTCAACATCCATTTCCTTGAGTATTGTAACACCATCGTTCGTAATCACGACATCTCCAAGGCTGTCAACAAGCATCTTGTCCATGCCCTTTGGACCAAGAGTAGTTCTTACAGCCTCAGCTATAACCCTTGCAGCCATTATGTTCAGTCTCTGTGCATCCCTACCAGTAGTCCTCTGGGTTCCTTCCTTCAGAATCAATACCGGAGTTCCCTGCAGGGTTGCCATACCCTCTCACCTCCTCCCATTTTTACATTTTTACTAACGTTCAGTTATTGGTATCTCGTTATGTCTCCTGATTCTTCGAGGTATTGGTAGATATGTAGTTCTATATAATGTTTTTGGTACACTTTTTAGCACTCTCCGGTCAAAAATCGATCAGAGCGAGTCGCACAATTTATATCCTTTCGGGGAAAATGCCTATTCAAGGTGAAACCATGGCGTTAGAGGCACTCAAGGACGTCGTGAGAAAGATAGCAAGATCAAGTACGGTCGATAAGGCCCTCGTCGAGGAAATTGTGAGGGATATTCAGAGGGCTCTGCTGAAAGCCGATGTAAACGTGAGACAGGTCAAGGAGATAAGCGAAGCTATAAAGAAAAGAGCTTTGAGTGAAGAGGTGCTACCAACCTTAAATGTAAAAGAGCACATAATAAGAATAGTTTACGAAGAACTGATGAAGGGAATCGGAGAGGGACTCGACATTCCTCTCAGGAAAGCCAGAATTATGCTCGTTGGATTGCAGGGGAGTGGTAAGACAACAACTACTGCTAAGCTTGCCAAGTACTTCAAGGATAAGGGTCTCAAAACAGGTGTTGTTACGGCTGATACCTGGAGACCTGCGGCCTACGATCAGCTAAAGCAGCTTGCAGAGAAGTACGGGATAAAGTTCTACGGAGAAAAGGACAGCAAGGATGCTGTAAAAATAGCTGTTAACGGTTTAAAAGCTCTCAGGGACTGTGATATGATCATAATAGACACTGCTGGCAGGCACGCTCTTGAGAAGGAGCTGATAGATGAGATGATAGCCATAGCCAACGCTACCCAGCCCGATTACAAGCTGCTCGTTCTGGACGCAGCAATGGGTCAGCTTGCAAGCAAACAGGCAAAAGCGTTTCACGAGGCTATTGGAATAGACGGGATAATAATTACGAAGTTTGACGGAACTGCCAAGGGTGGCGGAGCTCTCTCTGCTGCAAGGGAGATAGGAATTCCCATAGCGTTTATAGGTACTGGAGAGAAAGTCGAGGACTTTGAACGTTTTGACCCGGCCGGTTTTGTTTCGAGACTTCTTGGAATGGGTGACATAAAGGCGTTGCTTGAAAAGGTGGAGAGAGTTGTTAAGGAGGAGGACTTAGATCCTGAGGCATTTATGAAAGGAACTTTTACTCTCAAGGATGTTTACAAGCAGATAGAGGCCATGGGAAAAATGGGGCCAATAAGCAAAATTCTGGACATGCTGCCGTTTGGTTTTGGTCTGAAAATGGATGATCAGATGGCTGAAATGACTCAGGAGAAGATGAAGAGGTTTAAGGTCATAATGGACTCCATGACTGAGGAGGAGCTGTTAAATCCGAAGATAATCGACTCATCCCGCATAAAGAGAATAGCCATAGGCTCAGGGACATCTCCTCAGGAAGTCAGGGAACTTCTGAAGTATTACAAGACTATGAAGAACGTCATGAAGAAGGTAAAGAAGGGCAAGCTTGGAAAGCTGCCAATAAAAGGACTTCCAAAAATGGGGTTCTGAGATTCTGTCATTTTATTTCTCCTTTTCCGGGTTTGAGAATTTTGATGGTTTTACCGATTTTACTTATGGATTTTTGTGGATTTTATTGTAAACTAAAACTGTTTTGAAAGGATGAACAGCTAAACCCTCGAACAAACAAACTTTTTAACCTGCTGCATTACCGGCTGCTGGTGAGTAACATGTTAGCAAGTGAAATAGTGCTTGTGGCAATAGGGATTTACGTATCCATGTACTTTCTCTACGGAAAAGCTCTGGAAAAGAAAGTGGTAAAGGCAGATCCATCGAGGCCAACTCCTGCACACAAGCACTACGATGGCGTTGATTACGTACCAACACATCCTGCAGTGCTCTACGGACATCACTTTGCCAGTATTGCCGGTGCGGGGCCTATAGTGGGGCCGGCAGTAGCAATGGCGTGGGGCTGGCTTCCGGGATTGCTGTGGGTCTGGTTTGGAAACGTTTTCATCGGAGCTGTACACGATTATCTTGCCCTCATGAGCTCTGTCAGAAGTGATGGAAAATCGATACAGTGGCTGGCTGGAGAGCTGATGAGCAAGAGAACGGGCTACACGTTCGAAGTTTACATCTTCTTTGCTCTGATCCTTGTACTTGCGGCATTTATGTCGGTTATAGCAGGAATATTCAGCAAAATACCTGCAGTTGCAACTGCCTCCATACTTTTCATCGGCGTTGCAGTGATTACAGGTGTGTTGATGTATAGATTGAAGATGAACTTCTATCTATCCACTGCAATTGGTCTGACACTGCTCGTTCTGGCAGTTGTGGCTGGATTCAGGTATCCGGTGAAAGCAAGCTACGAGACATGGATCTTCGTACTCTTCGTTTACAGCGTGGTCGCTTCAGCCCTTCCAGTCTGGGTTCTCCTGCAGCCAAGAGATTATCTGAATGCTTACATACTCTGGGCAGGGTTGCTGCTTGGAGGGGCGGCTTTTGTGCTGATAGGAAAGAGTTTGACAGCCCCAGCCTTTACGACCTTCAGTGCAAGGGTAATTGGAGGCAAACCTTCTCCCTTCTGGCCAACGATTCCACTTATAATAGCCTGCGGATCTCTGTCAGGCTTTCACTCCATAGTTGGCTCGGGCACGACATCAAAGCAGCTTGACAACGAACTTCACGGACTGCTGATTGGATACGGTGGAATGTTCACGGAAGGTTTCCTTTCTACCATAGTAATCGTGTCCATAGCCGTTTACGGCCTTGCTGTGTTCAAGAGCATGGGTCTTAACGTTAACACGCTGAACTGGGGCAACATTTACGCTGTAACTGTCGCTAAAAAAGTAGGAAAGGTTGGAATATTCACCAAGAGTTACGCTTACGGACTGAAAGATGCATTCGGAATACCGGTGGGCATCGGAAACGCTTTTGCCGGGCTCTGGGTGGCAGCTTTCGCTCTCACAACTCTTGACACTGCCACGAGACTTGCAAGGTTCACGTTGCAGGAGATTTTCGATCCGCTGAAAGCAGGGAGCATCTTTGGAAACAGATGGGTGGCATCTTTAATACCCGCTGCAGTTGGTGCGTGGATGGCACTGGGCAAGAGCTGGCTCATTATATGGCCTGCTTTCAGTGGAATGAATCAGCTTCTTGCATCTATAGCTCTGATGACTGCTGCTCTGTGGGTGATAAGGGTGGCAAAGCCTGGAGGGGCCTGGAATCTTGCAGTGCTAATTCCAGCTCTGTTCCTGTGGGTTACGGTAACGGTGGCCATAATCTGGTTCATAGCAGTGGTCAGACCGGGTATAGATGTTTCAGTGATACTGTTCATAAGCCTGTTACTTAACTTCATGCTGTTCTCGGACTTCGTGGCGGCTTACAGGAGGGGCGAAAATGAGTATTCGGAAGTTCCTTCGTGATGCGGCAAAATTCCTGACAGGATTTTCGACATCGTTTAAACAGAGATCGGTGGAATACATAGAGTTTGAACTGAAGGAGCTTGAGAACGTTTTCGCTCTGATGGTACTTGGATCCATGGTTGGTCTGCCAACTCCACCAACTCCGGTGGCTGCAAAAATCTTGCCTCACATGGAGAGGGAACTCAGGGTGATGCTTGAGAGGTCTGACGGAATATGTCTTGGAGAGATCGCCAGCATCTTTGACATTTAATTTTATTTTAACTTTACTTTTTAATTTTGCTATAGAATATATATGCTATAAAAAGAGAAAAGAGTTATGAAAAAGGGTGGTTTAATGCGCGGGCGTTACTTCATGATCGGTAAGGGCGGGGTTGGAAAAACGACGTGTTCTGCAGCACTCTCTCTGAAACTTTCAGAGAAATTCAGAACTCTCGTTGTTTCAATAGATCCTGCTCACAATCTTGGAGATGTGTTAGGTTTAAAGCTTGATGACAGACCGAAGGAAGTTTTGGGCAACCTCTGGGCGGTGGAGGTAAACATAGATAATGTTGTTAGGGAATATTTAAACGAAATGGTTTCAAACTTAAAAAAGATTTATAAATATATTGAAGTAATTAATCTGGACAGGTACTTTGACGTGCTCAAGTACTCACCCGGTGTTGAGGAATACGCAATTCTGAAGGCTTTGAGTACCTACATCAGAAGCGATTACGATGCAGTTGTTTTTGACACTCCTCCAACCGGTTTAACTCTCAGAGTTTTATCTCTGCCAAACGTGACATCAGTCTGGCTTGAAAAGCTGATAGAGCTTAGAAAAGCAATTCTTGACAGGAGAAGGACAATCGAAAGTATCTCTGGGAAAAACTACGATCTGCCATCAAGAGAAGAGGAAGATGGTGTGATGAAGGAATTGCTTAAAATGAAAGAAGATACCGACTGGTTAAAAGAAAAAATCATAGAGTCCAGAATTTTTGGAGTGGTAAATCCAGATGAGCTGTCCTATCTTGAAATGATGAGAGCAAAGAAAACTCTTGAAGAACTGGGTCTGAAACTCCATGCCCTGATAGTTAACAGGGTTGAGGGTGATGTAAATCTTGAGAAGTTCAGAGAGCTGTGTGATAGGGTTTACGTGGTTGGCAAAACGGAAAAGACAGGTTTGGAACGTTTGAAAATCATAGCGGAGAGTCTTCCATGAGCTGGCTGATAATTGCCGTAATTGCTCTTGCGGGAGCTACAACTTACCAGTTCTTTCACGGAAGGAGGATAAACCTTCTGTTAATGAGGCACTACCTTGGGGAGATTGAAAAGCTGATAAAGCCAGAAGACAGGAACTACGTCTGGATTGGTGGTTATGTTGGATATAGGGCCTATTACAGGAAAGGTAGCAGGAAGTACGAGTTCATCCTGACACTTCTGCCGAGGCAGAGTCTGCTTTACTTTCCGATCTCTCTGATAACAAGCAGACATGACAAGTTAATTCTTAAGGTTAGCGGGAAATACAAGAAGTTTCACGCAGTCCAGAAAGGATATTTCAGATCCAGAAAGTTTGACGGTTATACAGAGATCTCTGCTGGAGGTGCTGAGTTCAATGTTAGGGGGAGTGATGCAGCTATTGAGAGGTTTAAGAAAACTGTGGATAAGCTTGAAAAGCCTGAGAACATTAAGGAGGTCGAACTTGGAGATACTGCTTACCTGATGATGAAGCCGGACGTTGAGATTTCAAACGATCTGAAGGCGGTGCTTGAGTTTATTGAAAGCCTTGAAAAGGGCTGATGTGCTGTGAAGATGGTGGGTAAGATAGCTGGTGTTGATGAAGCAGGGAAGGGACCGGTAATAGGACCCATGGTTGTCTGTGGAGTGGCAGGGAGTGGTGAGACATTTGAGAGGCTGAAGGAAATCGGAGTTAAGGATTCGAAAAAACTTGAGAGGAAGAGGAGAGAGCAGCTTTATGAAGTTATAGTTGAGTCATGCGATGTTGAGGTTAGGGTTATTGAGGCCGAAGAACTGAATGCAATGATGGAAAAACAGACAATAAATGAAATTCTTTACAGGACGTATTCTGAAATAATATCTGCTTTGAAACCAGACATCGCTTACGTTGACAGCTCTGACGTTAATAGTGACAGGCTTGGCAGAAGGCTGAGTGATGAGACTGGAGTTAAATGCATAGCCATGCACAAGGCTGACTCAAGGAGGGTGGAGGTGGCTGCTGCATCCATAGTTGCCAAGGTAATCAGGGACAGAAGAATTGAGGAAATTAAAAAGGAGCTTGGCGATTTTGGGAGTGGTTATGCTGCTGATCCAAGGACTGTAGAGTTCCTGAAGAACTATTACAGGGAAAAAGGCTGCTTTCCTGAACACATCAGGGTGAAGTGGAAGACGCTCGACAGGATAGTTGAAGAGGTTTCACAGAGAAAGCTCTTTGAATTTTAAAATCAGATTTAAATTCAATAAATAAATTAATAATAAAAACAAAAAGTTATAGGTTACTCTTCGGTTATCTTCTTCTTAACCTCTTCAACTGCGCTCGTGTCTTCAAGAGTGGTAACGTCTCCAATTGCTTCGCCCTTCTCTATTGCCCTCAGAATTCTTCTCATGATCTTACCGCTTCTTGTCTTTGGTAGCTTTTCAAGGAAGTGGATTTCCTCAGGTACTGCTATTGGTCCAATCAGGTTTCTGACGTGCTGCTTGAGCTCCTTCTTGAGCTCTGGTGTCGGGTCAAATCCTGCCTTCAGAACAACGAAAGCTACGGGAACTTCTCCCTTAACCTCATGCGGCTTTCCAATGACTGCAGCTTCACTGACAGCCTTGTGGGCTACCAGTGCACTCTCGATTTCTGCAGTGCCAAGTCTGTGTCCGCTGACATTAAGAACGTCGTCAACTCTTCCGAGTATCCAGAAGTAGCCGTCCTCGTCAACTCTTGCACCATCTCCACTGAAGTAAACGAGCTTTCCGGGGTAGGCGCTCCAGTAAACCCTTACATACCTGTCCGGATCTCCCCAGAGAGTTCTGAGCATCGAAGGCCACGGTCTTGTTATGACAAGCTTTCCACCAACGTTTGGCGGGCATGGATTTCCATCTTCATCCCAGACTTCTGCCTTTATTCCGGGGAACGGCTTCGTTGCAGAACCGGGCTTGAGCTTTGTAACTCCCGGCAGTGGTGTGATCATGAACATTCCAGTCTCAGTCTGCCACCATGTGTCCATTATCGGGCATCTCTCTCCTCCAATAACCCTGTAGTACCACTTCCAAGCTTCGGGGTTTATGGGTTCTCCAACAGTTCCAAGCAATCTTAGAGTGCTCAGGTCGTGCTTCTTTGGCCACTCCTCCCCAAGTCTCATGAAGAACCTGATTGCAGTTGGGGCTGTGTAAAGTATGGTAACACCAAACCTCTCGATTATGCTCCACCATCTGTCTGGCTTTGGATAGTCTGGGGCTCCCTCGTACATTAGGACAGTGGCACCATTGCTCAGAGGCCCGTAAACGACATAGCTGTGACCTGTAATCCAGCCTATATCTGCAGTACACCAGTATATGTCTTCGTCCTTTATGTCAAAAACCCACTTTGTTGTAATGTGCGTTCCAACGTTGTAACCTCCATGCACATGCAGGACACCCTTGGGCTTTCCTGTAGTTCCAGAGGTGTACAGAATGAACAGTGGATCCTCAGCATCCATGACCTCTGGCTCACACTCTGGCTTTACACCGTACTGTATATCATGCCACCAGAGGTCTCTTCCTTCCTCCATGTTTATCTCGTTTCCAACTCTCTTCAGAACCACCACATTCTGGACACTTGGTGCATCCTCCAGAGCATCGTCAACTATCTTCTTTGCCTCTATTACCTTGCCTCTCCTGTAAAATCCGTCCATCGTTATTACGACCTTTGCCTCTGCATCGTTTATTCTATCTCTGAGAGCAGAGGAAGAGAATCCTCCAAACACAACGCTGTGAATAGCTCCGATCCTTGCACATGCAAGCATGGCTACTGGCAGCTCTGGAACCATTCCCATGTAGATCGTTACCCTGTCTCCCTTCTTCACTCCAAGATCCTTGAGGGCGTTTGCGAATCTGCAAACTCTCCTGTAAAGCTCATAGTACGTTATTACCCTGACCTCATTTTCTGGCTCTCCCTGCCAGATTATGGCTGCCTTGTTCTTTCTCCAGCTGTTTACGTGCCTGTCGAGACAGTTGTAAGTTATGTTGATCTTACCTCCTACAAACCACTTGTAAAACGGCGGGTTGCTATCGTCCAGAACCTTGTCGTACGGTTCGAACCATTCTACTTCGCTCTTTGCTATCTCATCCCAGAATGAAATGAAGTCCTCCTCTGCCTTCTGATATACACTTTCGTCCTTTACCCATGCCTTTTCCTTTATTTCTTCGGGAGGCTCGTAGATTTCCTCCACCTTGAGAAGACTGTCTATTACTTTTTTCTCCATCTCAACACCCCAAAACTTAATTTTTTATTATGTTCAACCCCCGGAACAATGCTATATAAATTTTTCTACGTTAATTGTCGGTTTAAAACTGAAATATAGATATAAGTTGACATGTGTGACCAGCAGTATTGCGGAAACTAACAGTTTTCTGAATTTACATGGTGTACGATGCCAGTTTAACGTTAGGAAGTATTTAAAACCTTGGGTTGAAAGAGTGGAAAGTCTGTCTGCAAGGATATGTGAAAAACTAATCTTCGAGAATTTCCTGTGCGAGGGTATCTACATTCTCCGGCCTGACTCTTATCGAGCTCTCTAACATGTATTCGTAGAGATCTTCCCCCCACTCAATGCAATCGCTCGAACTGCAAATCAGCTCTCTCCTGTAGTCGAAAAAACCATTCCTGAAATAGAAATACGAAATAAGAACTTTATCAGTTACTATAAATGAAAATTTTACATCTTTTTTCGAAAGATAAAAACCCACGTTCTTCTTACTGATACCCCATTTGAGCTCATCTCTGTAGTTCAGGAGAATTTCTCTCATTACATCTCTGCTGGCTATTATTCCGACATACTCTTTCTCATCAACAACGCTTGAAAACAGACTCACGTGCTCGGGGAAAAATATACTCGTGTAACCTTTAATCGTTCTCGCCTCTAATACTGCCTTTACAAACTCTTCGTGCGGCCTGAATGTGTCCTCCTTCTTTTCAACAACTCTTGCTTTGCTGAGCTGATACAGCCTTTCCAGAAGATAATCTGGCAGAAAATCAAAGCTGTACTCATTCAGAACGTCAAATTTTTCCATCAGCCTGTCGTAATCTTTAACAAGTTCACATACACTCAAAACGAGGCTGCCTTTTGGAGTTATCGTGTAGTATTCGCCTTTCTGCTCTACAAGTTTGAGGCTCGTGGCCTTTCCGAGTATCTGTACCATGTGTGAGGTTGAAACGTTCAGGACAGTCTTTAGCTCGTTTCTCTTTTTTGGGCTGTCCTTTAACGCTAAAAGAGTGTCTATGATCCTTGGCGACGAAAGAATTCTGAGCAGTTCCATCGGGCGTTTTTATTAACTTTGGCAATATTAAGTTTTTGTTAATATTAGTCATGAGAATAATTTCAAAAATGCTCTTTTACCTTCACGTGCTTTCAGCCTTTAAGCTCTAACAAATCTGGTGGATTTCTGACATTTTTTGCTGGCTAAAAGCTATAGTTAAACTTTTGCTTGGTTGCTGGTGAAATTTTTTATGTAATCTGGCAAAGTTGCTTAGAAGTATTCAAGAAGGTTTATCTACTCTTTCCGTTAGAGTTGACGTGATGAAAAGCGACGTCAAAACAGAGAACCAAAAAAACGAGTATTCCGCATCCCACATCGAAGTTCTTGGTGATATTGAGGCCGTTAGAAAGAGGCCGGGAATGTACATTGGAGGTGTTGGGGTTAGAGGACTCCATCACCTCCTCTGGGAGATAGTTGATAACTCCATAGATGAGGCTCTTGCTGGTTACTGCAGAAACATAAAGGTGACACTGCATAAGGACGGCTCTGCAAGTGTTGAAGACGATGGGAGAGGAATTCCAACTGAAATGCACGAGCTTGGAAAACCTGCACTTGAAATAGTGCTGACAAAGCTGCATGCTGGTGGTAAATTCGACAGAAAGGCGTATAGAGTATCCGGTGGATTGCATGGAGTCGGCCTTTCAGTTGTAAACGCCCTCTCCGAATGGCTTGAAGTAAGGGTATGGAGGAACGGGAAGGAGTACTATCAGAGGTACGAGAGAGGAATTCCCGTAGAGCCGCTGAAGGTCGTTGGAAAGGCGGACAGGACTGGAACTTACATAAGGTTCAAACCGGATGAGGAGATCTTTGAAGTTACGGAGTTCAGCTGGGAAATTGTATCTCAGAGGCTGAGAGAACTGGCTTATCTGAATAAGGGTGTAAAGCTTGAACTGTACGACGAAAGAACAGGTGAGAGAAAAGTTTACTGTTACGAGGATGGAATAGTCGGATTTGTTAAGAAACTCAATTCCGGAAAGCCAACACTGCATGATGTAATTTACCTTAGCGGGGAGAGAAATGGGGTAATAGTTGAGGTCGCAATTCAGTTTACGGATACGGATGTGGAGAGAGTTCTGTTTTTTGCAAATAACATAAACACAGTTGAGGGAGGCACCCATGCTGCCGGTTTCAGGGCAGGATTAACGAGGGCTATAAACGAGTTCGGAAAAAAACATGTGAAGAAGTTCAAGCCTCTCAGCGGAATAGACATCAGGGAAGGGCTTACAGCTGTCGTTTCTGTGAAGGTTCCTGAGCCGCAGTTTGAAGGTCAGACAAAAACCAAGCTCACAAATAGTGAGGTAAGGACGGCTGTGGATTCAGTAGTTTACTCCGGAATGCTCGAGTGGCTGGAAGAGCACCCAAGTGAGGCAATGAAGATAATAGAGAAATGCATACTTGCAAGAAAGGCAAGAGAAGCAGCAAGAAGAGCAAGAGAACTCGTCAGAAAGAAGAAGGAAGGCCTGACTCTCCCCGGGAAGCTGGCTGACTGCTCTTCCAGAAGACCGGAAGAAAGGGAGCTGTTTATAGTCGAGGGTGAGAGTGCTGGAGGTTCTGCAAAGCAAGCAAGGGACAGGAGATTTCAGGCGATTCTGCCAATAAGAGGCAAGATAATTAACGTTGAGAAGGCTGGAATGAACAAGGCGATGAAAAACGAGGAAATAAAAGCGATAGTCGCGGCCATAGGTGCTGGAGTAGGTAAGGACTTTGATATAACAAAAGTCAGGTACAGAAGAGTTATCATCATGACTGACGCTGATGTTGATGGAGCACACATCAGAACGCTGCTGTTAACGTTCTTCTACAGGTACATGAGGCCATTGATAGAGAGTGGATATCTATATATAGCCCAGCCGCCGCTGTACAGGATCAAGAAGGGGAAGAAAGTTTACTATGCATACTCAGATAGAGAACTTGAAGACATCCTCAAGAGACTTGGAGATAAGGTGGAGGTTCAGCGTTACAAGGGTCTGGGAGAGATGAATCCCGAGCAGCTATGGGAAACGACGATGAATCCGGAGAACAGATATCTGATTCAGGTTACAATAGAGGATGCAAGGAAAGCGGATGAACTGTTTTCAATACTTATGGGCGAAGACGTTGAAGCAAGAAGAAAATTCATAATCGAACACTCCAAGGAAGTTAGAAATCTTGATGTATAGATTCTATGCCAATTTGATAATATTTTTACAAAATTAAAATTTAAAAACTAAAGACTAAAACAAAAAATCACAGTTCATAACTCGGGTTTTTCGGGATTGTGGTCAGAATTACCTTTCCAAAGCCCGTCCATTCACCAATTATCTTTCCAAGCCCCTGAGAAGTACCGTAAGCTACGTAAGTCGGGCCATTTCCTGAAAGTCCGGCACATAATCCTGCTTTTTCTGCAATTCTTACAGGTTCGTCCGGATAATTCAACACAGCACAGCAGTAATCTGAGTTAAGCTTCATGGCCTCGCAGTACATACCATCTTTCGCAAGTTCAAATGCTGCCTCCACTATGCTTGTATCTCCGCTTCTCATCTTTTCCAGCGTAACCTCCTTTCTCCCCCAGTTCGGTATCAGTATTGCTGCTCTATTGCCTCTCATCTCCTCTGCATCATGTCTGATTAACTCCATTTTTTCATTATCCGTGACGACAAAACCTCCAAGCAGCGAAGCACCAGCATCGTCCATCGCTCCGGTAAAGCTTATTCCACACCTGAGCGAAACTCTGGCATTCATCCTCAGAATTTCCAGAGGGGACACTTCAAGCTCGAAAAGTCTGCATAGAGCCAGAATCAGGGCATTTACGAGAGCACTGCTGCTGCCGAGACCGCTGCCCCTCGGTATGTTGCTCTCAACTCTGGCCTCAACAGCTCCATCGACCTTTAGCTCTTTCATTATTTCGTTTAAAATGGCAGGATTTCCCTTTTTTCCATCGCTGATAAGGATGTTCTCTTTAGCTTTACCCTCTGAAACTTCAGCTCTTGTTCTGATGTTTAGGGCGAAGGCACTACCCTTCCCTGTGCTCAGGGCGTTAACGACAGTCCCGGCAGCGTAAGCTTCAGCTGATGCAGACCTTTCCGGAATACGAAATCACCTCCTTTTTGTCTGATTTTTACCCGATTGCCCATTCATTCTTCATTATTCATTCATCATTCATTCATCATTCGCTCATTCAGGTTTTGTAGAGTTTGGATTTGCATAGACTTCTGAGCAGAACCATCTGGCTATTTGTTCATCATAACGGGCTACAAGCTTAAAAGCTTCGCACGCAAACTTCTTTCTCAGGTTTTCTCCCGAGTTGCTCTCATTATTCGTGCTGCCTGAATTCACACCTTCTTTGCTTTCCAGAACGTTTCTTTCCAGAAAACTGATTACCTCTCTGTATTGCTCTGGCCTGCAGACAACGAGCACTCTGGAACAGTTCTTTGCTGCAAACCTGAGCAGTGTTACTCCACCAATATCTATGCTTTCAAAATTCTCTCTGAAGGTGTAGAGATTAACGACGACAATATCTATCTCTCCACTCTCTATCATCCTGAAAACATTTGGATGCAGGGTTTTCAGAGTTTTACTTTCCTTTATTCCGGTAATTTCTGACAGTCTCCTGACTTTTATTCCCCTCTCTTCAAGATATCTTGCAGTTCCTTCAGTGGCCAGAATCGTTCTGTATTGTGATATTTTTGAGGCAAAGTCCTCCAGTCCACTTTTGTCACTTACGCTGATAAGTGCATATTCTGCACGCATTTAAACGCCCCCGATTCCCGGTTTCTCTTACTCCTACACTTCTCCTTTACCTTTCTTGTAGCTGATGAACATTGCCAGCAACGGTACGGGGGCTGCGATTATCCATTTAACGTTCACGAAGTACGCCATCAGTAAAAAGAGTGCAAGAAAAAACAGAGATACATGGAAGGAAAGGTAACACAGAAATATTTCTACTTTCTCTTTCATGTTTCTGTTTTAATTTCTTTAATGCTTTTAAGGTTAAAAAAATAAATTAGCCAGCCTGCGGGGATAGCATTGACTGCAGTTTCTTCTGTATTTCTGCCAGCCTCTCCTTGAGTCTCTCTTCCTGTCTTTTGAGAGTGTTTATTCTGACCTCATACGTTTCCTTCTTTTCTTCAAGCTCCTTTATTACCTCATCTTTACTTGCCCTTACAAGCACACTACCAGCAACTTTGAAAACGGGAGCATCATCTGGAGCCTTTTTTACTTCCTCAAGAGCTTCCTCAGTTTCCTTCAGCATGGCCTCTACCTGCATTCTCTGAGCTATTACAGCCTGGAGCTGCTGCTGAACCTGCTGCATCTGGGCAACCATATTCTGGACCTGTGGGGGCAGTTCTCCCATGAATATCACCTCTCACTTAATTTTTACAGACTCTTCAACATCTTTACACACTTTTATCAACCTGAGCCATGTGTTTACTCCAGCTCTCAGTGACGAGAGCCCATCAGCCTGGAGTATTAGCCTGAGCGTATCCCCATCTAAATAAAGTTTTGCATTGGGCTGAGAGTGTTCGACTTTCAGGGCTCTGTAAGTAACTTCTGCATCTTCCCTACTGTCGAACTTTACCAGAACAGAAAATCCACCTTTCATGGCTTATTACCCTCGTAACGATTTTTCTGTCGTAAGTTAATTCAAATACAAGCCTGTCATCCTTTTTTCTGACAAAAACGCTTTTTGGACTCAGCAGAGATTTTGCAACCTTTCTTGAAACTCTCTCATCAGCACTCAGGGCGTTGAAATACCTGAGACATCTTGCAAACGGTACTTTCCCGAAGAATACGGGTATTTCTCTCCCCATCTTGATTTTGTTTATTTCGCCAACACTGAATCTCATTGAGAACACTTCCTCTCCATCGTATATTTTTAGCACTGCCGGGTTTCCCTTTATTTCCTGAACAATTGCGTATCGACTTCCAAACTCCTGAGATGGAGTTTTTCCTCTCTGAATGTATGTCCAATTAAAGTACCTTGAAATTACCTTTGCAAACCTCCTTGTCTTTCTCCCCGGTTTTCTTGACGTCGTCAGTATCATTTTATCGCCCTGGTTTTGCTCTGAAATTTTTAAGCTGGTTAAGGTAAATAAATCAATCAGCGCACTTGTGAACGAGAACTGGCACCTTCGACCTTCTTGTAACGACATCAGTTGTACTTCCAAGTATCATACCCTCTATGAACCCCAGTCCCCTTGAGGCCATTGCAATCATTGTGGCTTCTTCATCTTCAGCTGTTCTCAGTATTACCTTGTGTGGAGTACCCTCCTTTACAAGTACTTTAACGTCAATTCCTGCTCTTTTCAGTTCTTCCTTTGCCTCATCCAGCAGGCTCTCATCTCCTTCATGTTTTTCACCTTTCTCCACAACGTGCAGTATGACCACATCTCTTCCCCCAGCAAGGGCCGCTTCTTTAACACAGCTGACAACTCTTGCTGAATGTTCGGATAAATCGTGTGCATACAGAATTTTTTTAAACATCTTTCCTGAGTAACAACCTTTTCCACTTTTCAGGAGGATTACTGGCCTGTCGGCCTTTCTTATCACACCCTCGCTGACACTGCCAAGGAGTATTTCCTTTATTCTGCTTTTGCCGCGGGAAGCGAGCATTATGCTCGAAACATTCTCTTTTCTTGCGGCCTCAACGATCTCTCCAACAGGATCTCCTACGGGTATTGGGTGAACGAACTTTGCCTTGATTCCGAACTTTTCTACCCTTTTTACGAGTTCTTCCAGTTTCTTTACTGCCTCCTCTTCCTGCATTTCCACCCATGCGTCTATGTCGAATCCCGCAACAGCGCCCGTGAACTTTGTCAGATTTATGACCCTGATGAAAACTATCTCTTCAGTTCCGGCTTTTTCAAGTTCATCAAGGTGTTCGAGCATGGAGAGTGAACATTCCGAAAAATCTACAGCCATCATTACTTTTTCAAAACACTCCACGCTCTTCGAGTTTTCCACCATGTATGCAGCTCAGTTCTGGAGTATTAAGACTTTTTTATGAAATTCGATGCTGGATACTTAATCTGTCTGCATCCAAAATACTTTTAAACAACCTGAACGAGTGTCTGGCAGAGAGTGCAAAGGAGGGCTCGTAGCTCAGCCAGGCAGAGCAGCGGCCTTTTAAGCCGCTGGTCGCGGGTTCAAATCCCGTCGAGCCCGCTTTTAAATTGTTTTTTATGTTATCATGGAGAAAGTAAAGAGCAACCTATAAATTCTATAATGT
>CAZUMR010000051.1:0-16398 GCA_964622075.1 uncultured archaeon | reverse complement strand
CCTCTGCTGTAGCTCCTACTGCAGCTGCACCGATTCCGCTCTCACCGAGTCCAGCACCAATACCAGCCAGTCCAACAGCGAGACCAGCACCGATTGCGATCAAACCTTTTGCTATATCCAACACCATTTACATTCACCTCCTTTTTTAACACGTTTATTCTACCTTTTCCACCCTTATTCGTCCTCCAAAAACCTCTTCACCCTACCGAAGGGCTTGAAGAGTCTGCCACCACCCTCGAAGAACTTCGTGAAGAACTCAACGTAGTGCAATCGAAGGGACTGCAGACCTGGGTCGAGGATACCGAGCAGGTAGTTTATTCCGTGGAATATCAGCATCACAAGGATTCCTGCAATTATCAGCACTCCGCCCTTCTTCATTATCATGCCGCCCATGAAGTTGGCGACGAACGCTATGTAAACTGAAGACAGACCGATAGCCAGAATTCGAGCGAAGCTGAGTACCTGTCCGAAGTACGTGAGGAGCTCAAGACCCATGACTGCACCAATTCCACCCATCTTTGGTATCTCGTGCATCAGCAGCATTATCAGCCATATCACAACGAGAGGCAGAGCAATTACGTAGAACACGTTAACTCCGTTCTGCCAGCCCGGCGTTATTGGAAGTGGCAGGGATGGCTGCTTCGTGAAGTGCGGGTTAACGTTGTGCATGTGGAATGTGTAGTAGGCAATCTGGTGGTAAACACCCAAGTTGTAGGTGAAGCCAACGATAGCAAAACCGAGACCGAGCATACCGAAAATCCAAGTTCCCTTCTCAAGAAGAGCTTCCTTGAAGCCGTGCTCCCTGTACACATTTATGAAACCGAGCACAAAGCCGAAGATTATCATTGCAAGACCTATGAACAGTGTTATCAGCAGCAGGAATTTTACGTCGTAAGCCGCAATTTCAGCCATTTCACCACTGCCAGCTCTCGGGAAGAGTGGCATGATGTTTTTGAGTCCGAAGATGCTCTCAGGCCCAAAGATTTCTGCTCCAAAGAATTCACCGTATATCAGACCGAATGCTATTGTCGAAATTCCGGAGTAAACGAGGATGTTCAGCAGCCTCTGCCAGCCCTCCGTCTTGTAAACACCCTTGAGGAACAGGGCAAGTGCAAGGACAGCGAGACCATAACCGACATCACCGAGCATCATTCCAAAGAATATCGGGAAGAATATCGACATGAAGAGTGTTGGATCTATTTCGTGGTACTTCGGAATTCCGAATGTCGTTGTAAGCAGTTCGAAGTTCCTGACTCCAGCCGGGTTCTTGAGCATTGTTGGCGGGTTAAATTCTTCATCCTCAACCTGTTCTACCATAACCTTGCCGTCAGTCTTGGATTCGACCTCTCTCTTTACCCTGTCAAAGTCCTTCGCAGGCACGTATCCAACGATCATGAATGCGTACTTGGAGACAAGAGTTCTGAGCGGAAGTTCTGCCTTCTCAAGTTCTATGCTGAGGTACTCTTCCATGGCAAGCATGAACTCGACTTCTTTTGCTTTGATCTCCTCAAGTTCTTTTTCGACTCTCTCTATTTCATCCTGTATTCTTGCCTTCTCGTCCAGCAGCTCTTTTATCCTCTCCTCAACACTATCCACATCTGGCACTGGAAGTTCTCTATATGAGAACTCCTGAAGGACTGCGTAAACCTCTTCCTCCACTGCCTTCCTTACAAATACTGCAACCACGTACTCCTTCTCGTACTCCTTGATGAATATTTCAAAATCAGAGGTTACCTCCCTTATCCTGTCAGTCGGATCGTCTCTGACGAGACCAACAAAACAGCGAAGGTGTTTGTAGCCCTTTAGAAGCTTTGGAGAAAGACCAAGAACTTTAAGTGGTTCGAGAGCTTTAAGCTCGTCCTCTATTGATTTAAGCTTGTCGCTGAGCGTTTTCAGCTTGTCTATTCTCGTACCTATCTCCTGCTGGAACTCATCAAGTTTCTGCTGTATCTGGGATTCAATTTCGCTTACCCTGTACTTTCTGCTCGGAAATATCTTGTCCGGATCTACCTTAAGGTGAGATATGTAGCTCCTCAGAAGGACGAGGTACTTTGAAACTGTTGAAGCTTTTTCCAGTGGTTCACCGATTTTGAAGTACTCGTCTTCAGCCGGATCTTCGATGTGCAGAGCGTAAGCTCTGTGCAGGGTCTCAGAGGTAGTGGCCAAGTACTCCTTTGGCCCCACTACCGAGACCTTAACCATCTTTACCGGCTTAAGCATGTTCCACCATCCCTACAAATTCGTTGTACAGAAATTCAGCAGCATTCCAGGCGTTATCCTTACCTTTCTTCTCAACAGAAGAGATCTGCTGCATCCACTGCTCCTTAATCTTCGCCTTCTCCTGCTCAACCTCAGCTTTAGCTTTCTCAAGAATTTCCGCTCTGATTTTTTCAGCTTCCTGCTCGGCCTCCTCGATTATTTTTCTCGCCTCTTCTTTCGCATTGAGAATGATCTGCTTTGCCTCCCTCTTTGCATCCTCGATATCCTGCTCAACTTTGAGCTCTGCCTCTTTAATCCTTTCAAGAATCTCTGTTTTCTCCATGGCGGTCACCCTTAGTGTTTTTTATAACTTCTCAATTAGCCGGGTCTCGGAAATATTTAAAGTTTGCCATTTTTTACTCCTTTATTTCCAGAATATTCGTTCCCGGTTGAGATTTCGTTTAAAGGCTGTGAATTTATCAATTATTGATTTCAGCTTTTAGCACACGGGGTGTTAATTCCCGGAAGGTTAAAAAAGAAAAGGTCAGCCACCGCTGAAAGGCGGCATAACGTCAACGACATCTCCATCCCTGAACAGATATCTCGAAGCTTTTGAAGTTTCGACGAGTTCGCTATTTACAGCAATGATGAAGTCACCGGATCCAAGACTTTCAAGGTACTTCAGGAGCTCCACAAGATCCCCCACGTCCAGCTCTTTCTCCTTAAATCCAAGCTGCTCTCTCAGCCTCGCGTAAACCCTGAGTTTGATTCTGGCCATACTGCCTTAATACTACCTCAGCACTTCAGCTTTCCTGCTGTTCTTCAAGTCCAAGCTCCTCTATAATTCTGTCAACGTTCACGTAGTTTTCAAGCAGAGATTTCATCTTCCTTATTTTCAGTTCTCCCTTTATCCTCGCCTTGCCCATTATGTCCTCAAGTCTGGCAACTGCTTTCAGCGTGTCATCCTCCACAAGCAGTATTGGAACGTCATTTTCCTCAGCTCTCTCTATGACTATATCTGCAGGCATAACGTTTCCCGTAAGCAGCATGCACCTGATGCTCGGCATTTCCAGAGCAACTACCTGCAGATCGGCTCTATCCCCTCCGGTAACGAGTATGGCATTTTTCGCCTCTTTGAAGTGTTCAACTGCTGCCTGAGGGGACATGGCACCGATTATTATCTCCTCAACAATTCTGTCCCTCTTTGGCTCAACGACGAACTCCGCATTCAGAGCCTCGGCTATTTCACTGACAAGCAAACCACCAAGCATGGTGTCTCTTGGAATTATTCCAAGCAGTTCCATACCGTTTGATTTCAGCACTTTCTCAGCCACACTCTGAACGTAAGCTCTCTTGTAACCTCCAAGCTGGTTGAATATAACCATCTTCAGCCTCTCTCCAAAAACCTCCTTAGCCGCAAGCAATCCATCAAGCACGAAGTCAGAGGTGTACTTCGCAACCATAAGCAGTTCAGCGTTGCACAGATCGGCTATGCTGACGTCACAAAGGCCTACAGTTCTGCCGGTAATGTAATTTATGGATCCCTCAATTAGAACGACATCCTTCCCCTCACTAACCTTTTCGTAAGCCCTTTTAACCCTGCTTTTTATGTCCTCAGCCTCACTCTGAGAGATGAACTCTATGTACGGCATGTCAAGTATAACAGGGCATATGTCATCCATGCTATCGTGAACACCGAGAACTTCCGCAGTGCTATACGCATCCTCGTCTATAACCCTGTCCTCACTCTCAAGGTAGGCCGTTCTCGCACCAAACGGCTTGAAATATCCTACTTTAAAACCCCTCTTCTTCAACAGAAGGCCGAGAGCTATTATTATACCGCTCTTTCCAGAGTAGCCCTCGATGGACGAAACGAGCAAAGCCCTTGTCATGGAATAGCTTGCAACACGATCATTATTAATACTATCGATGTTTTGATCGATGTGCTGCATTCACACCTCGTCTATGTATCTCTTCTTTATGACAAAGAATCCAGCTATCAGGTTCAGATAGTATGTTATGAATCTCCACAGAGCTGTGAGGACACCTATTATGTGCTGGGGGACGAAGTTCGAATAAAGGTAGCTCATACCAAACTCAGCTATACCACTCGCCCCGGGAGTTAATGGAAGCAGGGATATCACAACAAGCAGGAGCTGGGCGGTTATGGAGTAGAGGAAGTAAGGCCTGCATCCAAATGCGGCAAGGATTGCAGAGGGTATGAGAAATTCTGGCATCCATATCATCACGGTTATGCAGAGGGCTATAAAGGCACACCGCGGATTTTTTGCAAGCATAACCAACGCATCCCTGAAAGCTATCAGCTCCTCTTTAAGCCTGTCAGCAAGGCCCTCAGCCCTCTTTTTACTGAACTTCGCAACAAGTCTTTCAACCCACTCAGCCAAACTTTCCAGCCTTTTTGGCCTATTAATCAGGAGCCACAGAAACACCAGAAAACCTGCAAGAGATAAGGCAAATGCTCCCCCAACTTCCATTCCAAGCTTCATTGAAAAACCGGTAAGAATTACGAAGACTGGGAGAGCTATTGAGAAGAATATCGCATCCAAAAGCCTTTCAACCAGAACAACTGCCGTGGATTCGCCAGCACCGACTCCAGCATCGTACAGCATCTTAACTCTGAGTGGTTCTCCTCCGGCAGATGACGGAGTTATCGCTGCAAGAAAACCACTTGCAAGAGTTACCTCCATGGCGTAGCTGAGAGAGACTTCCTTTCCAACATAAAAAACGAGGTACTGAATTCTGAGAGCCCAGAAAAACCAGAAGGCAACCTGAAGGAGGAAAGCTATCAGCAGCAGATAAATGTTAGCTCTAAGTATTGCCTTCCAAGTAACTCTGGTTTCTGTAAAGTGAAATATTATGACGAGAGCAACTACGCTTATCAGAATGCCAAGCATTGCCTTTTTTTTAACTGAACTGTAAGAGTTTTCTGACATTCCTATGCCCTCCTCGCTGCTTTCCACTCCACACCTCTTTTTCGCAGGAAGTTGAAGATGGCTGAGATGGCTGCGACCTGCAGAACCAGTGAATGTATTGCAAGTCCCGGAACTGCTATCAGCTTTTTAACGTTTCTGAATTTAGCAAGAAGTATGAAGGGAGAGAGAGCGAGGAATGGAAGCATTAAAATAGGGAGGTAAGTCAGAGTTAAAGCCATATACCACGAGTACTTGAACTTCCTGTTTTTACACCTGCTCACGAGCTTTCTGTACCTCCACAGCTGAAGACCTCCGTAGTACCACCTTTTCCTCTGGTTGTACAGATCTGTCCAGCTTAACGGTGCCTGCTCGTAAACAAGAGATTTCTCGCAGTAAAGCGCTTTAAACCCCATGGCGTGCATCCTCGTTGAGAAGTCGGCATCCTCAGTTATGACGTCCTCGTTAAGCCCATACCTATACAGGAAGTCAGCTCTGAGGACTCCTATGAGGCCGTTAAATTGCTTGTAACCGTTCTTCTTTATAAGATAGTTCAGCAGATGATACTCAACTTCTATGGTCTTGCTAACGAGGTTTACGGGGTTTGAAATTCTTCTTGGGGAGGAGGAGAGGTAAGCTTTTCCATCCTCTTCAAGCATCCTTACATTCTCAGTCACAAAGTTCCTTTCCGGCCTGCTGTCAACGTCAAATATGGCAACGAACTCTGGATTGAAGTCTTTCAGGTACTTCAGTCCATCGTTTATTGCTCCGGCTCTCTTTCCCCTCGTTGTCCTCCTGACTAACACATCCACACCAAGCTTCCTGACTTTCTCAGCTCTCCTATCTTTCTCCAAGCCCATCCTGCAGTCTATGACAAACAGAATTTTCACGTCCAGTCCAGAGTAATCAAGTTTTTTCAGCCATTTTGCAGACTCCACAACCAGTCTTTCTGGTTCAAACGGTGCTACGGGAACTATTACTGCCAGTTTTCGCATTCCTAGCACCTCACAGGCTTTTCTCGTAAATTTCAGTTACCATCTCCGAAACCCTATCCCACGTGTAATTTTCCTCAACAAGCTTCCTGCCTCTCCTGCCAAGTTTTCTTATCAATGCATCGTTTTCGACGATCTCAGTAATAGAGCTGGCAAGCTCGTCAACGCTGTTAAAAACGTATCCCGCTTTTGATGCTACCTCACCAACTCCCGGAACGTTTGAGGCTATCACCGGTGTCTCACATGCCATTGCCTCAAGCAAAACTATTCCAAACGCTTCCAGTCGAGAAAAGGATGGAAGTACAAGAACTTTAGCCCTCGAAATTCTCCTAACGAGTTCTTCCCTGCTCACTCTCCCCGTAAACTCCACCTCTATGCCAAGTTTTCTGCAGAGGTTTTCAAAAGTACTCCTGTCTTCCCCATCCCCCACAACTACAAGCCTGACTTTAAGCTTCTTCTGCACTTCCTCCATCGCCTCAATTAAAATCCCAAGACCCTTGTACTCAACGAGCCTTCCAACGTAAATGACTTCATCCCTTTTCTCACCACATGGCCTGAAAACTTCGGTATCAACAGCATTCGGAACGATCTCCACTTTCTCCAGAAAGTTAGAGAGGACAGGTGATGTTTCAGCATAGCTCCTTGTTGTGGCTATTATCGTTTCTGCCTTTTCGAGGAGGGGGAAAACCACTTTTTCGTTAAATGATTCGATCAAGTGAGGGGCCGGGATCTTAAATCCATCAACTCTTTCCGGAATTACCACATCGTTATGATACGTAACAATGTGGGGTGAGCCAAACCTTTCGGCAAGCTCCTGTGCCTTTAATGCGAAGAAAGGTGAAGGGATGTGAGAGTGATAAATTCTGGCTCTCAACTCTGGAAAAGAGAGAGGAATTGGAGAGTACGGGATGTTCAGACTTCTAACCTGAAAGTCAGCATTTGACGGAGAGGAGGAAATGACCTTCACATCGTAGAATTTCTCAAGATTTCTGGCAAGGTTTTCTGCATGTACTTCAACCCCTCCTATGTGGGGAGGGTAGTAAGGGGTAACCATTGCCACCTCACAGCCTTCCATGTACATCACGCAGCCAGAATTATTTAAGCTAAAATAATGTACGGTTAATCCGATGTGCGTTTCGAATGAAGATGAGAAAGTCATAAGAAAGGTCAGAAAAGCCAGAGAGCTTTACAGGCTCCATGGGAGAGATCTCAAGGAGGAGTTTGCTGAAGAACTTCAGAAACTCGAAAAGGCAATAGAAAAGACCCAGAAATTTATGAGAGACTCAGGACTGCCAGAGTTGTGTAAAGAGTGTGCCTTGGAGGGCAAATGCTGCTGCAGACCATGGGTTGCGGAGCTTTTTGACGTTTACGATCTGCTTTTGAATGCCCTGCTTGATGTGGATCTGCCGGAAAGTAGAGAGGTTGAAGGACTCTGCTTCTTCGTAGGTAAGAACGGCTGCAGGCTGAAGGTGAGACAGGTAATCTGCGTCGATTTTCTATGCCCGAAGGCTGAGGAGTTGCTTGGGGAAAAGGAGTTCGAACTCAGGAGGATAGAAGGAGAAGAGCTCGAACTTGCCTTCATTCTTAAAGAAAAGATTAAAAAGAAGCTCATGCAGTCCCGTTAGAAGTTTCTGAATCTTCTTCTGAATCTCCTGAAGTTTTACCGGTGGCATCTCTGAAAGACAGCAGGAAAAACAGAGATTCAAGTGGCCTCGCTATGAAGCTTGAAAATAAAATGGATATCAGATAAGATACTCCCGCAACTGCAAGTACCGGCATTAAGTCCGGAGGAGGAGAGTTGGAGTAGGGATATGTGTACGGATACGCATTCAGATTTAAAGATGAAATGTAGGAGAACATCTGTCCAACCATGTTGCACGCTGCGTGTATCAGAATGGCAACAATCAGTATTACCAGAGTCTCTCCAAGTCTGTTCCTTGCAACGTGGAAAGATGCTACAATGCTTTCCGTAGCTCCATAGCCTTCTGCAACTGCGTAGGGCGTGTAAACAAGTAAAATCAGAAAGAGTATGAAGAGAACAAAGAAGGCTACAGCTGAGAAAATAAACCCGCCAAGAGATGGGTGGATGAAAGCAGCTAAGACCAGAAGAAACGGAGAGAAAACGATTATTAATCTCAGAATTTCAGCGAATATCATCGTCAGCAGCTTTCTTCTGGCGTATTTGATTGCATTGCCAAGGTCCATTCTGCCATCTATTGCAAGAGAGCACGCCTTTATCGCGGCAAGGTTAAAAAATTCGTAAACCACGAAAGAGAGCAAAAAACCTACGAAAACGATAGCAATTACAGCTGGGAGAGTATTAACAACGTAATTGAAAAGTTCTCTTTCGCTACCTCCACTTAACATAAGCTCAATTACATCGAAACCTATGACATACATGGCAGCAAGCAGGGAAATGATTATGACTGCAATGGATAGAAGATTTGAGGCAATAAACAGTAAGCCCACCCTGATGTTTTCCTTCCATATTCTGAAACCCGTGTCGAAAATCTCACCAAGTTCCATGATGCGGTAGCTTTACTGGAAGTATATGTAACTTACTGTTTTTGATAAATTGTTAATTGTCCAATAGTTAATGATTAAACGGTTAAAGTTTTGGAAGGGAGGAGAGAGAGGAGGAAACGGGGCAATGTGAAACGTTTTTATACCCAGTACATCACTCGTGAAATCCGAATACATCATTAAAAATAGTTATGAACGGTGATAGTCATGCCATACAGGGAATGGGAGACGTTTGGAGAGAGGATAAGGAAAATTGCCGAAAAATACCCTGAAAACCCGGCTGTGATTACGGACGATTACACTCTAAAATACAGTGAACTGTTCGACAAGGCGATAAAGGTTGCTCACGGACTCTACAAACTTGGAGTCAGAAGAGGGGACAAGGTTAGCCTGTGGATGCAGAACACACCGGAGTGGGTCATTTGCTGGTGGGCAATTCCAATGCTTGGAGCCGTCCTCGTCCCCGTAGATCACTGGTACAGAACGGTTGAGGCTGAACACATAATGGGTCATTCAGATTCCGTTGCAGTCATAACATACGAGACCATGGGCAAGTGGAGATTTGCGGACATGATAAACGAGGTCAGGGACAAAACGAAGATAAAACACGTTATAGTTGCGGGCAAAAACCCGGAGGATGACGTAAAGAAAGTTGATGGAATGAGTTTTGACGAGCTGATAAAGCTTGGAGAGGGATGGGAAAAAGATGAAGAGTTCCTTGAAGAGATGAAAAAAGTCACGCCAGATGACGTTTCTCTAATCCTCTATACCTCGGGAACTACAGGTGTGCCCAAGGGAGTCATGCTGTGCCAGCATCAGATAATCAAGAATGCCTACGATCAGGGAGAGAACATGAAGGTGACTGATAGGGATAGACTCCTCGTCCCCGTTCCTTTCACGCACTGCTTCGGATGCGTCATGTCCATAACCCTGATGGCAAACTTTGGAGGAGCTGTTGTTCCACTCCTTGTCTTCAACGAGAGGGATGCACTGGAGAAAGTCGAAAGGCACAGGTGCACGATGATTCACGGCACACCGACAATGTTTCTCAGAGAGCTGAGAGTGCTCAGAAGCGACAGGTACGACGTTTCATCCCTAAGAACTGGAATAATGGCGGGAGCTCCATGCCCGGAGGATCTTATGAGGGCAACTCTTGAAGAGATGGGTGCCAACCTCTGCATAACCTACGGACTTACAGAGGCTTCTCCCGGCATAACTATGACGAGTCTGGATGACACAATAGAGGACAGGGTCAAAACTGTCGGCAAGCCCCTGCCAGATATAGAGGTCAAGATAGTCGACGATAATGGAAATGAAGTGCCAAGGGGGCAGGTTGGAGAGATAATATGCAGGGGTTACAACGTGATGAAGGGTTACTACAAGATGCCTGAAAAGACTGCTGAAACGATAAGGGATGGATGGCTGTACTCCGGAGATCTCGGTATAATGGATGAAAGAGGGTACATAATATTCAAAGGAAGGAAGAAGGAACTCATAATCGTCGGAGGGTTTAACGTCTATCCGCTCGACCTTGAGCAATATCTCAGAGGTTTCGAAAAGATACAGGACGTTGCAATTGTTGGCGTGCCGGATGGCGACCTTGGAGAGGTTGTGGCTGCCGCAGTCATACCCAAGGATGGTGTCAAGCTCAACCCGGTCGAAGTCGTTGACTACTGCTATGGAAAGATAGCCAGTGCCAAGGTTCCAAGGTACGTTTACATAACAAACTCATTCCCCGTCAGCGGAAGGGGGAAGGTTCAGAAGTTCAGACTCGTTGAGGAGCTCAAGGAGCTGATAGAGAAGGGTGAGCTCAAGAAGATTACACCGTCAGCCCTGAATCAGACAGGTCAGAACTGATCCGAAGCTTTCACTTTTTACACTCTGAAGTTTTTAAATTTTATTCGACTTTCAACGATTTTAGCTCTGCAGGAATTTCGATTTGCAGCGTGAAAGAAGAGGTCTCAGCTCGATTTTTCGCACTGAAACTTATTAACTATTTGTTCTATCCAAATAAATAAAAAAACAGGGTAAAACAGACCATCGACTAAAGCAGATGCTTGACACGGTTTTACAAGGAAAGAAAGAAGGAAAGCTCGAAAAACGTTTGGAAACGTTTAAATATGAGAATAATAGCCGAATCACGCAAGATTATGAGAGTATAATTTCGAAAGTTTAAAATTAATATATTTACTTTTTCCCGATTTGACCGAAATTTTTAAATACTAAAAATATAATGGCAAATCGTGATATTTAGGAGGTGTTGAGGTGAGTGGAATAGAGAATTCCGGAATGCTGAAAGAATGGTGGGCGAACCCGGCAGTAGTGGGGTTGATGGGGTTTGCCCTCACGACGATGGCCACAGGATTATCCGTAATGGGATACTGGGGTGGAGGGCCAACCCTTTGTCTGGCTCTCGCGTTTGGAGGTACAGCCCAGTTCATAGCGGGGATAGTTGACCTGAGAAAGGGGAGCATATTCGGTGGATCTGCTTTCATGGCTTACGGTGCTTTCTGGTGGGCAGTGTTCCTGAAAGATGCTGTTCTCCCGCTGATGGGTGTCAAAACTGGAGCTATGGGCAACGCTGGATTTGCGCTGATGTGGTTCCTGTTCACGTTTGCCTTCATGATTGCATCGTTCAGAGTTGGGAAATTCCTAGCAGCACTATTCGTCCTGCTGTGGATTGCGTTTGGATTGCTGATACTCCTCCCACTGAACATGGTTCCGGCAAAGCCCGTTGGAGCAGAGATCTTCATTACCGGTCTGCTTGCATGGTACATAGCAATGGCAGAGCTCGTTAACACAGTTTACGGTAAAAACGTTTTACCTCTTGCCTGATTTTTGCTCGATTTTCCTTTTCCACCATTTTTTAGTTTTTGCAGTTAGTTTCTGCTGTTAATTTAACCAATTCCAGACGTGCAAGTCAAAGGGCACAGAAAGGGCACAGAAAGAAAAAGCTCAAAAACTCAGGACAATAAGGGGAAGAGAGTGATAAAATGGAATGCGACGTTGCCGTTGCCGGGGTCGGAATCGCAGGAGCTTTTACTCTAAGAGCATTATCAAAAAAGCTCAGAGTGGTAGGAATAGACAAGAGAGAGAAACTCGGTTATCCGGTAGAGTGTGGAGAGCTCGTTCCGACGAAAGAAGAAATGAAAAACCTACTTCCGAACCTTGGAGATTACTCGCTCTTTACCCTGCCGGAGAAGTATGCAAGCAACAGAACGAAGTACTTCGAGTTCGTGATTCCCAACGGAAAGAGCGTTGAAATAGATTTTGATATGCTCGTAATAAACAGAGACAGGTTCATTTCTGAAATAGCTGAAGGAAGCAACCATAAAATAATGAAAAGAACAAAGATACTCGGATTTGAAAAGGATGAAATGTTCGGGAAGCTAAAGCTGAGAGACCTTGAAAAAAGACAGGAGTATGAGCTCAAAGCCAGAGTGGTTGTGGGCAGTGATGGAGCAAATTCAAGGATAGCAAAGAGTCTTGGAGTCTGGAAATACGAGATCGCTGCTGCAAAGCAGTATGTGATGAAAGGTGTTGAATGTGACGAGGAAACTGTTTACATGTTTGTTGGAAGTAAGATTGCCCCCGGCGGCTATGCATGGATAATTCCGAAAGGTAAGGGCGTGGCAAACGTTGGAGTTGGAGTGAGGCAGAGTTTTCTTAAAAAAGGTGACAGCATACACAGAGTTCTTGAAAGGTTTGTCAGAGAGTATCCCTACAGCTCCAGATACTTGAAGGGGGCAGAAATCATCGAAAAGGTGGGAGCTGTTGCTCCTGTTGACAGACCACTTGACAGGACTGTTTACGATAACGTTTTACTTGCAGGAGATTCTGCGAGCATGATTCTCAGTCATGTGGCCGCCGGTATTCCAGTATCAATGATTGCCGGAGATGTGGCAGGGAAAGTTATTAACGGCTGGTTTGAAGGAGAAATGGAGCTTGAAGATTACGACAGGATGTGGAGAGAGAAGATGCTTGATGCCATGGAAAGAAGTTACAGGATAAAGGAGCTCTGGGATAAAATTTCGGGAACTGATGAGAGGCTTTGCAAGTACTTCAGATTCATAAGCAAAAGGGACATGTCCCTGATTCTGAGGAGCAGAATTCCGGCCAAGTTAAGGCTGGCTGAGCCCTTCATTCCGCTGATGAATGTTGTGTTCTCGTGAGTTTTGTCTTTACTGTCTCAGATTTCTATGATTTCTCCCGGTTCAACAACCTTTGCGTTTATTCCCTCTTTTTCAAGCAGTTCCACGAGCTTTTCTGCATTTTTTCTCTTTTCTTCTCTGCTGAAGTCGTAGTGAACTGGAACAACAAGCTCAGGCTTCAGCCTTTTCATTTCACTGACGTAATCCTCGTAGAAGTCAGGGAAACAGGCTGTAAAGACGAGCTTCGCTTTCACATCCGGGAATTTGGCTGAGTCGCCTGTATGCAGAACTCCGTAGCAGAGATAGCTTACAGATTCCTTTGCTTTCCAGCACCAGCTTTCAAGAACTTTTATTCCGTTTATTTCATCTCCCGGCTTTACTTTCTCCCCCTCAAGCCCGTACTCCTCAAGCGTTGCTTCTGGAGCAAACAATCTCTCATACTTCAGATTCTTCAGCTTTTCCGGATCTATGTGGTCTGAGTGTTCGTGCGTTATCAGAACAAAATCGTACTCTCCATCCGGTTCAATTACATAGTTGGGGTCTATCAGTACTCTCTTCTTCCCGACAATTTCCACACAGGAGTTGCCAAGCCACCTCACCTGCATGAAAGTAAATACGTGGGATTGCTAATTGAGTTTTTGGTTTTACTGTTTTTGGTTTTACTGTCACTGTCACTGCCATTAATGCTTCAACATCCCTGCCTACCTCCAGCTGATAAACAGCTCAAAATACTCTCCTGATAACAGCTCCATTCTCCTCCATAACATCAACAAGAGACGGCAAAAATTCGAACTTCCTCGTGTCGTAAACTTCAAGAAAAACTCCTGACTCCACAAGTTTTTTCACGGCATTTGCCACTTCTTTTTTCACGTTTCCACTCTTAGAGACGTTTGCCCTCCCATCGGTGATCAGTATTGCCCTGATAGCCCCTCCATTTCTGTTTTTCGCATAAAAAGACCTTGAAAGTTGGAATGTTTTCTCAAGAGCCAGAGAAAGGGGCGTTTTCCCACCGACTTTAACTTTCTTCAGAGCCTCAAGAACATCAGAGTACTTCCTTGTTGGATACGCTTTTACTTCAACGCCATTACCACCAAAGGTCAGAAGAGCCAGATATTCTCTGTTTACGTACCCTTTCTCCACAAGTTTCCCGGCTATGGACGTTGCAAGTTCAACCCTCTTCCTCGCAAGCATGCTGCCGCTGACATCAAGTACAATTGCTGTAAGTCTTGGAACGTTGACCTTCCTGACCTTGACAAGAACATCCCCGTTACCGCATGCAAAGTTCTTCAGTGTGCCGAAAATGTCCAGATCTCCAGCATCTAAGCCCCACATCTCTTTTGCCGGAACGCTGTAAATGTGAAAACCTCTCCCTCCCCCAATTCTCGAGGTTTTATCCTTCCTCGATTTTCCCCTGCTACCCCACTCAACTCTTTCCGGCCTGCTTTCAAACAGTTTTACGTTTTCCTTTCCACATTCAACATTTTTCTGCCTGTTTCCCGGTCTTTCCCGCTGATTTTCTTCCTCCTCACCATCGTCTTTTCCACTTTCAGTTTTATCCCTTTTCCTGCCTGTCTTACTCTCACCATCATCGTTACTGCCGTTACTGCCGTTCACATCCCCTTCAGGCTTCTTTGAAGAATCGAGCGCATCGGGTATGGAGTCGAAGGGTCTGTCTCTCAGTCTGTGAGGCAATGCCAGCTCCATGGCTTTATTAAGATCTTCCAGAGAAACTTTTCTTCTCCCGTCAAGAGCTGCTATCGCTTTTGCCGTCCTGATTGTTGCAATCTCTGCCCTGTGTGTTTTTATTCCAAGATCAACTATCGTTTTAACGAGAAATCTGAGCAGTTCCTCGTCTATTTCAACTTTGCCAAGAATCTCTCTCGCCCTCTCAACCCTGCTTCTTATTTCATTCTGATCTGCCTCGTATTTCTTCCTGAATCCGGCCGGATCTTTTTGAAACTCCTCTACCCTCCTCAAAATTTCCATTCTCTCCTCAACATCTCTAACTGCCTCTATCCTAACAAAAAGACCGAATCTATCAAGAATTTGCGGTCTCAGTTCTCCCTCCTCAGGGTTCATGCTTCCTACGAGTATGAATCTTGCCGGATGTTTCAGGCTAATTCCTTCTCTCTCCACAACATTCCATCCCATAGCAGCAGAATCGAGAAGTACGTCGGCTACATAATCCTCAAGTAAATTTACTTCATCTATATAAAGTATATTTCTGTTAGCCTTTGCAAGTATCCCGGGCTGAAGGGCTCTGACTTTTTCCTTCAAAACCTTCTCCACATCAATTGTCCCCACAAGTCTGTCCACGCTAACGCTGAGAGGCAGATCCACAACAGTCATCTTCCTTTTTTCCACTTCGAGTTCTCCTTTCTCCGCCTTCTCCCTGCATGAATCGCACATTTCAAGCTCGCTGTGAGGGTTACAGTTGAAGGGGCACCCTTTCACCACGTCTATTTCAGGCAGAACATCTGCAAGAGCTCTCACCATCGTGGATTTTCCGCATCCCTTGTCTCCGCTGAGTAAAACTCCACCTATTGCCGGGTTAACGGCATTGCAGAGCAGAGCAAGCTTTGCCTTCTCCTGTCCGACTATTGCACTGAAAGGAAAGACAGGAATTTCTGTTGTTCTCTCATCTGACATTCTGTCACCCCTATATTAAATCTTCAAGTTCACTATCCAGATCCATGTACGTTTTTTCAATTTTTTCTGATATAGTTTTATCGCACTTCCAATATCCCCTTCCCTTAGCTTCAAGCAGACATTCAAGTATTTCTTTGGTTGCGTAGGGATTTTCCTTCTTCAACCTCTCAAAAAGCTCGTTGTCAAGCACAAACCTCTCAGCAACCTTATCCCAAATCCAGTTCTCCACAGCGTTGGTAGTAGCAGACAAGCCGAGTAAGTTTTCAACTCTCTCGGCAATCTTTTGAACGCCTAAAAATCCGTGCTTAAGCATCTCCTCAATCCACTTTGGATTTAAAGTCCTCGTTACACTTCCCCTCTCTATCGCATCCTTCACATTTTCAACCTTGATAATCTCCTTTGTCGTGTCGGCAATTAGCATTACTGGTTTTTCACCTTTCAAATCTTCAACCGATTTGGCTAAACCACCGAAGAATTCGTAGTAGTGATCCAAATCCGTAATCTCGTAGTCGTGTGAGTCCCTAATCTGTGAAACCAAATCAACTCTTCTAAGTAAATCCTCAAGGACTTCTAACGCCTTGTGGGAGTAATAACCTTTCGTGTATGCGTAGCTCATCGATGCTATGTAAGCATTAGCCAAATCACTCTCATCGTTCCAAACACTATCTTCGACAAGCTGAAGCATTCTTGTCCCATATTCAGTTGCAACGGGACCAAAAATCCTCGCTTTGGCAATTTCGCCATACTTAGACATTTCTCTAACGTGCTTTTTGACAAAGTTCATATCCTCCGGCTCATCCAACTCTGCTACGATTCTAAAAGCCTTATCCAGCAACTCCATCAAGTTCGGAAACATCTCTCTGAAGAATCCGCATATGGTTACTAAAACGTCGATACGTGGCCTTTTAAGCTCCTCAAGCGGTATAACCTTAAGCTCCTTTTCGTAAGGTGTTT
>CAZUMR010000050.1:0-2979 GCA_964622075.1 uncultured archaeon | reverse complement strand
TACGAGTTCAAAAGGAAACTTGAGGAACTTGAAAAGTATAAGGGCAGGGGAACTGAGCTAATCACTCTCTACATTCCTCCCGACAAGAACATAGCAGATGTGGCCTCCCAGCTCAGAAGTGAACTGAGCCAGGCCTCGAACATAAAGTCGAAGCAAACGAGAACAAACGTAATGGCAGGGCTGGAGGCAATCCTCCAGAGACTGAAGATGTTCAAAAAACCTCCGGAGCATGGCATGGTCATAATAAGTGGAGTCGTTGACGTAAATGGTAAACAGAAGCACATAACCGAGATAATCGAACCCCCGGAGCCAGTCCCCCTCTACAAGTACCACTGTGACAGCTCGTTCTACCTCGAACCGCTAAAAGAAATGCTCAGGGAAAAGGACCTCTACGGCCTCATAGTCATCGACAGGAGGGAGGCAACTATAGGTTTGCTGAAGGGAAGGAGAATTGAAGCTCTGAGCAGAGCTACCTCGATGGTTCCGGGAAAGCACAGGCAGGGTGGACAGAGCAGCGTCAGGTTTGAGAGGCTTAGGGAAATAGCGATTCACGAGTTCTACAAGAAGGTGGGCGAGAAGGCAACTGACGCCCTTTTACCGTACAAGGATCAGCTCCTTGGCATTCTGATTGGAGGACCGTCTCCAACCAAGGAGGAGTTTTACGAGGGCAACTACCTCCACCACGAACTGCAGAAGAAAGTTGTTGGCCTCTTTGACGTCAGCTATACTGATGAAAGCGGACTTTACGAACTCGTTGAGAAGGCGGAGGATGTTTTACAGGAACTGGACCTGATGAAGGAGAAGAAACTCATGGACCGCTTCCTCAAGGAAGTGGCAAGAGATGGGCTGGCAGCTTATGGAGAGGATGAAGTTAGAAGGTACATAACACTTGGAGCGGTTGACACACTCCTGCTAAGTGAGGACTTGAGGCTGGAGAGAGTCAAGTTCCGATGTCCTAAGTGTGGAAAGGAGATCGAGGAAACCCTGAGGTTCAAGGGAGAAAGTCAGCACTTCTGCGAGGAATGTGGAGTTCCGATGGAAGAAGTAGAGAGGAGAGATATAGTTCTTGAACTCTCCGAGCTGGCAGAAAGCACGGGAGCAAAGGTGGAGTTTCTATCAACTGAGAGCGAGGAAGGAGCAATGCTGTACAACGCTTTTGGAGGTATAGCCGCTATTTTGAGGTTCAGGCCAGATTGATTTTTTGCTTTTTAATTTGCTTTTTTGTGATTTTGCAATTCAACTCTTCAACCATCAACCCTCAACCCTCAGTCTGGCAACAAAAAAGCCCGAACATCTGTTTCTGTGGGGGTAATACCTTTTAGCGAGTTTAAGACTCTCGTCAAGTCTCAAGTTACCAATTTCTGTTAACCCCTCCTCCCCGGGCAGGTTTATTCTTTCCAGTTTTACGGGGAAGTTTTCGATTGCCCACTGTATTACAAACTCGTTCTCCTCAGGTGTAAGGGAACATGTGGAGTAAACGACAACTCCTCCGGGTTTTACACTGTGTATTGCGGATTTTAGCAGCTCTCTCTGCAGTTTTGAGCAGAATTCTATGTCTTTAGCACCTCTGCTCTTTTTTCTGCTTTTGTCTTTGTGTATTATCCCCTCTCCACTGCATGGAGCGTCAAGGAGAACTCCATCAACGCTGTAAATTCCGGGAAAACGCCTTGCATCCATGTGCAGTATTGAGACGTTGTAAGCACCCATCCTGTGAACGTTGTCGATCAGGGCTGGCAGCCTTTCTCTCTGTGCCTCTACTGCAATTACAGCTTTGGCAAACTGTGCGAGTGCTGTCGTCTTTCCACCCGGGGAGGCGGCAAAATCAGCCACAATTTCACAGTCCGATAAAGCGAGGGGAGGAACACATGAAGATTTATCCATAACGTAGTAATAACCACAGAGGTATTCCGGAGTTGCGCCTATTGAGTATGCCTCTTTTACAACCTCGTAACAGCCGGGAATTTCCGTTTTTGAAACAGAAAAACCTCTCATCTCAAGCCTTTTCACAATGTCCTCCTCTTTCAATCTCTTCTCTCTGAGCTTTATTTTGTTCAGCCTTATGTACTTTGGAACCCCCACCTCCATAGCTCTTACGAGTTCCAGAGTCTCCTCTTCTCCAAAAATGCCGATCCATCTCCTTATTATGAACTCGTCGTATCCGTACTCCTTGGCAATTCTCCTGCTGAGCTGTGTGGATGGAAAGTCGAGTATCATTTTTTAATTAAGCTGTATCTTATATTTTTACTTTTCTTTTTCTTTCCTTATTCTTGTTGGTATTGTCACTCCCAGCAACTGTCGGCAAGTGCTGTCGGGAAGTAAGGGTAGCAAAATAAAGCTACTACTTTTCAGAGCAATCAGTGAATCACCTTGGGCTACAAAAGTCTTTCGGAGCAAGTGAAAAGAAACAATTATACTTCGCACCTCTGGATAATCTCTAATGGATTAAAAGTTTTTCCAAGATCGTAGGGGAAATCGAGAAAATCAATCCTAACAACAGAACAGAATAAATACGGAGTATCATCGTAGAACGCTCGAAATAAAGGTTGAGGATATTTTAGAGGAAATACTGAATTTAGCTATTGAACGACTGCTAAAAATTAATCCCGAAGATTCCAAGGTAAGGCTGGTTGACGAAATTGCAAAGCAAATCGAGCAAGCGACAAGAATGGCAGAGAAGTACACTAAAATGCTCAAAGTATCCTTGAACAGGACGACGAACTTAATTGAAAAAGCAGAGCGTTTATTGAACAAAATGAGACAGATACAGCTATCGCAGATTGAAGTTAAGGTTAAGTCTACCGCCTAGTTTAAATTATTATATTAAGTTTAAATATTATCTACTTAAAAATTTACTTTTTCATAATAAAAATGTAAGAAATTTTTATATGTCAGAGTTACTAAAATTGAGTGTGAGGTGAGAATTTATGGATGAGAATACCAGACCACACAAAGATAATAGGGAGTTTCTACTTTCGAGGA
>CAZUMR010000049.1:0-18352 GCA_964622075.1 uncultured archaeon | reverse complement strand
GGTAAAATTACTATCCCCTACAGCAAAATCAGAGAAGTCTCATTTTTTGAGAAATTGAACTGGAAAACAATCAGAATTTTTGGTTCAGGCGGTCTATTTGGATGGTTTGGTCTGTTTAGTGTGCCAGGAGTAGGTGATGTCCGGATTTACGCAAGGAGGAAAAGAGATTTTGTATTAATTAAGGCTGATAAAAATTACCTGATTGCTCCTGAAAATCCAGAAGAATTTATACGAAATCTAAATAGAAAACTTAGTATAAGGAGTTGAATTTAATATTCTCCTACCCGCTGAAGAAGTTATTGATGGCTGGAAATATGGCTGGAATAAAGAAAGCAAAATCGAGAAATCGGAACTCGGTGGTACGCTGTCAAAGAAGTTTGAGGTTAGTTGAGAGTAGGAAACTCCAGAATGTCGCTTTGGAGAAGTGTGAATACTTTAAGGAGAGAAGAGCTTGTAAAACTTCTGATTCTGGTGTTTTGAGCAAACTAGTACTGCTAAGTCTGCAATTGTTATCAATGTCTCATCTTTTTTGTAATTTTAACTGAGCCTTTTCGTAAACCTGAATACAACAGTACAGTTCCAGCCGCTACAAGGATGATATACAAAATTAGATATTCTGGATGAAAAATCTCACCTTTTACATTATAATGTATTCTCTGCATAAACTGATAAACTCCTATGATCCCTCCAGTACAGCTTAGTATACCAAAAGAGATAAGCAGTATTATCTTTACCTTTTCATGAGGGTGAAGAACACTTTTTCCTTTTTTCGTTAGCACGTAATGAGCCCATTTGCTACCTTCGTTTCTTTTCTCAATAAAACCTGACTTAACGAGAACGGTAAGATTCTCATGCACTGTTGATTTAGGAAGATTTAGCTCGTTGCTCAATTTTCTAAGTGTTTTACTGCCAGAATCAAGCTTTTTGAGAATCTCAATTCTTATATCTGATGATAACGCTTTGAGATCTTGTCTGTCAAGTACTATTTTTCCATTTTTGTTGTCTCCTAATTCTTTATGCATTGTAATTACCTCATTGCTGGTAGTATATTTTTACCATATTCTCCAGCTTATCAAAATTTCTATCGGAACTCCAGACGCCTACTATTTTACCTCTATACGTAAAAATTTTTCCCTTATACTCTCCACTCAACATAAATATGGCTCCCTTCAGTTTTATAATTGTATAATTTGTTGTTAGTGTTGTGTTTTCAGGAAAAGCAATTTCAACATAATTTTCTCGGCTTTTTATTGAATTTAGCTCATCTATTGTTATTGCCAGCTTATACTGACCATTTATAGATTTTAAAATATTTATACACTCTTTTGATAGTTTTTTATATTTCTCTTCATTTGGTAAAATTTTATAATATTTACTGTTTACGTGAACTACTATTCCTTTATCTATTTTTGGAGGCTCATTTAAGGGTATGAACAAAATAATAAAAAGGGAAGATAGGAGTACCAGACCAATTACAAACATTAGAGGTCTCTTCATATTCTACCCCTCCGGGCTTGGAATGGCTGGAATATACTGCTTAAATTTCTCTATTCTATTTTCTCCTTTTGCGTATCCTTCAAAAACGTAGACTGGCTGTAAGTACGTTTGTTTTTCACTCGCTGACTTTGCGTAATACCCCAGATAAATTTTGTCTATTTCTGCTTTATCAACACTTTTTATTCCTGTAAATATTCCAGTTTTCTTTAACTTTTCTAAGGCTTGCTCCGGTGTGATGATTGAATACTTCTTGTATGGTCTGTAGTCTCTCCACACTTTATAGACATTTATTACATCTCCATTGCCCCCTATCTCTACATCAAGCTTTGATCCAGCTCCAACTACTGGAAATCCATTTATTTTGCGTGTGAATGAAATTTTCACATCTTCAAATCCAACTCCTATGGTGTTTCCGTATTTATCCATTGCCACAACTTTTGGGTGCGTTACACTTCTGAGAGTTGCATCAGCCGGCATCAATCCTTTTTTACTTAAATAATTTATTGCTATTTCTATAGCTTTCTTATCGGATGGAAGATTTGATGGCTTATCTATGTTATTTCCAACCATCCATCTCGATGCGTCGGTGTATGCGATTCTTCCAGATTTTGTATTTACTTCAAGGTGATAGTTGCCATCTGTAAGAATAAATTCGCCAAATACTTTTTTTGGTTGTCCATCCATACCAAATCGTTTTGCTATAACTGATGCGTATTCAGGCGTAACGTTTGGTTCGACACATTTGTATACCATCATTTTTTTGGGTACTTTAGGTAGTGTGGTGTTTAAAACAAAAGACACTGTACGAAATCCCTTTATATTATTAATTGAAAGTGGATGAATTTTTATATTTGGTTGTTTAGTTGTTTGTACAATTATTCCAGCAGTGAATAATGATGAAATAATTAACATAATAAAAATTTTTCTCATTACTATCACCTCAGCACTGGTATTTACTATACCACCAGAACGGTGGATTGGCTGGAGGATTTACTTGAGAACCGTGTCCGTATATATGATCGTTCCAACAATCGTAGGTGCTCTCTTTTCCATCTGCATCGGCTGCAAGTGCTGCGACGTATGTATCGGAACCTTCTGTATCCTTTGCTGCTTGTATCCATGCCTGTATTATAGTCCATTCTGCCCAAGTACCATCCATACGCTTTGCGAATATGCTACCCCTATTTTTTACGTCATGTGTAGTTGTATGAAATCCACAAATTAAATGGAGCCCTTCGAAAGAACCTCCCCAGCGCCATGTTACATGACTCCACCACTCGTCTCTCAAGACCTCACATGCGTCGATTGCTATCCAGTCCATCTTTTTGTTTCCCCAGAGAGCATCGCTGTTACTCAATTTGTGGTCATCATGCTCTGTGCCAAAATAAAAACCAGTCATGCTTCCATGTCCAGAAAAGAATGCAAAATGTGCATCGTCTACAAATGAGTTATCGTGTCCTCCTTTACTTGGGTCTTTCCAGTCACTCTCCCATGCTAAATCATCACCATAAATAAAAGCCCCACTCCAGTAGGAATCACCACTCAATTCGTTGTAAAACCCTTGGGCGTTTTCGTCGTTGTTGTTTAGATTTTTCTGGTAGCCATGGTATTCATTTACCCACTCTGCACAAACTTTGTATGCGCTAGAATTGCTTGTTGTTAGCAACAGTATCAAAATTCCTAGGGCTGCACACACAGTCAGCCTCATTATATCACCACTAGTTTTTAAATTTAAATTCTACAAAAAGCTAACATTTCGTTCGGATTTTCCGAACATAGAAAATCAATTACTCTACTGAGCCAATTATAACCTGAAGAAAGTCTAAGATACTAAATTTTTTCCGAAGAATTGAATAGAAACTTGTAAAATTTATTAAAACACCGAACTACTTTTCTCCCTCCTTCTTTGTCTGAACTTTTCTGTCGAAGAACGGGTTTTTGCCTGTGCATGCGAGAGGAATCCCCATCACTACATCTGCTTTTGCGTATCCAAGTTTTCTCGCTATTGTGCCTATTCTGTACATTATTCTGTTATCAACGTTTATCACCGATGCAAGTTTTACGGCAGAACCAATGGCGATTCCAAGGTCTATAAGCTTGAAGGCACAGTTTGGTCCTCTGTAATCCTTTCCTTCAATTTTTTCAGCTTTTTCGAGCTCGTCGCAGCTCATCCCACAAGCCCCACAGTTCAGTTTTATCGGTTTAGTTCCAAAAACGCCAACAAGCAGTATTCCCTCACTTTTCTTTAAACTCTCCCCATCCCTCACAAAACCCTGTATGTCTTTCTCCTTTCCGATTTTTATCATCTCTTCAGCGATTCTGTCCTTCTCCTCACCATCAACGTAAACAATCTCTATGTCATCCTCTCCTTTCGACTTGGGAGCAGTTCTTGCAGAAATGGCCATGAGGTACGCTGAGAGTTTTACAGCCTCTCTTCTCAGATCTTCTTCCCTCATCAAAACCATGCTCTCCAGAGTAGCCGAAATGGTTTTGAGTCTTTTGGTTTCCGGCCTTCCTCGATAAACAGTAAAGATAAAGTAAAGATAAAATTTATAGAGATAGGAAATTTTTTATGAGCAGCTCGCACAGCTCGTTTGCTTTTTTAACGTACCTTTCCGTATCCTCAATTATTTTTCTCTTGTCCTCTTCTTTCATTTCCTCATCCTTCAGCCAGGTTCTGACAATTTCTTCCGTTACCTCAAGGTGAAATTGTAGAGCTACACACTTTCCAGCTCTAAATGCCTGATTTGGAACTTCATGTCCTCTGTAAAGTAAAACAGCATCATCGGGAAGGTCAAATGTATCACCGTGCCACTGGAATACGGTCATCTTTTCCGGCAAATTTTCCGTAACGACGTCATCAGCAGTTTTTACGACTTCAAACCACCCAAGCTCTTTCTTGAACGGATAAACTCTCTTCCCCAGTGCACTTGCTATCAGCTGTGCTCCAAGGCAGAACCCTATTACCGGAATTTCCTCTCTGTAAGCCCTCCTTATTATCTCCTTCTCCTTTTTCAGGAATGGATACTTCTCTTCCTCGTAAACACCCATTGGCCCGCCCATGAAGACGAGGTGAGAGAACTTCTTTAATTCTTCAAAATCCGGACACTCCTGCTCGTACAGCTTAACGTACTCGTAATCGATTCCCTCCCTTTCGAGAATGCTCTCTATATACCCCATTGGTTCTGTTGGGTAGTGCTGAAATGCGAGAACCCTCATTTCGAACACCCTGAGAACGCCTCCAAAAACTGTAAATCTTTTTTTCTGTTGCCTGTTTTGCCACCGGATTGCATTTGACTACATCAGACCTTTCAAAAACCTGAGTATCGTGAATAGAGCGTAAAAGTCGAGAGCTGTGATTACAACACAGGAAACGAATGCCACTCCGTTACCGAAACAGCAAAGTCCGAGCAGGGCTACTATTGCGTAGCAAATCCTTATAACTTCGAAGTTATCGAAGAAAAATGGAGCTCCTATTCTGTCAACCTCTATTATTACAATGAAAGTCAGCAGAGCTATTGCAATTGAAGCGAAGATAGGAATGGCAGTAAATTCCGTCATAACCCTCCTGCCAAGCTCATCGAAAGGTGGAGTTTTGCCCATCAGGTAAACAACGCTTAAATAGAGAAGAATGTTTGTGATATTTTCTATTCTCGTCTGCCACTTTTTTAAAGCCTGATAAAGTCCGTACGCAATTATTACCGCGAGAACGCCTTTGGAAAGTATCGCAGCAAAAGTCAGACATACACAGCGCATGAGGTTTTTTAAAGCGTATATGAGGAGATACATCGAGAGGAAGAAGAAGAAAATTACTATGGACGACAGAACCCTCTCCCCGCCAAGAAATTCTGAAGGCGTCTCGAAACTGCACCCTATCAGACCAATTGTAATCAGGATCAGGCATAATGCGTAATTAAAAATTTGCAGCACGTGAACACCTCCGGAGTTCAACACATATTCATATTTGGCTTATTTATTGTTTACTGCTACCAAACCTTTGTCTTATTATCTTGAATGAATAACAAACCGGTAGGATACCGTACAGATCAAATAATAAATAATTTCAATAATAACTACCAAAAAATACATACTACAGAAGATAACATGACTCAGAAAATCTCATCATCTCTCAGGTAGCAGCTCGGATCGTCTCCCCACAGATCGCCTGCTCTCAGAGCTCTCAGCCTGAAGCCGCCACACCACTCCTTGAACCTGCACTTTCCACACCTGCCCCTCAGATATTTCGTTTTCTCTCTGAGCTTGAGGAGCAGTTCATCTTTTGGATTCAGCCAGATCTCACTTAGCGGTTTCTCTCTAACGTTTCCACAGCTGTAATCCCACCAGAACTGGTTTGGATTGACGAATCCCTCAGCATCTATGCAGGCAATTCTCTTGCCACTGTTATCACTTCCCCTCATCCTGAGAAACTCAAGAGCACTCTTTGCCTTCTCCTCTTCCCCTCTCTCCTTAAGCCAAAGGTGCAGATAAACACCATCAGCTGGATTATCGACTGTTAGAATCTCGGTTACGTATCCACTTTCATGCAACTCTATTGCCCTGTTTATCAACCACTCGATTAATTTTCTCCTCTCTTCATTTGTTATGTCCTGCTCGAAGTCTGCTCTGCCCGATGGAACGAGGTGGTAAAGACAGAATCTCGGTATATCGTTTTCGGCCAGCAGGTTTACAACTTCGGGCACGTCTCTCAAGTTATATCTTGTAACGGTAAATCTGATTCCTGTCATTATTCCGGCCTCTTTTGCATTCAGAAGGCCTTCAAATGCTTTTTTAAATGCCCCTTTCACACCCCTGAACCTGTCGTTTACGTCCTCCATACCGTCTATGCTAACTCCGACGTAACTGAATCCCGCATCTTTCAGCTTCTCAGCTACCTCCTCTGTAATCAGTGTGCCGTTGGTTGAGAGAGAACAGGGAACACCTTTTTTCACAGCATACTCTGCAAGCTCGAATATATCCTCTCTCAGCAAGGGCTCTCCTCCACTGAAAAGGAGAACGGGTATCTTCATTGATGACAGGTCGTCTATCATTTCCTTCGCTTCCTCTGTTGACAGCTCGTTAACTTTCCTGCCGGCGTTTGCGTAACAGTGAATGCACTTCAGGTTGCATTTCAGGGTTGAGTTCCAGACGACTACAGGTATGGGCATCTGACTGATTTTCTTGAATTCTTCGGTAATTCCGTCACCCTTGTATGTTAATTGTTTTGATACTGTTGCCTTTCCCGTGAGCATTTTCGTGAGGGCAATCATGCTATGAGTTTCGTTCGGGTGGTTATATTCTTTTGCTGTCAGTGATTGTGCTGTGAGAACAGTCGCTAATTGCCGGCTTGTGGTATTCTGTTACATGCCGGGTAATAATTGATAGTTAATTGCAAAATTGCAAATTCGGATAACGCCCCGGCCGGGAATTGAACCCGGGTCTGGGAGTCCGCAGCCCCCAAGGATATCCGCTACCCCACCGGGGCCTTTTCGGCAGAGCCTGTTATGCTCTCTGAGCCGTATGCGTATTTAGGGTTTTCTGGTACACGTTTTAGGCTTTTTATGCTGTGGTTGTTTTTAGGTTTCAAGTTTAGCAGCTTCTATCATAGCTTCCTCAGACTATTCTTCTTTCTCACAAATATTGCTTAAGCTCTAAGTAATCTCTACTAGCTAAATACTTCTCTTAATGTAGACTATCTTGCAGTTTTCCCTTAGCTTATACTTTTCATTTAGTCTGGATTAATTAGCATGAAGCGAACGTTTATGCTGTAAAAGCTATATGAGCTTCCAAACTGTTTTAGATCAAATATTATCTGAAGGTTGAGATTGAAGATCAATATAAATTACTAGATTTTGAAATCGAATGGACCAATTCTATCCCAAATGCTTCCACCACACGGAGATATCCAAGCATCGTCAAAGCACTTTTTCTTTAATGTTGCGAATTTACTACTAAAATGGGATATAAGTGCCCATATCTGATCTATTTGGGGTAAAACCAAAACACCATAACGTTTTGCATGACTAATATTGAGAAATCTCATTAGATCGTCCATAATCGATAGTGTTTGCGGGAATTTGTTATTCACTATATCATCTAAAATATTCTCAAAATCTTCTTTTTTGATTTTCTCTAAATCTAAATCTTTAAGTTCTACAAACAATATTTCACATTTATTGTCTCTAAAGAAAACATAAACAAAATCACAATGGGATAACCCGTTCAGTCCATTAACAACATCAAAGTATTTTTCGAGGTTAAGAATCATATAGGGTTCTTTTAAATAAGAGTCATCACGACTTGCAACTTTGACGACACAATCATTTTCTTTATACTCTCCTTTAAACTCGTGCATCACTAACACCTATAAACTCATTGCCCAAGTAGCCAAGATATTTACGACATCCGTTATTCCGGGAACATCTTTTAGCACATCTAGGGAACTTCTCTCTGAAACTTTAATAACGTTGTTTGGTGTTGGTTCGTAGTAGTAGAATTTAATATCTATATTTTTTGCCTCAGAAACCGCTTTAGCTAGAGGTCTTAAGTTATCTTCGTCTACACAGATATTTTGTATCTTAAGAAGATTCTTCATCAACTCAAGAACCTTGTCTTTGCTGGGTTTGAATTCTTGTAAATATGCTAGTGTAAGTGCGAATATGTCACTATGAGTGCTAAAAGCAATTCTATGATTGAAACGCTTTGAAATTCCAACCAACGTCAATGCCATTAAAACCTGCGCAGAATAATGTAACTGCGATTCTGGTTCTTCGATGATAATGTATGATCTATCTGGAACAGCAAGTATTGGCAGTAGGATTCCCGTAACTTCCCCAGCTAAAGCCGAAGCCCATTTTATTGGAACATCTATTGGTTCCTCAAATCCCCAACGTTGATATCTCAGTTCTCCTAATCGTTTATCAAACTCTAAGTTTCCCTGAAGAACCGGCTCGAATAATTGAACTATTTCTTTTTTGTAATTATCTTCAGAAAGCTTGGCTCTGCCATTACTTAGTTTGGACATATATGAGTAAAGGGGTATGTCAAACTTATAGTAATCTTCGAGAATTTCCGTCCTAAAAAAGGGCTCTCGTGAAATGTATTCTAATTGGCAAACGAGTGGACTTCTACCAAATGGAATATATAAAATAGACAGTATATTTAGTGTATCTTTGTAAGTATTTTCAATTATTTTTTCTATATTCTTTAAAAGATAATCAACGATATATTCATCAAACATAATTCCAAATTTTATAATTGATGGAAAAAATCTAATTACAATAAATTTTCTTAAAATATAATATATCTCGTCAATACTATCTGCTCTTTTTAATCTGCTAATTATTTCATCTATTGACTGTCTTTGTAATCTCATAATCAATGGACTGTCCCAATCTAAACTTATTGCTACAGTTCTCTCAAAAACTATCTCTTTCTCTCGTGGGTTTGATGATATATAATACTCTACACGAAGTTTTAAACGCTTATCATACTCCGTCCAATCAATAGCAAATGGCTCTTTTAGAGCTTCTAACAGTACTGACAAAGATTGGAATGACGATAATTCATTAATGATAATCTGAGTTCTGTCAGTAGTCGGAACAACATCCCACAAGGTATTTATTCTGTCCTTAATTAAAACTTTAAATCTCTTTAGATCTATGCTCTCATATCTTTTAATTGTAGCAGATATGTATCCATTTTCTGCCTTAATACTTATATTACCAATGTCTGATAGTGAATTTATGCGTTTAATAATACCATTAACTACGTTAGAATCTTTTTTATAAAGTACTATTAAATTTAGCAAAATCCGAAAAATTTCCCTATCACTAATAAGACGATCATGTTCAAAAACATCTAATAAGACTTGTTTCAATAGAAAATTTCGTGCTGTCGAGTCGAGCATGATTAGAGATGCATAGAGAGCTTTAAGTGTGTAAGATTTACCAACATTTGGTGGGCCTATTAGTACTGTAATATCCCCAAACTCCAATTTTGCCTCGTCTATGGGACCCAACTTTTTTAAAAGGAACTCCATTGAATTCACCTATTAATTTGAAGTTTATTAAAGCTTTGGCTCAAAAAAGAGAGTAGGATAAGTTGGGCTTGTTAGGCTTATGAACAGTGTTTTAAAACATTTATTCCATCAAACAAATCTTCACACTCTTCTTTTCGCTCTTCTAAAGCTTCTACAGCTTTTTTGTTATCTTTTTAAGCTCGATTAGGAAAGATGTGTCGAGTACAACTTTCAAAATTCTTGTAGACTTAACTCTCTTCTAACTGAATCAAAAATTAACTGAATCAAAAATAAACGCTGTATAGGAACTATTTTCTCTTGATTATAATTTCCTTTGGATTTCGTCTCTAATTCTTGTTCATACCTCTCAGCCTTTTAGCCGAGTTTAACATCAAGTGTCTCTCCAAAGATAACTTTTTTGGATACTGAATAGCGATGGTATCTGGGATACATCTTAAGTAATAATGCCATAACACATAATCAGCCTACTGACTGAAAGGCACTTTGGAGCCTTCAAAAATCAAAATATTATTATTTCAACCGGAGTTAAAAGTGCCATGCTAAACGTACTCACACTGGCAATTCTCCTCATTCTCTCTGGAATTCTTGGTTACTCCCTCAACCCCCCAAGGGACTATTCCTCAGGCATGGCAGCAATAAGTAGCGTCCACATAACGTATGTTGTATTCGGTTTTTTCGTGTTCTCGGATATTTACGGCTTTAAACTTGTAAAAAATGTGCTGTCTATAATGATGCTTGCAGTAGCCATAATCGGCACTTACTACCTGTCCCGTGGATGGGATTTCGATATTGGCAGGTTTAAAGATGCTGTTTTCTACGTATCTCTTGTTTACGTGGTATGTCAGAATGTCAGACTTCCTTTTGGCAGAGGTGTGGAATACGTAACCGGAGTTGTTGCACTGGCCATAGTCATCCTTTCGGCCTACATGATGTACTACTTCCAGAAGTACCGGATAGTACCGATAATAGAGAAACCGGAGCTTTTTACGATCCAGTTTATGGTCGTTTCCTTTACGGGGATATACTGTGTGACGAACTCGCTAATACCGATACTCCTCGCATTCGCTCTGAGCATTTACGCCCTTCAAACACTAATATACACGGGATTCAGGAAATCTCAGGGGATTTTCTGTTTTTAATTTTAATTTTGATTAAATTTAAATTTAGTCTTTTATCCTATCTTCTGAACAGTCCGGTTTGCAGAGCTTAGCACGATTTCAACATGATTTCATGGTTTAGGTTTACCGAAAGTATTATATAATTTAGGCTTGCCTAATTGAGCGTGAGCGTTGTAATACCGCTTTCATCTCTCAGGAGCGGGGAAAGGGGTAAAATAAAAGCGATTTTGGGAGGAGCTGGAGCTCACAGAAATCTGATGGATCTGGGCATAGTTGTGGGTAAAGATGTCAGGGTTATAAAGAACTCTGGCGGAGCTGTACTTGTCGCTGTCAACGGGACGAGACTTGTTGTTGGCAGGGGTCTTGCAATGAAAGTCCTCGTTTCGAAAGATTGATACAAGGATTGATACTGTTTAGCAGATTTAACTGATTGAACGTTGTGAATGCTGTATGTTGCAAGCGGGGTGTGAAGTGTGAGGAATGTAAAGAATGTGAGAAATGCGAAGGAAGTTGACGGTGGAGGTGGGGAAGGAGGGAATGAAAACTCCAGAAAAGAGTACAGGCTCAGCAGGAGGACTGAAGATTATCTTGAGGCAATATACTGGCTGAGCAGGGAGAGAGGATATACGAGGGTTAAGGAAATAGCAAAATATCTGGGCGTGAAACCGGCAAGCGTCTCGGAAATGCTGTCAAAGCTTGCCAGAAGAGGTTTTGTCGTTTACGAAAAGAGATTGCTCGTTTCGCTAACTCCCGAAGGCAGAATGGTGGCGGAGTGTGTCAGAGAGAGGAGAGAAATCCTCGTAAAGTTCCTTGTAACGCTTGGAGTTCCCGAAAAAATTGCAGAGGAAGATGCGTGCATAATGGAGCACGTGCTGCATAAGGAAACGATCACTCAGCTAAAGAAATTCGTGAAGTTCGTCGAGGAATCTCCTGCAGACCCCATGTGGTTAAACCACTTCAAGGAGTTCTGTGAGAGTGGCGTGCATCCCTGCCTCAAGGCTGAATGATCTCCGAGCTAACGAGCTCACAGCCAAGCATTTCCATGTGCTTTAGAGCGAACTCCTCATTCTCCTCGCTCGTTCCAGCTGTGCAGTCTTTCAGTACTTTCACGTCGTACCCCATCTGAATTCCGTCAATCGATGTGTGCATTACGCAGACATCGGTGGCAACTCCTGCCACGAACAGAGTTCTCTCTTTTAGCTCGTTCAGCAAAAGTGGCAGGTCTGTCATTAGAAAAGCCGAATACCTTCTCTTTTTCACACAGCAGTCTGGTTTCGGTAGATCCTTAACGATTTCAGCCCCCCACGTATTCTCCACGCAGTGCTTTGGCCATAGTTTGAATTCCGTATCGTCTTCTCTGTGCCAGTCCTGAGTGTATATTACTTTAAATCCCGCCTCTTTCGCCCTTTTAACAGTATCAGCTATCCTCCCGATTATGCTTTCGCTTCTTTCAAGAAAGAGAGATCCATCTCTGCTGCAGAAGTCGTTCTGCATGTCAATTACAAGTAACACCGGCATCTCTTTTTCTTCTTCCCTTATCTTTCTTAATTTTTTTCTTTCTTTTTCTTCCTTCCAGTGGAATCTCTGTATGAATTTCTCTGTTTCACTTCTCTGTTTCACTCAAGCACGGCGTGCCTCTTCTCAAGGTCTTTCTCCGTCAGACTTTTGAGGTTCATCAGCTCTGCTACCAGCCCATCAAGGAAAATCAAAGCCGTCAGCTCGAACATTGTTCCAAGAGGAGCTATGCTGCTCAGAGTCTCATCTTTTTGATACTTGTTTTTCCCGCTGAGCAAAACGACTACATCACTCATCTTGGCAAGAGTTGAGTTTTCGTTCTGGGTTATGGCGGCGAGCATGGATCCTATTTCCTCCTTTGCCTTCCTGCTTATGTTTACTACAGAAGTCGTTTCTCCAGATCCAGATATTGTTATCAGCAAATCTTCCTCTCCAATTCTTGGTGTTACTGTCTCTCCAACGACATAGACATCGTAACCAAGGTGCATGAGTCTCATCGCAAAGGCTCTTGCCACGAACCCGCTCCTGCCAGCTCCCATTACGAATATCTTCCTCGCCTGCTCTATTGCGTTCATGAACTCCTCTACCTGTCTCATGTTAAGGCTCTTCTTCAGGTTCTCTATCTGTTCTGACACGACATCCAGAAACCTCAACAGCGTTGCCCCCACAAGCTGCTGCATAGCCTAGCACCTCGCCGCCGGCTCTCCCTTTACCATTTTTACATCTCACCTTTTCTTTTTTACATCTCGCCCTTACCCATGCTTATGTCAGCTTTCCGCTAAGCTAACTTAAATTTAAGCTTTTCTGATATGACTGGTCAGGAGATAGCTCCTCTATCCTTCAGACTGGCTATATACGCCTCTAAAAAACGTTTAAACTGCTTTTAGCTGTCGCTGGCAAACAAATAAATACGGTTCAGTTTCACTAATTATCATGAAATTTTCGACAAGCTTTGGAAAAAATGAGGAGGTACTTTACGAGGAGAGGGAGGTTGGTGATAGCAAGTACATTGCATATTTAACGCTGAATAGGCCGGAAAAGAGGAATGCACTCTCAAATGAAATGTTAAATGCCCTCTGTGATGCCGTGGATGAGGCAAGCAGGAATGAGGTTAGAGTAATTGTGATAAGAGGTGCTGGAAGCTGCTTTTCAGCCGGGCATGATTTGAAGGAGATAAGTGAGGGTGGGGAATCTGAGGTCAGAACAGTTTTTGAAAACTGTTACAGGCTAATGAGAAAAATCAGACAGGTAGCAAAGCCTGTTATAGCTCAGGTTCACGGTTATGCCGTTGCTGCTGGCTGTCAGCTTGTTGCAGCCTGTGATATGGCTGTTGCAGAAGAAAACGCCAGATTTTCTCTTCCCGGAGTGAAAATAGGGCTGTTTTGCACAACTCCTCTTGCAATCGTGAGCAGGTGTGTGAGCAGAAAGAAGGCTTTCGAAATGGCATTTACCGGTGAGTTCGTGGATGCCAGAGAGGCGGAGAGAATAGGTCTCGTGAACAGGGTTGTGAAAGAGGAGGAACTCGAAGAAACTGTGTTTGAGCTTGCCAGAAAGATAGCCGGTTACAGCAGAAGCGTGATAGAAAAGGGAAAGGAATTCTTCTACAAACAGTACTGCATGAACGAATTTGACGCCCTCCTCTACGGAATAGACGTAATAGTGGAAATGAGCAAATCTGATGCAGCTAAAGAAGGACTCTCAGCATTTTTTGAAAAGAGAGAACCGAACTGGCCCGATTGATTTACCGTGATTTACTATTGATTTACTGTTGTTTAAAAAATATTTATTTTTTCAGGAGCTCTCTTTTCATCAGTTCTATTCCTTCAAGCATTTGCTCCACGTCATCATCCCTGACATCGCACCCAAACTCATCTGCCACAGCTCTGAGTGTGTCAACATCGTAGCATGCTGTGTAGAACTTTGCCATTTCATCACCATCAAGCCTTCTGCCTGAGGAGTAAAGTCCAAGAACGAGCTCCATGAAAATGTCGTTCATCTCGTTGTAAATTCTGGCTCCCTGATTTTCTATCCACTCCTTAACTTTCCACTCCTTCTCCTGCCTGTGTCCCTCGCAGAAATCCTCGTAAACTATGTGGTAGTATTCCTCCTCGGAACTTTTCATCCTTACAAGCGGATAAAGTCTGCAGGATGCCGGTCTGTCTGGGTAAACCGTGCAGCCCCTCTCACTTACGAACGGGCAGGCGTTGTTTACCTGCTTTAACGTTACAACCGGCAGACCTGTGGCTGCTCCGACGTGCCATGATGTGTACTTCTCAAGAAACTCGTAGGATTTCATCCCGAGAGCCCTTTTCAGCCTGACTATGTCGTAGGGCATGAGCATGAGAGTCAGATTTCTGCAGCACTCGTTGAAACACCTTATTCCCGGATGGCAGGAAAACCTGAACGTGTCTTCCAGTCCAAGCTTCTTCTCGTTGTCTATCAGCATGTATTCTGCTATTCCCGCAGGTATTTTTACATTTCTTTTACGTTTTCCCCTGCTCGATTGCTGAATTCAGTGAAATTTTAACTCTGAGCATTCAATTTCCATGTAAAATCACGGGACGAAAAATATTCCTTAAGCGAAGTTTATCTGTGAATATGGGCACGGACATAGGCGACATACTTGAAAGAGAAACTGTGGAACTCGAGTACTTTGCAGGCAGGAAGATAGCCGTTGACGCTCTCAACACTCTCTACCAGTTCATTTCCATAATCAGGCAGCCGGATGGGACGCCCCTGATGGATTCTCAGGGCAGGATAACCTCTCACCTTTCCGGCATCCTTTACAGAGTGTCCAACATGGTGGAGGTTGGAATAAAGCCTATTTTCGTTTTTGATGGGGAACCACCGGAATTCAAGAAAGAGGAGCTTGAGGAGAGGAGGGAAAGGAGGGAAGAGGCCGAGAAAAAGTGGAAGGAGGCACTGGAGAGAGGAGAGGATGCAAAGAAGTACGCTCAGGCAGCTGCAAGGGTTGATGATTACATAATTGAATCCTCGATAAAGCTTCTTGAGCTCATGGGGATACCGGTTGTAAGAGCTCCGAGTGAAGGAGAAGCACAGGCAGCCTACATGGTTGCCAAAGGTGATGCCGATTACACTGGATCTCAGGACTACGACTCACTGCTTTTTGGCAGTCCAAAGCTTGCAAGAAACCTTGCAATAACGGGTAAGAGAAAGCTACCGGGAAAGAACGTTTACGTTGACGTGAAACCGGAAATTATACTTCTTGAGGAAAACCTGAAAAGGCTTGGCATTACAAGAGAGCAGCTTGTTGACATAGCTCTGCTCGTTGGAACTGACTACAACGAGGGAGTTAAGGGCGTTGGAGCAAAGAAAGCACTCTCACTCATAAAGAAGTGCGGAGATGTATTCAAGGCGATGAAACTGCTGAAAGTGGATAAGGAGGAGATGGATAGGATAGCTGAGATAAGGGAGTTCTTCCTAAACCCTCCGGTAACTGACGATTACACTGTGAAGTTTGGAAAGCCGGATGCAGAGGGGATAATCGAATTCCTGTGTGAGGAGCACGACTTCAGCAGGGAGAGAGTTGAAAAGGCTATAGAAAAGCTTGAATCTCTTACATCGTCCCAGATGACTCTGGAAAGGTGGTTCTGATTTTAAATTTTAACCAGTTTTAAAAAGTAAACTGACTTTTAACCTGCTGTCCTGAGGTGTTTAAAGGATTTAGAGGAGAGGAGTGACGTGAGGAGAGATGTGAAGCATGAAGCTGATGTGGAGATAAAAGTAGGAATTCTCAGCATATCCACATCAAAATTCAAAAAGTTCGGTTACGTTTCGGGAATAGACTCCATACCCGAAGAGGACGAGTCCTCTAAAACCTTACTTGAAAAACTGAAGTTTGAGGTTGTGGATTACCGACTCGTTGGAGACGATGAAACGGGTATAGCCAGAGCTGTGCTGGAAATGAGTGAGATTTGCAACGTTATAATCTCGACAGGCGGGACAGGAATAACTCCAAGAGACGTTACTGTTGAGGCCATCAGACCTCTTGTCGAAAAGGAGATAGAGGGATTCGGTGAAATATTCAGGATGGAAAGTTATAGAGAAGTGGGAACGGCCGCAATACTGAGCAGGGCTTTTGCCGGTGTTCTGAGAAACAGGACTGTTATATTCTGTTTGCCCGGCTCTAAAAAGGCTGTGGAGCTTGGAGTCAGGATAATAAACGACTGCCTCAGACATGTGGTGAGCCACGCACAGGGGTTAAGGTAGTCTGTGGAATGGGAGTAGATGAAGGTAGATTCTAAGAGTAGGATCTAAAGGCTCAGAGAAGAGAGTCAGAAAAAAGCCCAGAGAGAAACGGAGATCGGGGAAAACCATGAAAAAATTATAATTACTAACTGATCAATGACAGTTCATGGAACTGGAGATCGAGCTTAAGGGACACATAATAGATTCGATGATACTGCCCAGGGTACTTGACACGATAATGGATCTTGGAGGTGACTTCGAAATACTTCAGCTTGACGTTGGAAAGACAAAGAAGGACGAGAGCTACTGCAGAATGCTTGTTAGAGGCGACGAAAGACTTTTCAGAGAACTTGAGAAGCTTGGAGCTATCCTCCCGGAGAAGGATGCCAGAACTGAGCCTGCTCCGGCAGATGGAATACTTCCCGATGGATTTTACGCTACAACTCACCACCCGACATACGTCAGGATAAACGGAGAGTGGAAGAAAGTCAAGGACATAGAGATGGACTGTGTCATAGTCATTCGAAATGGAGAACCCGTATGCGTCAGGCAGGGGCTTGTAAAGAAGGGAGAACCCGTAGTCGTTGGCATAGATGGTGTCAGAATAGAGGCTCCACAGAGGCCGAGAGAGAAAGACGTGTTTGCCTTCATGACCTCAGACGTCTCTGCTGAGAAGCCAGTAAACTCAACTATAAAGAGACTTGCAAGACAGCTGAAAGAGCTGAAGGAAAAGGGTGGCTACATCATACACGTGGTGGGTACAGCTATAGCCCACACAGGAGCTGATGAAGCTCTTGCTGAATTGATAAGGATGGGCTACTGTCAGGCACTGTTTACGGGAAACGGCTTCGCAGTCATGGACGTCGAAAAGCAGCTATTTGGAACAACTCTTGGAATGGACAAGGAGACAGGTGAGGTATACAAGGGAGGGTTCAGGAACCACCTTGTTGCAATAAACGAGATAAGGAAGGCCGGTAGCATAAAGGACGCAGTTGAGAAGGGAATACTGAAGGGAGGAGTGCTGTACGAGTGTGTTAAAAGGAACATACCCTTCGTTATAGGCGGGTCTCTGAGAGATGACGGTCCTTTACCTGACACGATAACGGATGTCATGCAGGCACAGGATGAGATGAGGAAGTACATAAGAAAGGCTGACATGTGTTTCATCTGGGCATCCATGCTTCACGGAATAGCCACCGGAAACATGCTGCCTTCAACAGTCAAGACAGTCATAGTTGACATGAATCCGTATGTTGTTACGAGGTTGATGGACAGGGGTACAGCTCACGCCCTTGGAATAGTCAGCGACCCTGCAGTTGTGCTGCCAATGCTAGTTAGAGAGCTTAAGGAACTTGAGGGAACTTGAAGCGGAGCTGTAGTTGTTACGGTTGGTATGGCTGGGATGAAAGATCTGTTCAATCTTTTCGGGATTTTAAAAAAGCAGGAGGAGATGCTTTCCTCCTCCATTCCACTTATAGCGAGTGAGAACGTTACAAGTATTGCCGTCAGAAAGTGCTACCTTTCTGATTTTGGGCACAGATACGCAATGGGTGAAGTTGGGAAAAGAGCGTACTCCGGATGCAGGTATATAGATGAAGTTGAGAGGCTCGCAATAAACCTGACAAAAAAGCTGTTTGAATGCGAATACGTTAACGTGAAACCAATTTCCGGGACAGTGGCAAATATAGCAGTTTACAGGGCATTTACGGAGTGCGGAGATAAAATTGCCGCCACTCCGGTTGAGTTCGGTGGACACACGTCGCACTTTGATACAGCATCGATCAGGGGATTGAGAACCCTGAAACTCCCATTCAGCGTAGAGAATTTCAGCATCGACGTTGATAGGGCTGTTAAACTGATAAGAAAGGAGAAACCAAAACTCGTTATGCTTGGGGCAAGTGTTATGCTCTTCCCTCACCCCGTAAAAGAGATAGCTGAAGTTTGCAGAGAAGTGAATTCCAGACTCGTTTACGAT
>CAZUMR010000048.1:0-8163 GCA_964622075.1 uncultured archaeon | reverse complement strand
GTCATTAAGAAGGCTATCAAAACAGACAGTTACAGTTTAAAGTCCCGGTGTTTAAATGAGAAATGTGAAGTGTGCAATATGTGGTAGAGAGAGCGATACACCCGTATGTGCAAGGTGCTACGTTGAGAGGAACAGAATAGTGGAGGTCGGAAAAGTAGAGGTAGAAGTGTGTCCGAGGTGCGGATTTTACAGAATCGAAGGAAGATGGAAAAACGTCAACTTCAGTGAGGCTGTTGAATCAGCTCTTAACAGGGCATTGCTAATTCATGAAGACTTCAACGTCAGGGAAGCCGAGCTTGCAGTCGATGAGGAGAGAAAAAGAGGACTTGTAAGACTGTCTGGAGATTTCAGAGGTTATGAGGTTGACAGGCTTGTGGAATTTCAGATAGACATTAAAAAGACTCTATGCGAAAGGTGCAGCAGAGAGGCTGGTGGTTACTACGAATCGATAGTCCAGCTGAGGGCCGAAAACAGAGAGCTCAGCAAAGAGGAAATTGAAGAAGCAAACAGAATAGTTGGAGAAGTTCTTGAAAGTGAAAGGGAGAACCTGAAAGCCTTCCTGACAAAAGTCGTCGAAAGAAAGGAGGGAATGGACTACTACATAGGTGGCAGAGACGTAGGCAAGAAAATCTCGAAAGTTATAGCTGACAGGTTTGGAGGGACTGTCAAGGAGAGCAAGAAGATTGCGGGAAGAAAGGATGGCAGAGATATATACAGGTTCACATACTCGGTAAGGTTGCCTGAGTACAGAAAGGGAGATATCGTCTCCGATACAGTGTCGGACAGGGAGAGACTCGTTTTCGTGACGAATCCAAGGCTTGGAAAGGGTATTTCAATTCCTGAAATGTATAGGACGAATCTGAAGGATGCAAGAGTTGTTGTCAGAAGGGAAGAAATGAGAGAGGGAATTGCGGTAAACGTTGACGAGAGGGCTGTGGAGGCCATAATCTCAGAAAGTGGAGAACTGATAATAGCAGAGAAAGCAGGAGATGTCGAATGTGGAGAGGAAGTTCTGCTTTTCGAGCACTCCGGAAAATACTATGCAATATCGAAGAAACTTGGGATTTAATCGTTTTTAGGATTTAGGATTTAACCGTTTTTAACTTCCTGTAAAACTGTGTTCCTGTGAGCGTGAAAACTAGTAAAAGAAAACTAGTAAAAGCAGACGTTAAATCTTGCAACCTTCTCATAGCGAGCGTACTTCCTCCAGAACTCAATACACTCGCATTCAGTCCTGAAATTTGGCTTCTGGGTTATGGAAAATTCCTTTATTTCTTCCGCCACATTTCTATCGCACCTTCCGCAGTTGTGTGATGCTCTACTGTTCCCAGCCCCAACAGGGTCGCAGATTATGTTGATATCGTACCCAACCTTACAGTTTTCACTCAGCATCTCGTAAGATTTCTTAAGAACTTCCACCGCACTCCAGAGCCACGGAGGTCTGTAAATTCCAGCTTTCCAGAGTTTTTCTATATAGGAGCCTCTCGGGATGTAAACTGGATTGATAGATACAGTATTCGAAAACTTAGAGCAATCCATCACCGATTTCAGACAATCCTCAATCGCCTCGAACTCCGACAGGAAAGGTGGTTTTAGAAGCAGATACGTTCTGACTTTTCCGCCTCTATCCAGTATGTACTTCGCTGCATCAGCATAATCCCTGAACGTAAACCCCTTGTTAACGCACAGCTCCCGTATCTCATCATTTGATGTTTCAAGCCCTATTCCAATCTCAACTTCAAAATTCCTGCCAAATGCGTCACAGTTAAAAACGAATTCTGGCCTGCTTTCAACAATCAGCTTTTTTATACCCATTTCCTCGACCTTTGAGTAAACGTACTCCCTGAAAGATGGAGGAATCTCTCTGTCATCAAAAAAACTACCGGAAGTGAAGATCTTGAGAATCAGAATCTCATCATCTCTCAGAAATTTTCTGAGGGCGTAATCTATCTGCTTTTTTAAGTCCTCCTCTCCCACGTCAAATCTTGGAAAACCGCACATAAGGCACCTGTTCCACCTGCAACCCCTTGCTCTCAGAATTACAGTCAGGCAACCAACGATCTTTCCATCAAGCCTCTCCTTCTCAACCCAGCAGGATAGCGGTTTTTTCATTCTGTCTCCCCCTCATTCTGTCTCACCCGGCATCCGGTCTGTTGATGTCAATATGTCAATAACTGAACCAGAAGTAAGGTCTCCGACCAATTTTGTTTCCGTAATACAGCCCCGCAAGTATTCCGGCAAGGTGAGCGGAGTAAGCTATCCCGGTAACGGAGCTGAAAGGCATGGAAAGCAGGTTGTAAAGTATGAACAGAATTAATGCAGCCCTTATGCTCAGCGGTATGAAAAAGAACAGGAGAACCCTTATTTCAGGAGCTATAACTGCCAGTGCGGCCATAACTCCATATATTGCACCGCTTGCACCGAGAGCGGGAGCAAAGCTGTGGGTGGCATAGCAGAAAGCTATGTAACCAAGGTTTCCAACAATACCAGAAACAAGAAAGATCTCAAGATATTTCGCACTTCCAACTCTTCTTTCAAGCTCAGCTCCAAAGAAGAAGAGCACTATCATGTTTACGAGGTAGTGATCAAAACCTCCATGGAGAAAAATAGCCGTAACAAGCTGCCAGGGCATGTAAATAACTTTAGTCGGCCATAACGCAAAGTAATCAATTATCTTTCCCGGAAACAGCATTTCAAGGAAAAACACTACCGTACAGATGCCGATTATTATGTTGTTATAACCATACGCCGCCAGTCCCTTTTTTGGTGGAGGATATGGAAAATCTCTCCTGCTCCTCTTCACCCTAACCGGCACGTTCCAGTCATCCCAATCTCCCGGCATTCTACCACGCTTTTTACTGCAATTCAGCAATCATCGGTAACTTCGATGCAGCTGAAACGCTCGCTTATTTAACTCTTTTTGCTCCTCTGTCTCTTTGCTCCTCCAGCAATTACACCTCTATCCTCTCCTCACTTTCAAGGAGTATGAGCAGATATACCATGTAGCTTAGTCTGTTGAGCCACTGAACAAGCTCTTCGCCAACCCTCCCCTTTCTGTAAAGTGAAACTGCTCTCCTCTCCGCCCTCCTTACAACCGTCCTTGCAACGTTGAGAAATCCCGTTTCCGCAGAAGTTTCAAGGATCAGGAATGAGTGAGGTATCTCAACATTGCTTTCGAGATCTGAAATTACTTCTTCCAGTTTTTCAACATCTTTCCACTCTACAACCTTGTTTCCAGACGATATTTCACATCCAACCCTGAACATGAACCTCTGAACCTCAAGAATGAGTTCCCTAACTTTATCCTTCCGGGAAAATACTCTTGCTAATCCCAGAAAAGCACTTGCCTCCTCCAAACATCCAACGCACTCGACAACTTCAGAATCTTTCCACTCCTCTCCCTCAAGTGTTCTTGTTCTTGCTGGATTTTTCCTTTTACTTCCCTTACCTGCTTTATCTGCTGCATTATCCTCTCCCGCTGGCAGTTTCATTTCCATCCCACCGGCACGTTCAATTACATCACAATACCTCAATACAGTTTCCATCCGGAAAATCTGGAAAATGTTATAAGGGTCTGTCGCATTTAAACAAACATGAAGACAGTAATTCTCGCTGGCGGCAGCGGCACGAGGCTCTGGCCTCTCAGCAGAGAGTACTACCCGAAACAGTTCATCAAGCTTGTGGACAGGAAAAAAACTCTTTTTCAGCTGACCGTAGAGAGAGCCCGGCTGTTTTCGTCTCCTTCAGACATATACATAGTTACGAACGAAAGGCAGAGATTCATGGCAATGGATCAAATCTCGGAGCTTGACATGAAAATTCCGGAAAAAAACATAATAGCTGAGCCAAGCCCAAGAAATACTTTACCAGCCATATGCTACGCTGTTCTGCAGATTGTTGAGAGCGGTTCTGCCAAAGTTGCTGTTCTTCCATCAGACCACCTTGTTGAGGCAGGAAGAAACTACAGGAGAGCATTCAGGTGTGCTGCAAAGCTTGCAGATGAGTACATGGTGACCTTTGGTATCAAGCCAACAAGACCGCATACGGGATACGGATACATAAAACCGGGAGAAAGTATAGACGATGACTGTGAAGCTTACAGGGTAGACAGATTCGTGGAAAAACCGGATGAGGAGAGGGCAAAAAAGTACATAGAAGAAGGTTACATGTGGAACAGTGGAATGTTTCTCTTCTCCACTGACGTTTTCATAGAGGAGTGTGAAAAGTACGCTCCAGATGTAATAGATTCGCTTAGAGAGGGTGGGCTGGAAGCGTACAACGATGTCAGAGAAGTTTCTATAGATCACGGACTGATGGAGAAAACAGATAGAGCTGCTGTTGTAAAGCTTGATACATTCTGGAACGATGTGGGAAGCTTTGATGCATTGTACGAAGTAATGGAAAAGGATCCTGCAGGAAACGCCAAAAGTGGTGAATGCATAACGGTCGATTCGTCAAACAACCTGATATACAGCGAGAGGCTCGTTGCAGCAGTAGGTGTTGAAAATTCGATAATAGTGGACACCAAAGATGCTCTGCTGATATGCTCAAGGGGGCTGGCTCAGAAAGTCAAGGATGTCGTCAGGATTCTGAAAGAGAAGGGAGACAGAAGGGCTGAAATGCACCTTACAGTTTACAGGCCGTGGGGATCCCACACCCTGCTTGAAGAGAGTGAGTTCTACAGAATAAAGAAAATGACAATCCTGCCTGAGAGGGGACTTTCCATGAGAATGCACTACCACAGGAACGAGCACTGGGTTGTTGTAAGGGGAATGGCCAAAGTTATAATGCAGGACAGGGAGTTCTTCCTGAGAAGTGGAGAGAGCATGTTTGTCCCGGCTGGAACGAGGTATAAAATTGAGAATCCCGGAAAAATTGCCCTTGAACTGCTTGAGGTGCAGATTGGAGAGTATCTGGGAGAGGACGATATCGTTTACTTTGAAGAACCTGACTGATTGCGCAATTGTATTATGTTATGTATTATGTTATGCAATTAAATTAATTTTTTATAATTTTAATCTACTTATTGACGTTGTTTGCTCTTCCCACTTCTGTTTTCGAATGTTCGATAATTCGAATATTCGATAGCCGATATAGTTTTATACCCCGAACGTTACACCTTAAACTGAGCAACTGGCTGGTGGTCAAAAATGCCAAGAAGACCAAATCAGGAGTTTAGAGGATTGCTGAAACTGCTGATACTGAACGAGCTTGAGAACAGAGAAGCCACTGGCTATGAACTGATACAGAGGATAAGCAACAAGGTGACGAAGAAACCGTCTCCCGGATCGGTTTACCCGATACTCAAGGAGATGGCTTCTGCAGGAATTCTCAACTGCAGGGAAGAGGGGAGCAAAAAGCTATATTCCCTCTCCCCAAAGGGCAAGGAACTCCTCGAAAAAATATACCAGACTGAGAAAGAGGCAATATTCAGCAAAGTGAAGATTCTCAGATTAGCTGGAGTTCTTAGCGAGGAGGAGGCGGAGTACATAAACTCCTTCATAAGCGAGAAGAGAATGAAGTGGTTCAGACTTTACAAGCTGAGGGACTGGATAAAGTTTCTCGATCTGCTTGTAAAAACTGTGGAGATTGACCCCAGCTTCGCTGAGAAGGTCATTGGTGAGGCCATAGAAAAGTTGAGGGGTTTTATCGAGATGAAAGAGGCAAAGGAAAAATAGGTAGGTGATTGTTATGAAAAGAAAATTGTTACCAGTACTGGTAGTCTTCGTATTGCTCATGTTCTCCCACCCAGCCCTTGCAACATCTGCAGAAATGAACTTTCACGCAACGTGCATTCCAGATACCCTCCATCCGGGAGAGCTGACGAAGATAACGGTGCTGATAGATAACGACGCAAAGGCAAGCGGATTCCTAATTAACGCAAGCAACGCAGAGTCTTCTGCAGATCTGCTCAAGATGATAACGACAGCATACAACGTAAGGGCAAACATGAGTGGAGATCTGCCATTTACCGTTGAAAACGCTCACTACCAGCTTGTAGGTACAATCCCGCAGGGAATGCCGGGCAAGGCCATATTCATAGTCAAAGTCCCGGACAACGCCAAACCGGGAAGTTACAGCGTGCCGATAAACCTGAAGTACACACAGGTTGTGGCAAATCCGGTCATTTCAGGCGGTACTATTACCGGTTTTACGCTGACTTACCTCGATCAGGTCGATACTGTTTACGTCAAGATAAGCATAGTGAAAAAGGACTTCGATGTCAGCCTCAAAACAAACTCTGAACTGTTTGCTGGGTCCGAAGGGACAATAAGGTTAGCTGTGACGAATACTGGGAGGTATGCGATGGATAACGTAACTGTGGTAGCAAACGTAACACCGCCATTCATGCCAAACGCTGGATCTTCAACCGCATTTCTTGGCAGAATTAACCCCGGAGAGACCAAGTACGCCAGCATAAAGCTATTCGTTTCAAGTTCTGCTCTCAATCAGACATATCCACTAACGTTCAGGGTGATATTCACGACTCCTGGAGGTAAGCCGGTAATGTTTCCAAAACAGATTGGCGTGAGAGTTATCAGCAAGGACGTCTTCAACGTTAAGGTCGTAAATTCCAGAGTTTCCCGCTTCATAGCACTCCCGCCAACTGCAGCCCAGGGAATGTCATCAGGCCAGCTTCCACTCCAGAGCTCTTCTCAGTCTATGATGTCACCTATGGCCTCAAAGCCAGCAACAATGCCTACAACCATGCCTATGGCTCAATCTACATCACTTGCCACCACTCCTGCTGCATCTCCTACATCCACTGCATCCTCAAACCAGCTTCCATCAATAGGGTATGCTGTAATTGAAGTGAAGGATCTTGGTGTTTATGCAAGAGACGTGACTGTCAACCTGATGTTCACGAATCCACTGCTGACGGCAATGACCAATCCGTACATAGGAACTCTGAAACCGGGAGAAAGCAAGGACGCAATCGTTTACATAAGGTCTCTCGCCCCGGCTGGAACGTACAAAGCATACGTAATCTTGTCATACAAGAATGCTGCTGGAGACAGTGTCGTGAGCAAGAAATATCCGGTGGCTATCAGTGTTGAAGCTCCTCCATTCAAGGTCGTGAAAGTTGAGACGAAGAATCTGTACGTTGGAAACGTTGGAGAAGTTGATATAACAATCTCAGGAAACGTTAGCAATGCAAACTTCTACCTGATTTCACCGGACCCATCCATGAAGCCGGTAAGTCTGACGAGTTACGCTTTCAACTCCACATCCACACTCAAATTCAGAGTTTACGTATCACCCCAGTCAACCGATGGATACCACTGCATGTACCTTGTAGGCAGGTACGATGAGGGAGGGGCTACAAACCTCGTCTCAACGCTTAAGGTACCGGTATTCGTTGAGCCAAAGACCGTGCTGTTCAGAGTTGTGAAGGTGGAGAGCATAGGCCTCTACCCTGACGAGACGGGAACTGTAAAGGTAACTGTCGTTAACGCTGGAAGGACTCCAGTCTACAACGCAGTCGTAGAGCTGAGCATATCGCCACCACTCTCCATAGCAGGTGAGAGTGCCATAGGAAGCATGATTGGTGTCTCCACTCCGGGCACGTACTTCGTCGGAACACTCAAACCCGGGCAGAGTGCCACCGCTTCATTCAGAATAAAGGTGGACAAGCACGCCGGAGCAGGAAACTACCCGGCAAACGTCAGAATAATGTACTACGACAGCAATGGCTATCAGCATCTGTCCAATTCGATAACGGTGTCTGTAGAGGTGAAGAATAAACCGCTGCTAACGCCGCTAACAGCATCCGCCCTGATATTCACAATAATAGGCCTGATAGTTGCAGCAAGGTATGCAAGGAGTAAGAGAAAGAAGAAGCAAGATTGAATTTTTTTATTTTTATTTTATTTTCACACTTTACTGGAGGTGTCAGCGTTGTCTGAAGGGGAGGCTGAGAGAGTTCAGAGAGATGTTCAGAGGGAAAGAAAGAGAGTTAATCCCTGGCTCGCACTCATACCTGTCGTTGTGGGTCTCTTCATGGTCGTACTTGATATGAGTATCCTCATGGGCGCTCATCCGAAGAAAACCCAGGATTATCAGGCAACGGCATCTGATGTGCAGTGGCTGCTGAATGCTTACCTGATGACACTTGTCGTGCTGTTAATAGTGTGCGGGAAAATTGGAGATGCGACAAGGAGA
>CAZUMR010000047.1:0-23355 GCA_964622075.1 uncultured archaeon | reverse complement strand
TTAAAGCTTTTATTCCACTCCCCAAAAGGCAATTCGATGCTGGTGAATGTAATCGTCTTCATCCTTCTGTCTTTCCTGATCTCACTACCTTTCAAACACTTCAAGTACTATCAGGCCCGTTTTCTCTCTCTTATCATTCTGAGTTTTCTTGCATATTTGTTAGCACACTTTATGCCGTATCCGGAGGCTTTTTACTTTACTCTATCATTTTTCCTCGTTCTTTCTCTTATTTCAATTGTCCGGTCTTTAAATTCCATTCCATCTCTGTCTCGTTTATTTTCGAGCTCAGGTAAAGACAGGTGGTTTGACCCCTCTGTAGAGGCGGTATTTTTGCTTGTACTTTCTTACTTCTTGTTTTTGAGATGGCTGAATCCGGACATATTTGGAGCTGAGAAGTTCATGGACTGTGCTTTCATCAGTTCTGTCCTTCATTCCTCCTGTCTGCCACCGCTCGATCCGTTTTTGGCAGGATACAGGCTGAACTGCTACTACTACTTTGGCCACGTTATTGGTGCATCAATAGCGCTGATGAGCTTTCTACCAGTGCAGTATTCGTACAATCTGGCTATATCCGCAATAGCGGCTTACTCCTCCTCAACACTCTATGGATTTCTGAAAGACATCGGATTGAAGAGAGCGTGGGCTGGTGTAATTTTCACTCTCTTCACAGGAGACTTTGCCGGATTTTACTATCTGCTGAAAGATCTCTTTCTGTACCATCATGTATCCTGGCTTTATTATTGGAACGCAACGAGAGTTATACCCGGGACGATAAACGAGTTTCCCTATTTCAGCTTTTTACACGCAGACTTTCATGCACATGTTGTGGCAATTCCACTCTTCATTCTCAGCCTTTCCATTCTTTACACGTTCTTCGTATCGGACTCTGAGCAATTTACTCTTACCTCATCCAGTTACGCAGCAGTTCTGCTTGTTCTCAGCTACATTCTGTATATAACGAATAGCTGGGATTCGCCAGTTTTTCTCCTTCTGTTTTTCCTGATGGCGCTGATTATGCGTAGAAAAGCTCTTTTACTGTTCTTCGGATGTGTTATTTCCACATATCTTGCCTATACGACCATACACTCTGCATCTGCAAAAGTGCACATTGTAAGCACTCACTCCCCACTTTTCCCGTTTTTACTGTACTTTCTCATTCCAGTCCTGTTTGCCTACTGCTGGATTTTCAAATTTTCCTCCAGCTTAAATAATCCGATTTATTCGATTTTTCTGTCAGCAGGGGTTGTTGTTGCAGCAATCTTGACGGGAGTCGAAATATTGGTGGTTATTCTGCCACTTGCAATTCTGTCTTTCATGCATCTTGGTCTGAAATCTGATCTCAGCTATAATGCTAACTCTAATGCAGGATTGAAGAATGTGGAGAAACGCGAAAAATTCCTGCTGGTTTTGATTCTGGTAGCATGTCTGTTTACACTATTTCCAGAATTCTTTGCCATAGACTGCAGGATGAATACCGTCTTCAAGTTTTACGAGATCTGCTGGTTGCTGTACTGCATACCCGGCTCAATCGTTCTCGATTCGGCCTTTGAAGCTGTTAGGGTTGGTAATTGCTATAGCAGCGGTAATGCAAGCCTGACTGTCCCAATTGGCAGGAGAAGAGCGTTGATTTTGATTCTGCTTTTCTTACTTACACTCACGTATCCTGCTGTTGCAACACCTCAGAAGTGCAGTGTCAAGAGGTGCACTCTTGATGGAATGGCCTTTACAAAGTACTTTGGAGAGTATAGAGCTTTGCTATGGGCTCAAAAACATGTGAAAGGCATCATCATGTCCGCTGCTTACAACTGCTACACTTATGGCGGGAGATTTCCGGCCTTTACGGGAAATCCTGTGGTTGTTGGATGGGCATGCCATGAGGTGCAGTGGAGGGGAAACGGCAAAATGCTTGCGAGGAGAATGCTCGATGTGAAGCTGTTTTACACGGATCCCGGTTATTACTGGAAAGTTCTTGACAAATACAATGTCAGCTATGTTGTGCTTGGTTACGAGGAGAAAAAGGAGTTCAATGCAAACAGAAAGGAGTTTTTGCCTTTGCTTGGAAAAGTGCTGAGGATAGCTTATGAGGACAAAAACGTGGTCATATACAGGGTTATACATGCAACTGATCGAAACGCTGGCACTTAAGCTGCTGTTTTAGCTCCTCCAGACTTGCCACGACTTCGGCCATAACATTGTGCTGATGTATGCTTTCCTCGTTTTCCTGTCTTAAGATAACACCAGTCTCCGGAGGAGCGTTTATACTTTCCAGAAGTTCCACACACCTCTCGGCCATTTTTCTAACACTGTCTTCAACGAACAGCGGGTTTTTGTGTGCAATTTCAACGACCTCTGCTTCATCCTCTCTTTTCAGCAACTCGTATATCTCACAGCTCATACCAGCTTTGGCTACTTCAATTAACCTTTCAAATGAAATTCTGAACCCCTTCAGCTGAACCCAGACTTCAGCCTTTCCCCTCTGATTGTGTGTGGGCATCGTTATACATTTTAGAATTTTTTCTATATCTTTTTTGTCGAATCCTGCCTTTTTAAGCTCCCTTTCTGCCCTCGCTCTCATGAGTTCCTGAGCACACGGGCAGGCAGTTGTACCCCAGACCTCCACACCAATCCAGGTCTCCACATTTTTTCCTCTGAAAGCTTTGGAAGTGGAAAATATCCTTACAACTTCCTGAGTTCTGTTCCCGCTTACCGGAGTTCTCTTTCTCATTATCAGTTCAGAGCTCATCTGCACTTCGGCGTGGCTTGCGTAGTCGTGCCTTTTGAGCAGATCTCCAGCTATGCTTTCAGTCAGCTCCTCTATCCACTTTACAGGCTTCAGTGTTAACCTTTCCACAACCTCATCTATTGCCTCGAAGTTTCTGCTGAGATTTACGCCTTTCAGACTTTCATCAAGATCGACAAAAACGTCGAAATTTGCAACGAGAACAACAGGCCTCTTCTCACCTCTGTCAACGAGGACGAGTTTTTTTATCTTTCTTGCACCAACTCTGTTTAACCTTACCGGAATTTCCGGAGAACTCATCTGTATGTCTGGTAGATCCATTGCCCTGCTTTAGTCTGCCAAACTTTTTAAGCTTTATACTTGTTACTGGAAAAGCTTAACTCAACGGAAGTAGAATTTGTTCATGCACTCGATTACCGACTTGGTTGAGCTTGTTAAGATGCGAGAAATCGAAAAACTGTTTTACAGAATATACTCTGTTAGAGTCTGCACTGGGAACTTAATTTTGCCAGAAAAAATAAGGGAATGGGCTGAAAAGAGGTTTGGCAACTGTGAAAGGCAGAAGATAGTCAGGATTACGAACAGGTTAAGCGGGGAGAGCACACTTTTTAACGAGCTCAGAGCAAAAAGGCCCTTAGACGCAAAAAGCGAGGTAAATCTTGAAGTTGAGGACTGTGCATTCTGTGATCCAGTAAACAGAACACCCTCAGACGTTTTTGGAAGGGTGGAGGGAAAGCACTGCATAACTGCAAGTAACATAGCAAAGTACGACTGCATGCATGCTGTGATAGTTTTTAAAGAACACAATCCTCTTGTTTCAAGAAAGGATGTTGTGGAAGATATTTTTCAGGTTGCGGAGGAATGGTTCAGGAAAGCACACTCTTATGACGATAGATACAGGTATCCGTTTTTTATGTGGAACTGCCTCTGGAGAGCAGGAGCGAGCATAATTCATGGACATTCTCAGGCTTTAATTTCCGAGGAGCCATACACGAAACCCGGACAGCTTTTCAGATTGAGAAAGGAGTATTCAAGCTCTTTTGGCTCTGAATATCTTGAAGATTTATTTTCCATTCACGAAAAGCTTGGTCTTGGTTTTGAAAGCGGCGGTGTAAGGGTAATGGCCTACCTCACACCTGTAAAAGAAAAGGAGGTCGTGATGGTGTCTGATGAGCTTGTAAAGATGGCAGCCCCTCTTGCAGGAGTTTTGAAATGCTATTATTCTCTGGGAGTGATGAGCTTTAACGTTGCAGCTTACATGCCTGCCATTGGAGAGAAGGATCTGATTTTTCTCAGAGTCGTTGACAGAGGAAACATGGGTACAAAGACTGCAGATATTGGTGGAATGGAGCTTTATGCAGGTGTATCGGTTGTTTCAAGCGATCCGTTCGTTCTCGCAAAAGAGCTGAAAAAACACGCTGTGGATTGGTGATCTGCTAATTTTGATCTGCTGATTTTGCTGTTTACGTTGTTTAGTTTTTAGTTGTTTATTAGTTGGTTTAAATAACCTTTCAACCTTTTAAACCTTTTAAATAAGCTTTATTAGTAGCTCCATCAATCAGCGTGAGAGGCAGTTGTGAGAGGGGAGGCTAAATTGAAAGGGCATGACATCACCTCAAATAGAGTGGAAAAATTCAGGCTGATGTGCAAGAGAGCGTATGAAATAGCCTCCCGGCTCAGGAAGCAGGAGGAAGTTCTTGTTGTAACTCATGTGGATGCTGATGGAATAACTTCCGGGGCTTTGGCCACTGTGGCCTTAAGAAGGGCTGGAGTGGAATGCGGTATAAGGTTCGTTAAACAGCTTGACGGGAATGTAATTGAAGAGATTGCAGACTCTGGTAAGTTCGTCTGGTTTACCGACCTCGGTAGCGGACAGATAGACCTGATAGAGGAGAAAGGTGTGGAGTGTGTTATAACAGACCATCACGTCCCTTTAAAACACGTCAGGTATCAGCTAAATCCTCACGACTTTGGGATTGATGGCAGCTATGAGTTTGGCGGAGCGCCATCAGCTTACCTCGTGGCAAGGTACATGGATAAGAGTAACAGAGATCTGTCCTCTCTTGCAATAGTCGGGTGTGTTGGAGATTTGCAGGATTCGAGGTCTGGAAAGCTTCTATCTTACAACAGGCTTATACTTGGAGAGGGTCTAAAAGCAGGAGTCCTCGAAAAAACGAAGGATATCAGGCTATTTGGCAAGCAGACGAGACCCGTTTACAGGATGCTTGAGTTCACTTTCGATCCGTTTTTACCGGGATTAAGCGGGAATGAAGAAGGCTCTTTGAGGTTTATGAATTCTTTGAACGTTCCACCCAAGAAAGGGGACGTCTGGAGAAGGTGGATTGATCTTGATCTGGAAGAGAGAGTTAGACTTACATCAGCTCTTGTCAGACTTCTTGTGAGATACAACTTCCCGTTCAGCTCCATTGAAAGGCTCGTTGGTGAGGTTTACATTCTGAGAAACCAGCCGGAAGGAACGGAGCTCAGGGATGCCATGGAGTTCTCAACTCTTCTAAACGCCACTGCGAGATATGGACATGAAGATGTTGGACTGAACGTTTGCCTCGGTGTTTGCGATGGAATAGATGAGGAGACTTTTGAAAGGGCGTTTAAAAAAGCGAGAAACCTGCTGCAAAATCACAGAAGAAACCTTTCTGAAGGAATAAAGCTTGTTGATGAGCTTGGAATTGTGGAGCTTGAAAACATCCAGTACTTCCATGCAGAGGATATGATTCTTGATACAATCGTGGGCATAGTAGCTGGGATGTGTTTCTCGAAGGCAAATCTGAAAAAGCCGATAATCGCTTTCGCAAACAGCGACGATGGCATCAAGGTTTCTGCAAGGGCTACTCAGAGACTTGTTGAGCAGGGTGTTGATCTCTCCGAAGTCATGAGGGTTGCCGCTGAAAAAGTGGGTGGTAAGGGTGGAGGCCACAGCATAGCTGCAGGTGCAACGATACCGAGAGGAACGGAAATGGAATTTCTGAAACTGGCTGATTCAATAGTTGGCAGGCAGCTGAGGCGATGAAAGTAGGGTCTGTCATGTAGCAGTCAGGCAATCTGATAAACGTGAGCTTGTAAGGTTTTTGTAAAAAAGGTTTATATTCTGCAACAGCCAATACACTTTCAGGCTCCGCCCCTCACGCCCGGGTGAAAAGCATGATCCCGGGCCGGTTGGCGGAGCTACAACCCTGTAATTTTACGCTCTCTCAGCATCTTCCAAAAAGCAGACTCATAAGTTTTAGCCCATCCAAATTTCTGAAAAGCCCCTTCCTGCAAGCTCTCTCGCTGAAAACTTTTACGTCGTCCCTTCTTCCTTTCTCGTCTCCGTAAAGCAGGAAAGGCACAGATTCTGCGACATGAGTTCTCTTTTCTACAGGTGTAGGATGGTCTGGCAGAAGCATGATTGACGTCTCTTCGAGGTCTATTCTGTCAATTATGTATCCAACTATCTTCTCGTCGTACAGCTCTATGGCCTCTACTTTCAGCTCGTAATCTCCCTCGTGTCCAGCTTCATCAATTCCCTCCACATGCAGAACCACGAAATCGTCATCAGCTCTTAGAGCAGCTTTTGCCAGACCTTTGTAGTTCGTATCAACGTATCCTGTAACTCCTTCAACTTCCACAACCTCCATTCCAAGACCCTTTCCTATTCCCTGCAGTAAATCGACCTCTGAAATCATTGTACCTCTTACTCCCCACACGTCTCTGAACTTTGGAAAGTCTGGCATTTTTCCCCCGCCCCATGGCCATATCATGTTTGCTCTGTCCGTTACTTCTCTCATAATCCTCTCAGATTCTTTCATCAGCTTTACAAGCTTCTCGGCAAGTTTACTTCCTCTTGGCAGATAACTGTCAATTTTCTTTCCCATTATGTCGTGTGGAGGGGTGGTTTTGAGCTTTTTTATCTCTGCATCATCCACATCCTCATTTATCGCGAGTATGTGTCTGTATGACCTCCCGCAATGAAATCTTACGTTCTCTTCCCCAAGTTCTGAATTAAGAGCGTTTATAACCTTCCTTGCCTCCTCATCGCCTATCCTGTTCCCGCTGTAGTCAACCATGATTCCATTTTCAACGTAAACGAGATTGCACCTGAATGCCAGCTTTGCACTGATATCTCTTGCAAGTGCCTCTATAGGCCCTCTGCCGGTATAGTACTTCCTGACATCGACACCAAGGATCGTCAGGTTTGCCACATCACTTCCGGGCTCAAACCCTTCCGGTACAGTTTTTGCCGTACCGCACACACCCTCCTTTGCAAGAAAGTCCATGTTTGGAGTGTCTGCTTCTTCAAGAGGAGTTTTTCCAGTTTTTGGATTTCTCCAGTCAGCCATACCGTCCGGGATTAGCAGCAGCTTCCTTTTTTCGAACTTTTTTTGCATGGTTGAGCTCTGGAAGCTGGGAAAATAACTTTATTGATGACTGATAACTCAGCATCTTACCCGACTTTATTGGACTGTATACCCTTCCACTCCCTGAGTTTTTCTCTAACCTTTCTTTCAACTTCTCCGCCAAGCAACGTCAGTGCTCTGAGTACTGTATGCTCCACAACGTCATCCAGATTTTCTGGTTTGATGTAAAATGCTGGAACAGGTGGCATAACAACAGCACCGATCTCGCTCAGTGTGAGGAGCGTTCTGAGATGCCCGGTGTGCAGTGGAGTCTCTCTAACGAGTAGCACGAGCCTCCTCCTCTCCTTTAACGTAACATCTGCAGCCCTTGCTATCAGGTTGTCTGTAATTCCGTGAGCTATGCTTGAAGCCGTCTTCATGCTGCATGGAGCAATAATCATGCCGTCATGGTAAAAACTGCCGCTCGAAATGCTTGCTCCCAGATCGTTTTCATTGTAAACTCTGAAGGCAAACTTCTCGAACTCCTCGCACTTCAATCCTTCAGCTTTCATGGCAACTTTTGCCGCTCTGGAAACGATTAGGTGGACTTCTATTCCGAACTCACTCAGCAGCTGAACTGCCTTTAAACCGTAAATCTGGCCAGATGCTCCAGTTATACCTACAACAACTCTTGAAACTGCACTCGAACTGCCCATCTGCCGGAAACTTCACAGCCCTTTTATATAACACTGACGAACTTGAGTTGTGAAGGTAAGGATATTGAAAGGAGAAACGTCTGTTGTCGTTTTTGAGGAGCTCAGGAAATCTGGCCGGATATCTGGAGCTGAACTTGCAGAAAAAGCTGGAATAAGCAGGACTGCAGTCTGGAAGGCGATAGAAAAGATAAGAAACTCTGGATACTGCGTGGAGGCAGTAAAGGGTGTTGGCTATACGCTGACCTCAGAGCCGGAAATACCTGTTTATGAGCTAGCCTCTCTCTGCTTTTCAAGGGGAGTGGAGGAGTTTTACTACTTCGAGACAGTAGATTCCACAAACACGTTTTTAAAAAAGCTCGTTTCTGAGAGAGGAGTTAAAGCATTCGCTATTGCAAAGACTCAAACGAGCGGAAGGGGAAGGCTTGGAAGGAAGTGGTTCAGCGATGAGGGAGGTCTCTACTTCTCCCTGAGCTCTTCTTTCGGTGCAGGCGTTGACTCTGGGTTCGGTGTTGAGGATGTGCCCAAGGTAACTCTGTGTGCTGGCGTTGCCGTTTGCAAAGCCCTCAGGAAATTTGCCGATGTCTATCTGAAGTGGCCAAATGACGTAATGCTCAACGGGAAGAAAGTGTGTGGCATTCTCTGCGAACTTGTTGGTGAGACGGAGAGGCTTTGGGTTATAGTGGGCGTAGGCATTAACGTGAGGAACAGGGTACAGGACGCTTGTAAAGAAACCTGCAAAATCCGGGCAACAAGTCTTTGGGAGGAAGGAGTAAGGGTTAGTCTTAAAGATGTTAGCATGGAGGTAATCTCAAGCCTTTTTGATTACCTCAGCACCCTTCCAGAGGATTGGGAAAAAATCAGGAAAGAGTGGCTTGAAATGGCAAAACCAATGCTTGGCAGGACTGTGGAGGTAACGTCTGCTGGAGTCAGATACAGGGGAATTGCAAGGGGAATCGACGAGAGGGGAGCACTCATTCTTGAAAGCGGGGAGAAAACGATAAGAGTCTTTTCGGGAGACTGTTTTTACGGGAGGTGATGGTGATGAGTGAGGTTGATAAGGTTGATAGAGCTGAGGGGGTTAATGGAGTTGATATAGAATGTCCAAAGTGTGGGGCTAAGGTAAACGTGGTGGAAAAACTCGAAAAGGGTGAGAGAGCAATATACGTGCTTGAATGTCCGAAATGTGGAGGTAAAGGAAAACTTATAAGAATTGGTGAAATTGGAACTGAAATTCTTGACTTTGAGTGATTTTTGAACTGATTATTTCTTCTTGCTTTTCTGGCTCTTTTGAGCTGCCGATAGAGATGCAAGAAATGCCAGATATGCATCAAGCTGTATTCTGTCGTGAGCTCCCTCAGTCAGTCTGAAATCAACCTCTCCAAGCCTGTCAATGAGAATAACCTTCAGCTTCTCATCTATGCTGGATGACAGTATCTCTTTGAACAGCTGGGAAACGACATCCTCTCCACTCATCCCGTATTCGACCATGAGTCTGTCGAGGATCTCTCTGGCCTCCATGAACTTTCCACTCAGCGCCGTGTCAAGCAATTCCTTGAGCTCTTCTGGCCTTGCAGTTGCAGTTATCTGGTATATTGCGTTTGCATCAACTTTCCTGTTTAGGGCTGCAGCACCCTGCAGTGCGTTTATTGCCTTTCTGAAGTCACCTCCTGAAACGTAAACGAGAGCTTCAAGAGCATCGTCAGTAATCTCCACCCCCTCTTTCTCACATATTTCGAGCAACCTCTTTTTCATTGCTTCAGGTGGAACGGGCTTGAATTTGAAAACGGCACACCTTGACTGTATTGGTTCTATTATTCTGCTGACGTAGTTACAGCTCAGGATGAACCTGCATATCTTTGAGTACATTTCCATAGTTCTCCTCAGAGCTGCCTGAGCATCAGCAGTTAGGGCATCTGCCTCATCAAGAAATATTATCTTGAAAGGCGCGTTTATTGGTGCTGTTCTTGCGAACTCCTTTATCTTGTGTCTTACCACGTCAATTCCTCTCTCATCACTTGCGTTCATCTCTATGAAGTTGTCTCTCCAGTCTTCGCCAAAGAGATCCCTTGCCAGAGCTATTGCACTTGCCGTCTTTCCGGTTCCCGGAGGACCGGCAAACAGAAGGTGAGGAATGTTCTTTTGCTCCACGTAACCCTTAAGCCTTGCAACTACTTCTTCCTGATCCACTATCTCGTCGAGAGTTTTGGGCCTGTACTTTTCGACCCATATTTCGTATTCAATGCTCATTGTCAGGTGTCTGCGTTCACAGTATTTTACTTTGATGTTTTACTCCTGAATGGTTCTTGCACCATTCAGATGGCAGATGGTATCAAAAACTCAGACTCTAAATTCTAAATTCCAAATTAAAATTTTAAAATCAGAATAGCAAAATCAAATTAAGCAAATTAAAAAATAAAAATTTTAGGAAGTAGAGTTAACCTTTGGGTACATCTGGTGGAACTGCTGTATCAACTTGGTTACGTTGACCTCTCCCTTCTGCTTTACGAGGTCAGGAGTGCTGTGGCACTCGAAGCAGTAAGGTCTAACTCCAACGAAGTTGTGGCATTTACCACAGAAGTCATTGTAGGACTTGTGGCACTGGAAGCACTGAACAAGCTGCGTCTTGTAAGGCACATCATACGTTTTGCTGATATAGAATCCTTCACCTTTTCTGACGTTCATTTCCCTCCATTTGACGAGCAGCTCCATGTGATCTGCAATCATGTAGCTCTCGCTCTCAACACAGTGCTTTTTGTTCTTTGGTAGCACGAGTTTTGGAGGAGTGATCTGCTCACCCATGGCTGCATTGTACCAGACGGGCAGAGTCATGGCAATCAGGAAGACTATAATTCCGGCAATAACCCACTTGGTGCTGTACATGAGATCACCTCACTCCTCACTCTCCTTACCCGGCAGCGGGTTGCCTCTGAGGTCAAGCTCCCTCTCCTGCTCCTCGTCGCTCATTATCAGTGCGTTGCCAACGAGCTCCATCATACCACCTACTTCTACTGGTAGCTTCCAGAATTCGAAGAGTGTCGGGAACGCTGCCTTGTCTATAGCACATATTGTGCAGAGGTAGTTAACTCCATAGCGCTTGTGGACGTGCTTGAGTGCCATTGCCCTCGGCATACCACCTCTCATTCTGAGCTCCATGACTTCATCAGCAAGCAATCCTCCACCGCTGCCACAGCAGTACGTCTTCTCTCTTATGCTGTGCTCCGGCATTTCGTAGAAGTAGTTGCAGACGTTCTTTATCACGTACCTTGGCTCTTCATATAGACCCATACCTCTTGCCGGGTTGCAGGAGTCGTGGAAGGTAACCTTCCAGTGGTCGTTTCTGCTCTTGTCAAGGTCTATCTTCTTGTGCTCTATCAGATCAGCAACGAATTCGGCTATGTGAACGATCTTGGCCTCTGCAGCGTTCTCGAAGTACGTTCCGGTAATCGGACTTACGGGGTCTTCAAGTGTCTTTGGTGGCGGGTTCATAGTTGCCATGAACTGGTGCTTGTCTCTCCACATGTGCCCGCACTCTCCACCAAGGATCCACTTGACTCCAAGCCTCTCTGCCTCCTCGTAAATCTTGTGACTCAGTTTCTGGGCGAGCTCGTAGCTTGCGAACGTTCCGAAGTTACCACCCTCACTTGCGTACGTTGACCACGTGTAGCTGAATCCATACCTCTCCTCGAGCTCGTGGAACAGCATTATGTAACCCATACACACGTACCAGTGGGGTGTTGCGAAGTAGTCTGCTGATGGTGCGACGAAAAGTATGTCTGCTCCTTTCTTGTTTATTGGCACCTCGATTTCTATACCTGTAATCTCGTAAATGTCTTCAGCTACACTCTGCAACGCTCCAGCAATACCACCCGGCAGAAGACCGAGGTGGTTTCCGGTTCTTGCACAAGCTGCTATTGAAATGTAGCTGAACCTCTGAACAGTTCCTATTGACTGCAGCATTTCTCTGCCTCTCCAGACGATGTCTGCTGTGTCAATACCGTACGGGCAGAACGCTGAGCATCTTCTGCAGAGAGAACACTGGTAGAGGTAGTAGTAGAGCTCCTTTATGACATCCTCAGTCAACTCTCTCGCACCTGCCCACTCTCCAAATATCTTTCCTACCTTTGTGAAGTACCTCCTGTATATGCTCCTGAGCAACTCAGCTCTTGCCACGGGCATGTTCTTTGGATCTCCTGTGCCTATGTAGTAGTGGCACTTGTCAGCGCAGGCACCACATCTAACGCAGATATCCATGAACAGTTTGAACTGCCTGTTCTTTTCGAGCAACTCCTTGAACTTGTTCAGGAATGTCTCCTTCCACCCTTCTGGCAGGTGCCAGTCGGGCTCGAGCGGGTTCCAGTCTCTGTACGGTATTCCAAGCTGGTCAGCATCTCTCTTGAGGATTGGATAGTGATAAAATCCGGGCTTGAAGTCTTTCTCGGTTATTGGTTTGAGTAAATCTCTCCAGCTCGTAAACTTCTGCTCTACCTTGAGGTATTCACCGTTCTTCTTCTCAATCTCGACCATCTATCACACCTCCGGCTTCACCTTATATCCGTTCTCGGCAATCTCATCAAGCTGGTCCTTGTACATCTCATAGTACTCCTGCCAGGTTATGCCGTGGTATGGCGGGTTCCATGGGTTAACATGCACGTGTGCTCTGTTGTCGTTTGGCATGTTCCTTGTCGGGCTGAAGAACACTCCTGCAAAGTGCATTACTTTGCTAAATGGCAGGTATGCAATTGTTATGCAGACAAGTCCGAGGTGCAGGAAGAATATCCAGCCGATCTGGTTGACGACTGCAGCGCTTGCAGGGTGGAAGCTTACGATTCCAAGAGCGACCTCCTTGACTGCGTAGAGGTCAACCTTGAAGAAGTACCTCATCAGGTTGCCGGTTATGAGTATGCCTGCAACGAGTGCAAGTATCAGGTGGTCAGCCGGATACGAAATGTTCCTCTCCCTTGAACACAGGATTCTCCTTGCCCACAGCCAGAAGAGTGCTACGAGTGCAAGGATTCCGGTTATGTAGAGTGCTGGCACGTAAGCTGGCTGCCCGTCGAGTGTGTTGATAATGCTGAGGAATCCCGGAACTGGATTTGCGAAGAACCTGAGATGCCTCAGCACTATTATCAGCATTGAGTAATGGAACAGCAGAGCGAAGAGCCAGAGCCACCTTGTGTCAACACCCTTCTGCTTGTCGAGCCAGTACCTTGTGTTTCTGAACAAGCTCCTAAAAAGGAACACCTCAAGTATCATCCTGCCGATGGTTTCCCACATCGTGTAAGGACTGTCAAGCCTGTCTTCCCACGTTCTCCTTATGAACGGGAGAGATTTCTGCTGTCCACAGGTTGTCGGTATCTTGAGTGGAACCGGTGACTTTGCCCAGTTAATTATCCTGTTTATCGTACCTATTATGAATATTGCTCCGGCTATGTACGGGAGTACGTCAGCAATAAAGAGTTTCAGGTAAACGAGGCTCATGCTTCTTCCACCTCCCCTCTTTCAGGCAGTATAGCGAATATCTTAAGTCCTATGCAGTACACAAGGCAGGCCATAGACATCAGGCCTATGATCTCTGCGTACTCGACCCAGCTCGGGTAGTATGGTACTATCCAGAACGGCCTGAATATCATTCCCGGAACGAGATCCTTTGGATATCCAAGTCCGGGAGTTATCAGAGAGTACCTCTCAGCGTAAACTGCTATGGCGACTATGAATCCTGCAATACCCATTCCCCAGTCAGTTTTACCCCATGGAGTCAGCAGTATCAGCACTGTGAGCAAACAGCCTCCTACCTGTATTACCCAGAAGTCCCATGCGTACGGGTAGCGGAAGTCAAACAGTGCCATGTGTATTGCTCCAGCGTTTCCGGGGATGTATGCGGTGTCAAGAGCTTCTGCAGCAAAGCAGTAGAGCAGCAGAATCGTGAGAGCACCCATGATCTTTGCAAGAACCCACATCAGGTTTCTGTCAAGAGGTCTGTTTGTCCACTTGAATGTAAGGAGCCACATCGGTATGAGAAGTCCAAGACCGCTAACTATAGCTGAAACTATGAACATGGGTATTGTGAGTGATGAGTGGTACAGGTCGGTTGAATAGACGAAACCGACGATACCACCAGTACCGCTGTGAACCAGAACTGCCCATGCAACTGCAAGAACTGCAAGAGCCTTGGTAATTCTGTGCTTCTCACCGAACTGGGCCATCAGATAGACGAAACCGATGACGAAGTAGCTTGAGTACAGAAAGCTGTTCCATGAGAACACTGAGGTCGGGTTGTAGTGCATGAGAACGTTGAGAGCGTTTTCGGGGTTACCGATGTCCTGCATAATGGAAAGCATCGCAGCAACAATCGTTGCAAGGGCAAAAACGCAGGCACTTCTTGAGAAGAACTTGAACTCGGTTTTACCGAACACACCTGATAAAGCCGAGACTATCAGTGAACCGGCACTTGCACCTATGGTGTAACAGATGGCAGCAGTACCGAATCCCCATGGTACTCTCTGGCTCAGTCCTGTAACGCAGTGACCGTAGACGAGCTGCAAGTACCATGCGTAGAATCCCCAGATCGTAAGTGCAAGGAATATTCCGCAGATAAGCCAGTATCCGTAGGATCTACCATCTATTTTCTTAAACTCAACCACGACTCACACCTCCTTACAGGTTGTGGTAAAAGACCTTTGGATCAGTTCCAAGTCCGCCTCTGAGCCTGATGACCTTTGAAGTCTTTACGATCTTGGATACCTCCGAGTTGGGATCTTTCAGATTTCCAAACACAAGAGCGTTGTACGGGCATACCTGTACACATACGGGCTTTGGATTCTTTACGCCCTCACACCTCTCCATGTCTATGAGCCACCTGCAGAATTCGCACTTCATTGGCACTCCATCTTTCCTTATCGGCACTTCTGGGTTTATCTTCTTCAGATCCTCAAGAGGGTCTTTGAATGTGAATGTTCTTGCGTTGTACGGGCACGCAACCATGCAGTATCTGCATCCTATGCATCTGTGAAGGTCAACAACGACTATACCGTCTGGTCTCTTGTAAGATGCTTTGGTTGGACAGACTTCAACACATGCCGGATGTTCGCATTCCTGACACATCAGCGGGAAGAAACGCCAGTTTGCATCTTCAGTGGCCTTCGCTGCTATGATTCTGATCATGTAGCAGTCAAATCTCGGGTTATCTGGCATTCTTGGAACATTGTTTGCCAGGTCACATGCAGCCACGCATGGAGGCCTTATGTTTCTGAGCAACTCGTTCTGCCTGTCAAGAGAGAGTTCGTCGAACTTGATACCCTTTTTCTCGAGTATCTTGTTGATGCACTCCGTACACTTGTCAACCTGTACGACCATGGCCCACTTGTATTTCGAAAGGTCAACATCTGTAGAAGTTACCTGCATTGCCTTACCAGTAGCAATCGCTGCGGTGCTCGTGGCAAGCAGCACCAGAAACTCACGTCTTGAGGTCACACACTCACCTCCTTCCAAGAGCTAATCACTGCACCACTAAAGCTCCCACTGCAGATGCAAAGGGAGCTTTGAAGCTTCCTTTGGCTTTCAGGGGTCAGAGTTTATTAATGTTTTGGTATAGGTGGCCAGATTGAACTAATAAGGTAAAAAGAAGGCTTCACGTCGCTAATATTGTAGTTCAAAAGCGCTACCCTTAACTTACCTACGCACAGAGTTTCGATTTGGCTGCAACCAAGACTTATTTGAAACGTGTACTTCAAAGCATGCACTTCTAACGATCCAATCTGATTTCCTGCAGCAAATTGCGTTCACAATAAACCTTCCAGAGTTAAACGATTAAACCGGATCTGTTAACTTTCACACCTTTTCCAGTATTGCCTCGATGTTTAAAGCGTTTTCGACTACTTTCGAGAAATTTTCAATCCTGTTGTTAAAATCTGAAAATCTTATCATTACACCCAGATATCTGGACAGGGCATTGACGACACACTCATTCCAGAAAAGTGCGTGGGTGTATGTCCCCCAGACAAGCCCGCTCTCACTCTCACAGCCTTCAAACTTCTCATTCGCCTTACTCGCCCCCTCATCCAGCCCGCTCAGGTTTTCGAAAACGTAGTTTCCTGAGACCCTTGTAACACCCTTGTGTATCTCATACCCTCTCACGGTACCTTTCACATCCTTTACAATTTCAGCGCTGCCTATTGCCCTCCTTTCAACCTGATAGCAGTTCTTCCTGTACAGTCTGAACTCTGTTTCAGTGTTCAGCAGACCCAGACCTTTAACCCTTAATCTGCCGTGCTCGACGCCGTGATCGACAAGCTCTTTTCCAAGCATCTGGTAACCACCACATATTCCAATTACAACATTATTTTTTGAAAAACGTTTTATTTTTTCGTCCATCCCGCTATCTTTTATGGCTTTCAGATCGAGGAGAGTATCCTTACTTCCCGGGATTACGAGGACTCTTAACCCATCAAGCTCATCTTTGAGGGATACGAACCTGCTGACGTCCCTTATGGGCTCGAAGTCTGTAAAATTTGAAATTTTGCTGAGCTTTAGAATTCCAACGACCTTCTCATCTCCCCCATCACTCCACTCATCAATACACAGACTGTCTTCCGAAACAACAGATTCCGTGTAGGGTATAACCCCAAGAACTTTAACACCGGTCAGCTCTTCAAGCTTTCTTATCCCACTTTCAAGAATGTCAGCTCTTCCCCTCAGCCTGTTGATAACGAAACCCATAACGAGCTCTCTAACGTCTGGTGGTAGGAGGAGGTAGGTTCCATAGAGAGAGGCAAAAACTCCACCCCTGTCTATATCGGCCGTTACAATTATTGCAGGTTTTGCCATTCTTGCCATTCCTATGTTTGCCAAATCCCTGTCGTACAGGTTTATTTCAGCGATCCCTCCAGCCCCCTCTATCAAAATCAGATCGTATTCATCGCTCAACTCCCTGTAAGCTTTCTCCACAACTTTTCTGAGCCTGTCTATCATGGAGTAGTACTGCCTGCTGCTGACATCTCCAACCACTTCCCCAAGCACAACAAGCTGGGATACGAAATTTCCCTTGGGTTTCAGCAATATAGGGTTCATTCTCTCATCAGGCTCTATTCCGGCTGCTCTTGCCTGTATCGCCTGAGCTATGGCTATCTCCTTACCCTCTCTTGTCACGTACGAGTTAAGACTCATGTTTTGAGCCTTGAATGGAGCAACTCTGTAACCCATTTTACTCAGAATTCTGCATAGGGCAGTGGTAAGAGCTGTTTTACCTGCATTGCTTGTAGTTCCGGCAATCATTATCGACTTTTTTTCTTTTCTTGCCTCCTTCCCTTCTACTTTCATCCCCACACCTGCATCACCTGCATCAGGCTCATCGAAATCAATGAGATGAGCTACCAGAATCAATCAAGATCAATCAAGGCTGCCCTTGGTGCTGGGGATTGAACTGCCTGTTAATTCTACCGCTTCTCTAAATGCGATTGCAAAAGCCTTGAAAGATGCTTCCATGATGTGGTGAGAATTTCTGCCTTTGACCTCAAGGTACATGTTTATTCCGGAATTTCTGCACAGGCTGTCGAAGAAGTGTTCGAAGTTTTCCGCTTTAACACCTTTTACATCTCCTGTCACTCCGGAGAAGTTAAAGTACCCCCTGCCACTGACATCAATCCCGCAAATTGCCACTGCATCATCCATAGGTACTATAGCACTTCCAAATCTCCTTATCCCTTTTTTATCTCCGAGGGCCTCCTTTATTGCTCTTCCAAGAACTATGGCTACATCCTCTATTGTGTGGTGCTCGTCAACTTCCAGATCTCCTTTTGCCCTTATCTCAAGTGCCAGATTTGCGTGTTTGGCAAAGCTTTCGAGCATGTGGTCAAGGAAAGGTATTCCCGTGCTGATTGATATTTCTGGAGAATCTGGATTGATGCAAATTCTAACCGTTACGTCAGTTTCTCTCGTTTTTCTGCTGCATTTTCCTTCTCTCAATTCCATTTCAATACCTCCTGCCACTGCTTGGCTGAACTGCTAAAAGAATTTGCTAAATAGTTCACCAAAAATCTTTAAAACCTCCTATCCAAACTCTGACAGGTGTTGTCCATGCATGCAGATGTGCCAGCGAAGGAAGTGATGACAAGAGAGGTGTGTACTGCAAGCCCTGAAGAAACCCTGCATGTTGCAGCGAAGAAAATGATAGAGTTTGGAGTGGGCAGCGTTGTCGTTGTCGTCGAGGGAGAGCCTAAAGGCATAGTTACGGAGAAGGACATTTTGAGGATAATAGCGGAGAACAGGCTGCCATCTGAAGTCAAGCTTGAAGACATCATGAGCTCTCCGGTCATAACAATTCAGCCAAAGACGTCTGTAAGAGAGGCTGCAAAGATAATGCTGAAGAAGGGGATAAGGAGACTGCCAGTTATAGATGGTGGAAAACTGGTCGGGATAGTTACTGATACGGACATTCTGAGCGTCAGCATGGACATAGGAGAGTTAATTGGCCTGATAAACGAGAGGACGATTGAAATAGTTCCCGAAGTCATGAGTGGCAAGTGCGAGAGGTGTGGCAGATTTGCTGAGAGACTTGTGGAAGTTAACGGAATGAAACTCTGCGAGGACTGTGCGGAGAGTTTTGAAGAGTAATGTGTGAGATGCGGGGACAATATATAAATATACATTTTTAAGGTAGTTTCGATGCTTGCATCGGTATTGTGTCAGCCAGATTAAGTTACGGGTTTATTTGGGCTGTGTAAAAGGTATTTAATGAGGAGCACCATTAAAAATAACAGAGGTGTGTGAATGAGTTTGAAGGTCAAGAAGCCCGGAAGTATAATGGATATAGCGACGACGGACGTCGTTACACTCCCTCCAACATCTACCATCATGGCAGCTGCAAAGGCCATGAGAACTTACAGGTTCAGAAGGCTGCCCATCGCAGATCCCGGTACAAGGAGGCTGGAAGGGATAATAACAGCTACAGATCTCGTTAACTTCTTTGGGGGTGGAGATAAACACAAGGTAATAACCGGCAGATATTCTGGAAACATCCTTGCAGCTGTTAACGAAGAAGTTAGGGAAATTATGGAGAAAAACGTACTTGCCCTCTCTTTTACCGATGATGTTGAGGACGGTCTGAAACTCATGCTCGAAAAGGGAATAGGCGGATGCCCTATCGTTGACGACGATGACAGGGTGGTCGGGATAGTTACCGAGAGAGATTACCTGCTTTACCTTGCAGAAAAGTGCAAGCTTGAGGGAGTTGTTTCTTCCTACATGACAAGGAGCGTCATAACCGCAAGCACGAAAACCACAATAGAAGAGGCCATGAAGACGATGATATCCAGAAAGATAAGGAGACTGCCAATAATCGATGACGAGCTTTTAATCGGCTGGCTGAACACACCAATGATAATCAGATACTTCAGTGGAGAGGCATTCAGAAGTCTGATTACCGGAAATGTGGATGAAGTCCTCTCCCAGCCAGTTTCCGTAATCTTCTCTTCGAACTCTTCCGGCTATATACCACCCCTGACCGTTTCCCCAGACACGACGATGTCAGATGTGGCAAGAAAGATGCTTGCAAAAAGGGTGGGCTGTGCTTTTGTCGTCAGCGACGGCAGGCTTGAGGGAATAGTAACAGAACAGGATATGATCAGATTCCTTTACAAGTGTGAACTTGCCTGATGTGCCATGAAATTTGTAGCAGAGGCTCTCTCCCTGTCGGAACCAGCAGCTAAGAGACTTTACCGCCGGAGCATACTTAAAACGGCGTTCATCCAGCATCCATTTTTTTCCGATATAGATGATGCGTACCTTCTTGAGAAGAAATTTGGAAAATACGAGGAAGGAACTTTTATAGCTCTGGCCGGTGGGAAGACTTACGTAGTTAGGGGATTTCCAAAGATAAAGAGAACGCTTGTAATATCTGAATGCGTTAAAAGGCACTTTGGAAACTCGGAAGTTGCTGTGGAAGAGAAGATAAACGGGTACAACGTTAGAATAGCGAAGATTGGTGAGAGGATCTATGCAATAACGAGAAGGGGTTACCTCTGCCCCTACACGACGGAAAGGGCGAGAGAGCTTGTAAACGAGGAATTTTTTAAGGATCATCCCGACTGCGTTTTATGCTGTGAGGCAGCAGGGCTTGAATCACCGCATGTTCAGAAAGAAATTTACAGTAAAAGACTGGAATTCTACTTGTTTGATATAAGAGTCATGGGCACCAACAGACCGTTCAGTGTGGAGGATAAGGTAAGAATTGCTGAGGAGTACGGTTTCAAACTGGCTCCTGTTTTTGGCGTTTGGAGAGGGGAAGAGCTCGTTGAAAACACTATCAGGATAATCAGAAAGCTTGATGAGGAAGGGAGAGAAGGCGTTGTTTTGAAGGATGTAAATATGGAGAAAAACGCTGTAAAATATACCACAAGCTACTGCAACTGCTCTGACCTGTATTATGCTTTCAGATTCTTCAACGATCTGGGGAGGGATTTTATGGTTACAAGGGCTGTCAGGGAAGGTTTTCAGAGTTACGAGTTTGAGAAACTTGGCCTTTCTGGCTATGAGAATATCAGGTTTGAGAGACTTGGGAGAGCAATCGTTGAGGGAGTGACTGACAGCATAAAAGAAGTGATTGAAACAGGAAAGCTCAGAGAAAGAGCGAGATTGAGATTTAGAAGCAGGGAAGTAATGGAACTCTTCATCCAGCACATGAAGAGGCTTGCAAACGTCAGGTTCGAGTATGCTGGAATGGATGAAGGCTATCACATACTTTACATGGAGAAAGTAATCACAAGCACAGCAGACAGAATTAAGAATCTTATCTCTGGCGGATTCTGGTAATTGTTTCTTTTTTGTTGTTTTCATTTAAATATGTAGATAAACGTTGCCGAAATTTCATCACAACAACTATAATCACCTTTAGAAATTTTTAAATAGCATTCTTGGCAGAGTAGTCTAACAGAGATTAAAAGAAATTTAACCGGATATTTGAAGTTACTGCAAAACTTTGATGGAGCAGACCGGCTAATGAAAAAATGAATTCAGGAAATTTAAAAGAAAATTTAAAATAGCAGCAGAGAGTTAGCGATTCCAATTTTCAGGTGATATGGCTCTGGCATCGTAAAAACGTGATTGGAGGGGAGTTTGAAAATAAAAATAAGATGGAAAAATAATAAACAAAAATAATACACGTGAACAGAATGTTAAATGTAGTGGAAGGTAGATAGTAACTGATGGGGTTAAATCTGCCAAATCGCCATAAGTGAGGATGGAAGTATGGCTGGAAGTTTAATTGCCGTGCAGGAAAGTGTGAAAACTGGAGATATCAAATCGAGACCTACCGGTATTGAGCTGCTTGATAAGAAAATTGATGGTGGCGTACCTGAAGGTAGCCTTGTTTGTATTTACGCTAATCCTATAAGTATGCCGGAAGCATTCCTATATCACTTTGCGAGTGTGACCAGAAGCTATTACTTCGTCACATCACGTCCGGCTGAGTACGTTAAAGTTAGCATGGAAAACATGGGGTTTTCGACGGACAAGGTCGTTTTCATAGATGTGTTTACTCAGTATTACATGAACGAGTACGGTCAGTTCGTGATAATCGATAAGTACAGGGACAAGGAAATCTTTGACTTCATAGATCATCAGCTCAACGAGATATACGAGAAGGGTGGGACTTACAACGTCATATTCGATTCGATATCTTTCTTTCTGAGGCTTGAGGTTCCGATAGGTCTTAAAGAATGGCTCATCAACAAGCTATACGTTCACGCAAAGCAGACGAACAACGTTTACTGCATATACCTGATGAAGGGTGTCCATCCTTCAGACATAGTCAACATGGTTCTTGAGGTCAGTGACGTTATATTTGATGTGGACACTGTCGTTCAGGGTGACAGAATAGTCAGCAGACTTTCTATCCCGAAGATAAGGAACAGAAAGCCGGTAATGGAGACTTTCAAGTACAGCATAAGCGAAGGTGTGCAGATAGACACTTCAAGAGATATAGCGTAATTCTTTGCATTTGCTATTCTTTAATTTTGTTTCATCATTCTGTTCTGTGACTCATCATAATACGGGCAATAGTTATATTACTTCCCGGACTAAAATCAGTTTTTGATGGACAGAGAACTCAGGGATTTCAGGGCTGGAGGCGATCTGAAAGGAGAGCTCCTCAGGGTAGTCGGATTGCTGCTTGCGGTGACCATTTTAGGGACTGTTGGCTATCACATCATAGAGGGGTGGGACTGGTTTGACTGCCTTTACATGACCGTAATAACGATAACGACAACAGGTTACAGGGAGGTTGGAAAGCTTAGCGTTGCTGGAAAAATTCTGTCGATGTTTTTGATGGTTTTTGGCGTTGCCATATTTCTTTATTCAGTTGACGCGATAATCCCGATTCTGCTTGAAAGGAGAATTGAGAGGTGGAAGAAGTTGCTTGAAAAGATGGAAGGTCACTGTATAGTTTGCGGTTATGGCCGGATGGGTAAGGAAATGGCAAAGGAGCTGATGAAAGAGTTAAAAAAAGTCGTGGTCGTTGATATAGATGCGACAAGAGTTGCAAGTGCGAGAGAAGATGGAATAATTGCAATTCAGGGGGACTGTACTGAGGAGGACGTTCTTGAAAGAGCGGGGGTTAAGAGGGCAAAGTGCATAGTTGCCTGTACGAACAACGATTCCATAAATGCCTTTGCAGTCATGGTTGCAAAGGATCTGAATCCGAACATATTTGCAATAGCTGTTTTGAGGACGCCGGGTGGAGAGAAAAAACTCAAGAGAGCAGGAGCTGACATGCTGCTATCTCCGTATCACGACTCTGCAAGAAAAGTGTGCGTTGCTGTGACAAGACCGACAGCAGCAGACTTCATTGAAATTATAGGTAAGATGGGAACACTCATGCTTGAAAAGATGGAGCTGAAAAACAAATCTTTCCACGGCAAACCACTTAAGGACACAGAGATCAGGAAGCTTACAGGATGCATAATAGTTGCAATAGAGAGGAATGGTGAGGTTATTTTCCCCGACCCCGACACGCCGGTGTATGTGGGTGATATACTGTACGTTCTTGGGAAAGAGGAGGGTTTAAAGAAGGCTTTTGAACTGATAACAGTCGAAAACTCCTGATTTTCATGTTTTGTTATTTATTTGTTCGTTTTGTCCGGTGAATTATCTTTTCGATCCAATTATGGTCTGATTTTATCTGTATCTAAATGAGTCTCTCTCGCTTTTTGACTTTCAATCCCATTCTGGTTTGATTTATCTTGAATAAAAAAGTGGAGGTGATGTCTGTGAATTCAGATGGAGTTGTGTATGTTTGCGAAGAATGTGGAAATATCTTTTCGTCTGAGAAAGAGCCTAAATATTGTCCAGCATGTGGAGGCGAGACATTCTCTACTCTTTAAGAGATTATGCGGAAGCCTCAATCCCATTCTGGTCTGATTTTATCACGTCAATCGTGCTCCCCGGTGCTGCACTGAGACCTTCCTTTCAATCCCATTCTGGTCTGATTTTATCTAGCAATATTTAGAATATATGCAAAAACAGCGTTCCTGCTTTCAATCCCATTCTGGTCTGATTTTATCAAAGCTAATGGAAT
>CAZUMR010000046.1:0-31201 GCA_964622075.1 uncultured archaeon | reverse complement strand
TGAAGGTATAATTGGAGGGTTTGAAGGAGGGATAGAAGATGTGTGCACCAGCATCTGTGACAGCTCTGCATCAGGTCGTAGCGGTTAGCGCGTTTCAGGCGTACATGGTCAGCCACGCCATGGGATTGATTGGAGTTGTTGGAGCCGCGCTTCTCAGCTTCAAGGGAAGCATTGCTGGAAAGCTTGCCAGCTTTATTCGAAGGTAATTTTTTAATTTTCTCTTTTTGCTCAGCTAAAGTGCTGAAAATGCTGAAAGTAATTTAAAAGTAAATACACTGAACGGTGAGCTGCTTTGCTGTCGAGGCTGATAAGACCGGATATATTACAGGTGGAATCAACGAACGACTGTTTTCTTAACTGCAAACCCTGCATGAGAAGGTACCTTGAAAGGCCTGTTGGATACATAGACGTGGAGGAATTCAAGAAGCTGCCACTTGCGAGCTTTAAAGAAGTGTGTCTGCACGGATGGGGCGAGCCATTACTGCACCCGGAGCTCTTCAAAATGGTCAGACACGTTAAAAGTCTCGGAATAAAGGCGAGCATGGGAACAAACGGCTTCCTTGTTGACAAATACGTGGATGAAATATTCGACAGCAAACTTGACGAAATTTCCTTTGGAATTTACAGTTTCGAGGGCAGAGAAAAGGCGTTTAAAAATCTGGAAAAATTAATAGAGGAGAAAAAAGAAAGGAAAAGCGAAAAACCAGTAATATTCACGGACGTTACAGTTTTCAGAGATAACTACGAAGAGATTCCGGAACTCATAAAAACTTTTGTTGATATGGGCGTTGATGGCATAGTGCTTCACAGGCTTTTCAACATTTACAAGGTAGATCCTACAGTAGAATACATATCGGGAAAGGAAGAAAAGGAGCTATTTAAAAAAGTGAAAAAGATTGGAGGAAAGAAAGTTTACCTGCCAACCAAGCACTTCAAACCCTGCAGAATTTCACTGTACACGATGTTTGTTACCTGGGAGTGCAAGCAGTGCTCCTGCGTTTACCTGAGCGACGATCCGGTTGGTGATGCGAGAGTCGATTACGATACCATGCTCAAAAGGCATTTAAAGTTCGTTTCGGGGATGAGAAAGCATGAAATATGCAGAAAGTGTTTCTGGTGAATTTGTTTCGGGACAGGCAGAAAAAGTACTGATTTCCCTGATATGTGCTTACGTTATCTTCACACTGATGACGTACCTTAAACTCAAACCGTTGCTCGAATCTATCTTCCCGTTCAAAGCACCATTCAAAAACATAGCAGTTCTTGGTGGATTCCTGATAGTATTCTGGGTCGTGCTCGCATACAGGATGTGTGGAAGAGGGTACGGCATTGCAACTGCAGTGTTTGCTGTTTCCTTCTGCCTGTTTGTGAGCCCGTGGTATGGCGTAATTACACCGTACTGGTTCAGCGTAGTGGGATTTGTCTCATTCCTCATACTCGGGATTCTTGTAGAGTACACGAACGGTGGATTTGCAAACCTTGCATGTATAGCCGTTAACTGGGCAGCTGTAGAGCTCCTTGGAATAGTCAGACTATCGATCGAAGGAGTAATTATACTCGGAGCAATAGCCTTTATTTCAGGATATACCGGGGATTTTGCCGCAAGAAAGGTGGTTGAAATCTTAGGGCAGTTAAAGTTATAGCTTCAGCGCTTTAATTTTCCAGCATGTACGTGCCGTGGAGGAGAGTTGCCTCCTGGCACTGCTCGGCATGTGGAATCTGCTGCATGAAGTTCAAACCAAAGCTGACATTCTACGAGTACCTGAAATTCAGAGAAATGGGCTTTTCCAGTTTTGTAGAGGAAAAAGCGGGAAGATACTACATAAGAAAGATAAATGGAAAGTGCCCCTTTCAGGTGGGAAGGCTCTGCTCACTGCAGGGTGAAAAGAAGCCTCTCTCCTGCAAGGTATTCCCGTTTCTCGTTAGCAGGCGTAAAAGTGGAAGAGCGGGCAGAGAAGATGAGGCACTGATAGAGGTGGGAGGAGAGGAATTCTTCGTTTACGTTTCAACCGATTGCCCAAACACAGTACTTGGAAAAGCTGGCAGAGAGATGGAGATGCTTGCAACGCAGGCCGTAATGCTCGTTACATGTGGTGCCAGACTTAAAGACTGGAGCATAACCTGCAGGAAACCCGAAAGTTTAAATCCTGAGAAAACGAGTAGAAACGATGCTGATAGTTCCGGGTTCTCAAGGATTGCTTGGAGTAAAGCTCAGCAGACTTACAGGCTTTGACCTCGGATACGTGCAGCTTGAGAAGCTGCCAAGCGGAGAAAAATACGTCAGGATATCCCAGTTTGACGAGAAAGCGATTGTCGTAAACAGTCTCGCTTTTAACCCGGACGAAATGATAGTCGAGTCCATTTTAATAGCCGAAACGCTAAAGGAGTATGGAGTTGAGGAAGTTTACGCAGTATTTCCATACATGCCCTACTCAAGAAAGAGGTTTATAAAAGGCGAGGCTTTTCCGGCAAAAACTCTCTTCAAATTCTTTTCCGTATTTGACAGGATATACACAGTTGACTACCACCTTGAAGACAGGATGGACGAAATTGCCGGTGGGGTGGAGGTCAGAAACATATCTGCAATGAAGAAGCTTGCTGAAAAAGCAAAGGAGATTGGAGTGGAAAAAGATGCAATCGTTGTTTCTCCTGATGAGGAAGGGCTAAGATGGGCGTCAAGGTTTGCAGAAGAGTTAGGAGCCGACTGTTTTTACCTGAACAAGATAAGAGTGGATGCTGAGAACGTTGTAATCGCTTCCAGACCTCCGGATGTTGATGGAAAGGACGTTTTCCTTGTGGATGATATGATTTCCGCCGGTTCAACAGTAGTTCAGGCTGTAAGGGTTCTCAAAAAAGCCAGATGCAACAGGGTTTACGTTTTCTCAACCCACGTGCTCGCAAAGACAGATACTCTAAGGAAGATATACGAGGTTGGAGTTGAGGAGATATATGGAACAGATACCGTTCCAAGTCCTGTAAGCAGGGTGAGCGTGTCAGATCTAATAGCAGAAGTGCTTAAGGAGGATTTCAATTACAGCTGAGATTATCCTGCCCTCTTATTACGATGATTGCATTATGATTGCATTGAATTGATTACATTGAATGGGGAGTCTCACAAAAACATCTTAAAAAAGATAATGCATGACACTTCTTGTTACAAATGTGTTCCTTTTACGTCCTCTCCTTTTTCTCAGCTTCCCTTTCAAGCTTTTCTCCTTCAATCAGTTCCCTGTATTCTCCTTCAGTAAGCTCAAGAACGACTGAGCCCACATAACCGCAGTTCTTGCACATGTACTTCCCGGTTATTCCTCCAGTATCAAGGGTTATTTCAGTCGATTTACACACCGGACACACGAGAATTTTTTTCATAACACTACTATGGCAGAACGTTATATACCATTTTGCCTCCCGCCTTTCAATGAGCAGGAATGCAGATGGAAAGGATGGGGAAAACAAAGTCACGGATGATAGTAAGGGAGAGAACACGATCAAAAAGGACACGATCAAAATCAGAATAACTGCAGATGACTTCGAGGACTGGCTCAGGGAGAGAGGCTATGCAAGAATGATGGGAGAGGAGAATTTAAGGATCTACATGAGCAGAGGTATGGCAAGTCACTTCTTTTCAAACAGTGCCCTGCTGATGAGCTGTATATTTACAAAACTTGGAATGCCTTCAGGGAGAGTCGCGGACAGGATAAGAAACGAAATAGGTAAGAGAGTCAGAAAAATCTATGCAGACTTTTACATTCTGGAAGTGGAAATAGAAAGGAAATAGGCTGAACGAAATGAACCGAATGGAAATTAAACATGGATTTAAACCTGAGAGACCCTCTTAATGTACCTTCCTCTCTCAGCTATTTCCTCTGCCCTCCTTATAACTTCTTCATCACCGATCTCAAGGTATCCTTCAATAAAAGCTCTCTTCAGCCTCTCCCAGTCCTCAAAGTACGCTTTCAGGGATTCAAAAAAGACGTGGACATCAACACCTTTCGGCTCAACATCGCTGTCAGCAAAAGCAAGACCGAAATCAACGAAGTAAACTCTGCCGTGTTTGAGTATCATGTTCATCGGTGTTACATCTCCATGCACTATTCCCGCATTGTGCAGTCTGGCTACGCTTCTCCCTATTTCTCTGCAAATTTCCTCACTCATGCACTCTCTAACAGGCACTCCGTCAATTCTTTCCATAACCACAGTATCTCCATCCACATCAAGCACTATAGGTGTTGCCACCCCCTGCTTTCTTGCAAGGTGCATAAGTCTGACTTCACTTTTCGTTCTCCTTTTCCTTAGCAACTCGTCAAGCTCCCTTACCCTGTACCTCTTGACCCTCCTTATCTTTTCCACGGCATTCTCGTATATGTTTACGACTGCCTCTCCACCGATGTACGTTTTGATGAGTTTGCCCTTTATGACCTCTCCCTCTTTCAAAACGACCATACGACCATAACCACCACTCAGGTTTTGCAGATCAGGATTCCAGAGTACAGCATGCCACCTCTTTCTTGCATAGTATGACTCCTCTGGCATTCCTTCCCTGCACAGGAATGTCGGATACATCCGTTCTGAGCATGTACCCATCTGAACTCATGACAAGCAATTTTTCTATCCCCTCAACAACTTCAGCCATAACAACCTCTCCCCTGTAGTTTATGACGCCCGTACTTCCTCTTGAAACCTTTCGGTACTCACTCACAGGTGTTCTCCTCGCATGCCCGTCTCTGGATACAGTAAGCAGATACCCTCCCTCTCTGCAGCTAACCCACGAAACTGTGTCGCCCTCCTTCAGTCTTATCCCCTTAACACCTTTAGCATTTCTGCCGAGTTCTGGTATTTCCCTCAGATCAAATCTGACGGTGTATCCATTCCTCGTCGAAATAAGCACTTCCTTACCATCAGCCGGGCAGACAAATGCTATCTTACCTGTAGAAGCAACAATCCCCGCTCTCTTTGCGTTTTCAAACTCTTTCGCTTTGATCTGCTTAACGCATCCGTCTTCAGTTGCGATGATCAGCTTTCTTTCGTCAAGCTCTTTCAGAGGAACGACCGAAACAACTTCATCACATGAGATGAGAGTTGACAGTTTCACACCCCTCGCATACCTGTCCATCTCCGGTATTTCGTAAGCATTTATCCAGTAAGCCTTATCCCTGCTGAATATCAGAACCTTATCCTTCGAGCTACACTTGACAAGACTTACCGGCTCATCGTTTTTGAGCTGCACGCCTATAATCCCAACTCCACCTCTCTTTTGAAGCTTGAATGTCAGGGGCATTCTCTTAACGTAACCAGCCTTCGTGAAAACAAGAACGCACTCTTCCTCGCTTATCAGCTCTTCTTCGCTTATCTCAACCTCTCTGGTTTGAATTTCAGTTCTTCTGTCATCCCCATACTTCTCCATGACTTCCTCAAGCTCTCTGATGATTATTTCGTCGATCTTTTCTGGGGAGGAGAGAATTTCTTTGTATTCTTCTATCTTCCTCTTCAGATCCTCGTATTCCTTAAGCAAAGACTCAATTTCCATTGCAGTCAGTTTCTGCAATCTCGTCTGCAGAACTGCCTCAGCCTGCTTCTCACTCATTTCGTAGTTGCTCATCAATGCCTCCTTTGCCTCTGAAGGTGAGGAAGATGACTTGATAAGAGCGATAACCTCATCTATGTTTTCCACTGCCTTCTTCAGCCCCTCCACTATGTGCAACCTTTCTTCAGCTTTCTTAAGCTCGTAATTCGTCCTCCTTCTGACGACTTCTCTTCTGTGATCAACGTAAAAACCAATCATCTCCTTCAGATTCAGAATTCTTGGTTCTCCATCAACGAGAGCAAGCATTATAATGCCAAAAGTCGTCTGAAGGTTTGTATAAGCGTAAAGCTTGTTTAAAGCAGTCCTTATATCCTCCCTCACTTCAACAACTATTCTGATTCCTTCCCTATCTGATTCGTCTCTAACGGCTCTCGCATTGAGTTTTCCTTCAGAAATCAGCTCAGCTATCTTCTCCACAAGTCTCGCCTTGTTGACCATGTAAGGTATTTCTCTGATAACTATTTTCTTCCCTTCAAACTCAACTTTTCCTCTAACTACTATTTTCCCCCTGCCGGTAGAGTAAGCCTCCTTAATTCCGTCAACACCTGTCACAACACCGCCCGTGGGGAAATCAGGTCCTTTAACGTGGTTCATCAGCTCTTCAATCCCGATATCCGGATTTCTTATGTAAGCAATAATTGCAGAACAGATTTCCTTCAGGTTGTGGGGTGGTATGTTTGTCGCCATTCCAACAGCTATACCGCTGCATCCGTTTACGAGAAGGTTAGGTACCCTTGCAGGCAGAACAACAGGCTCTTTGAGTGTTGCGTCGAAGTTTGGTGTGAAATCGACTGTCTCCCTGTCTATGTCAGCGAGCATTTCCTCGGCTATCTTGGAGAGTCTTGCTTCAGTATAACGCATTGCGGCTGGAGAATCTCCATCTATCGATCCAAAGTTACCCTGACCGTCTATCAGAGGATATCTCATAACGAAGTCCTGAGCCATTCTGACAAGGGCATCGTAAACTGCCGCATCTCCATGGGGGTGATACTTACCAAGCACATCTCCGACTATTCTTGCACATTTTCTGTAGGGCCTGTTTGAGAACAGTCCCATCTCGTACATTGCGTACAGTATCCTCCTCTGAACGGGCTTAAGACCATCCCTCACATCTGGCAGAGCTCTACCGACTATAACACTCATCGCGTAATCTATGTAAGAGCTCTTAAGTTCAGACGTGATCTCTCTGATTAGCTCCATCGCTAACAAACTCGCTGGGAGTTATTTAAGAACTTTGATTTGCTTTGCGGCTTTAATCAGCCTGCTTTAATCAGCCTAAATCGTCTTAAAAGGCAAACAGAATGGCAAGAGCTATCAGGTTTGCCACTATTCTGCTCGCAAATATACACAGAGCAACTTTTGTCCCGAGAGATCTGCCAAGGATAGAGGCAGCAACGGGGAGGGTGTTTCTTGAGATCTCAACGACAGAATGTGCAATCGATGCAAGAAAGAGAGAAATCAAAAGAGATTTTCCACACAAAGCTCCCTTAGCAAGCAGCGATCCAGCAGTAGCTATTGCAGCGAGCATGCTTGGAAATCCGGTGGCTACAACAAGAATAGATGATGCCGGGAGGCCAAGAGAAGAAAGAAAAGGCCCGATTTCAGAGTTCAGAAAGTCCATAACACCAAGATTGAACAGCAGCATAACCGCAAAGACCGTTAGCGAGAGAGTTAGAGCTATCCTCACGAACCTCTTCAAAGTGTCTCTGAGAGTTATCTCCGGGATTTCCACAGAGGGTATTTCACTGCTGCCAAGTGTTCTCCTTGCAATGAATATACCGGAGAGTGAAACAATCCCCCTTGTAACAAGAATCAGGATTACGTACGCTATCCCCCAGATTCCAAGAGCAGGCACGGCAACAGGTATCAGAAAAAGAACGCATAACCTCAGAGTTCTCGGAAAAGTTCCGACCAGTGTAGCCACAACAGCTTCCCTCTCATCTATAGTTCCGCTCCTGACGAGCTCGGACAGAATTGTGTACGCAGCCACGGGATGAATGAGGAAAGCTGCCACAGCAACGCTGCTCTTCATTCCAAGACGGGATGAGATGTAAAAAACGAGTTTTTTAAACTGGGGGATCGTGTAGATGTACTTGGACGCAAGAAGACCGAACAGTACAGCTGGAAGGACTATTCTCAGTATTTTAACTGTTTCTTCAGCAGCCAGCAGTAATGCCTCCACTTTCCGGCGTCTGGGCAGTTTAGTTAAAAAAGTTAGCGCAGGGTTAGCTATTTTAACCCGGAAGGATAAAGACTATGCGGGCCCGAAGAACCGGCAGGGCTGAACAGATGAGGCTCTGCGGCTTAACGGGCCTACAACCCACCCTGAGTTTAGCAAGCAAAAAAGATTTAAACACCCATCCTGTGATTGTTTTTGAACCGGTAAGCGGGGGTTGCCGAGTCAGGAAAAGGCGCTGGCTTGAGGGGCCAGTCCCGTAGGGGTCCGAGGGTTCAAATCCCTCCCCCCGCACTTCTGTTGTGATGTCTTGTTGTCTTGTTATGTCTCTTTGATCTGCTATCCATGTTAACTTGAAATCAGGCAAAACTCAGAAGTCCAAACTCAGAAGTCAATTGCAACAGCCAGAAAAATTAACTAAAACAACATTGACAGCACTCAAACAATTTTCAAATATATGTGCAGATGACTGAAAAATTTTTATGCCACACACCAGCTGTGTGAACGATGCTGGTAGTTAGGGCAAAGGTGGACGAAAAGAAAGCAAGAAAAGTATTTGAAAGTCTGAGAAAGGGTCTTATAAGAAGGGAAAAAATTGAAGGTATTAAACTCGTCTGGCTGCCCTGTGCAATAATCAGGGTCAGAATGTTTGAGCAGGAAAAGTTTGCAGACAGGCAGCTAAACGTTTCTGAAATTATAAACGTTTACGACCTCGTTCAGGGAGTCTGGACGGGCATGTCCTTTTCTTACTTCCCGGAGTTTGAGGAGCTGGATGATGCAGAAAGGGATGATGTAAAACTGTCAGAAGATCTGAAAAAAGGAGTGAAAATAGACAGAAAGTACGAGGTTGAAGATGTAATCAGGAGGCTGAAAAGTCTCAACTCCATAGTTGCCTTTGCAGGCTATGGTTTATCAGCAAACGCAGTGGGAGTGGAGGTAGAGGAGGCAAGAGAGGCATATTATCCGATTTACGTGGGTAAAATAACCGGGAAATCTGGAAGCAGATACGTAGCCATAAGTGGTGTTTCTGGAAATCTAACAGCAATAGGTCAGGATTTTGCCAGATTGCTGTGGGAGTCCTGATTTTTCACTCCCGCTATCAGTCCTCAGTTCCGGCAATTAAAAAATCAAAGCAAATGTAAATATCAGATGCCCAGCTCCTTCAGGAAGTTCTCCCATCCGTACCTTTCTATGAATTTTCCGAGTCTCTCTCCTTCCTCAGCCTTATCCTTGTAAACTTCCACAATTTTCCTCACAAGTTCTTCCGCTTCATCGTATCCAAGCTTATCTTTAAGGACTCTGCCAATCCTCGGATTTTTCCCGACACACCCTCCAACGTAAAGAGTGAAGCCGTTCTTCTTACCCATAAGACCTATATCTCTAACCTGAGCTTCCGTGCACGAGTTAGGACATCCGCTAACTGCTATTTTCATGTTCGCCGGTAGCTCCATTCCCTTCAGGTTCTCCAGCCTTTCTGCCATCGCTCTTGCGTCCTGCAGGCTGAATATACACTCCGGCGGGCACCACTTGACACTCTTGACGCCTTTCCCGGGAGCGGGCTTAACCTCTGCTTCTCTGCAGAACTTCTCAGCATCCTCAGCCTTTATTCCAAAAACGAGCATTCTCTGAGACTCCGTGAACTTAACGTAGCTCGCATACTTTTCGACAGCGTCAGCAATCTTTCTCAGCTTTTCCGGGGTTAGAAGAGAGACATCCACCGTAAAAGCGTAGCTTCCGTCTTTCTGCTGCAGCAGCCTTATCATGTCAGACACTGGCATAAATGGAAAGTTACGAATTCCTGCGAACATGTTCAGATTTATGCCCGGATTCAGTTCAACACTGCTTACAGTTTAGCTCTGCTTATCAGAGTCTGCACCTGACCCATCCAATCCCTTCACCCCTGTTCAAAAACCCGTAAAGGTATCCATCTTCAAGCATGGGCACAAGAATTACATCCTCTTCCTTCAGCTCTTCCAGCCTCTCAGGCCTGAAAACTTCCTCTACATCAGAAATTTCAAAGTTTTCAAGTCTAACAGCAAGGAACTTCGCATCCTCTATATCCTCACACTCATTCCTTCTGTTTTCAAGACAGCCCATTAGACTGTAGGCTTTTCCAAAGAATTCTCCGATTTCTCTGCCGTAATACAGTCTCTGAACTATTCTGTTGAAGAATAACCAGTCCCCCTCTACAAGCTGCTGCCTTGGATATCCGCTCAGCTCGGCAAGAACTTCCTCGACGACATCCTTCTCGTGAATCCAGTGACAGTCCTTACAGTTCCACACGTAACCTTTCGTCGTCTTCTTGATGTACCCGAGCTCGTAAATGAAGCAGGGATAAAAGGGACAGAAACAGAGAGAGCAATCCTGCCCCTCAAAGTGGCAGGGATAATACCTGCATTCGTAATTGGGACCGTATCTACCCTCAAGAGCTCCAAAAAGTTCGATTAAAGCCCTCTCTCTATTACTCTCAAACTCCATGTTTCAATCTGCAGCTTTCTGAATTTACCTTTTGCCTTTTTGCATATTCCGATTCAGGAAACTGATGTTGAAGTTGCCAGTTAATTAATTCCCAGTTAATTAATTCTTACATATAAAATTACATATAATCACCTATTCACAAGAAGACCCCTTATACCAGCCCTCGATGAAGTCTCCTCCGTCTTTGTGAGGATGAGAGTACAATTCTCACCAAGCTTCGAGCTCTAAGCCCCCCAATTCGGGAGTGGTGCCTAACGTTTCGAGTTGTGGCTAAAGCGATGCTGGCATTAAGTGTATTTATTGTGTATTTTTATATCCTCCATTAGTTTAGTGTTCAAGTTTAGTGTTCATCAAAACTTGTTTATTAAGCAATCCTGGGCAATTTAACGCCTGAGCATGGCAACCATATCTCCAACGTCAACACCTATATCCTCCGCAACCGGCCTGCACTTTGCCGTTAGAAGGAAAGCAACGTTGCTGTAGTCAGAATCTGATAAACACTCGTAATTCGCCATGCCCTTGGCAATTATCACATCAGCCTCCTCAATTCTGCACCTTGTAATTTCAGGCAGTTCCTCAGGAATTATACCTATCGCACCTCTGCCATTCGTAAGCAGCTCATCAGCAATTCTGTCAGCCCCACACAACACAGCATCCTCGACCGTGGCATCACTGAGTATCGGCTTCCCCCTGACAACAAGAGTCAGTCTCTCGCACACTTTTTTGATTTCTCTCATAAGCAGCGTGTCGAGAACGATCTCTCCAGCATTGTCCGTAAGGTAAACGACCTTTCCCTTGCAGAGTTCTTTTATTTCATCCGTATCATCAATCCTCAACCCTCTGGAAAACATTTCTGCAAAGAAGTCCATGAAGTCCTCCCTAACTTCATGCCCCATAACCCCGTAGTCAAAAGTGTTTCCAATGATGGACGCAATTACCGATGCTTTAAACCTGTCATCCTGCCTGCTAACAATGTCCTCAACTTCCTTCAAATGCTTCAGCACAAGTTCGTTCGCCTTTTTCTTGACCTCCCTGTATGGGTCTTCACATCCGAGAACGGAGTAAACTTTCCTGTGCATTTCCGTGGCTATAACGGCGTTTATTCCACCCTGAGGAAATCTTCTGGCAAGAACTTCAAGAGCCGCTGCTACAGCCCTGTAAATGAGATCTCTTCTGGATGTTGCCATTTCAGCCTCCATGTAAGCCCTGTTTATCAGACAGGCCGGACACTGCGGAGTAATCTTCATAGCCCTCCTTCAACAAACAGGTAATAAAACGTTAGCCAAAGTGAGGAATGTGATAGCTGACATGCACGTTCACACGAATCACAGTAAAGATGGGAGAAGCAGCGTTAAAGAGGTTCTTGAAGCTGCAATCAGGGCCGGACTCGATGCAATAGCCATAACAGATCACGACACAGTTAGCGGATCTCTTGAAGCACTTGAGATTGTAAGAGATGAGCACATGAGAATAAAGGTGATTACGGGAATTGAGGTTTCAACGAGTGATGGACACCTGCTCGTCTATGGTGTGAAAAAAGATATCGATCCGGGCATGAGCATGATAGAAACGGTAAGGACTGCCAGAAAGCTTGGAGGTCTGAGTGCGATAGCTCACCCCTTCCAGTTTTACAGGCACGGATGTGTAAAGTTCTGGTTTGCAAAGTACGTGGATGCAGTAGAGGTTCTGAATGCAAAGTATGTGTTCGGCATATGCAACCGCATATCACGGATAATTGCAAGGCACTACGGGAAACCGGGGATAGCTGGGAGCGATGCTCATTCTGCAGGAGAGGTGGGGAAAGCCGTTACAGTAATCAGGGGGTCAGAACTATTTGAACAGATCCTTAAAGGAAATACAGAAGTCAGGGGCAGCAGGCAAAGCTTACTCAGCTGGCCAAGGATAGCCCGGTTAAAAGTTTTTTAAATGAGGGGGAAAGAGAATAAAAACAGCTCCTCCACCTAACAGCATGGAAGCTGATGAGCTTGAGGCTGTTATAAGTAACAAAATGGGACACATAAAGAGAAAAGTGGCCGTGATGAGTGGAAAGGGCGGAGTCGGGAAGTCAACTGTTGCAGCTTTAATAGCAGTTCATCTCGCCAGAAAAGGGTACATGGTCGGAATTCTTGACGCTGACTTTCTTGGCCCATCAATACCAAAGCTGTTTGGTCTTGAAAGGAAAAAACCACTCTCAAGCATAGACGGAATAGATCCGGTACTCAGCACAAAGTACGCCATAAGAATAATGTCCATTCAGTTCATGACTCCTGAAGGAGTTGCAGTGATATGGAGGGGGCCAATGATATCCAAGGTTCTGAGAGATTACCTTGCCTACGTTTCGTGGGGGAGACTTGACTACCTAATCATAGACATGCCGCCCGGGACTGGAGATGTGCCTATAACGGTAATGCAGGAGGTGCCTCTTGATGGTGTTGTCATGGTTGCTACTCCCCACGACCTGACGGCACAGATAGTTGAAAGAGCGATAAACATGGCAAGGACGATGAACTCGGAGGTAATAGGAATAGTCGAAAACATGAGCTACTACAAGTGTCCGGATTGTGGCAGGGTTGCCAGATTTGGAAAGGGTGCCGATTTGCTTGCAAAGAAGTACGGGCTAAAGATAATTGCAAAGATTCCTCTTGAGGAGAAACTCTCAGTTTACTGCGACTCGGGATTGATAGAAGAGTACGACACCGACTATTTCGAAGGTTTCGAAAATATAGTCCGGTAAATTATTTTTACATCAATTTATTCTTTTTAGTTTTTTAAACTGGTGAGTGAAAAGAGGAATTGCGAACAGGATGAGGATAATAAATATAGAAAATTAATTAAATAAAATCAAAAAATATCAAACCTTAAGATACTCAAAAGCCGAGTTTGCAGCAATAGCCCCATCACCACAGGCAGTAACCACCTGTTTCAGAGGATTGTCGCAGCAATCTCCTGCCGCAAAAACTCCGGGAACGTTCGTTCTCTGCTTTTTATCGACCTTTATGTAACCCCTTGAGTCCCTTTCAACTCCGATCTTACCGGCAAGCTCGGTCTGGGGTCTGATACCTATGGCTATGAAGACTCCATCAACCTCAACTACAAAATCCTCATCCTTCTTCTTATCGTGCAGAACAACTCTCTCCACCCTTCCTTTCCCTTCTATTCTGACGACAACGCTATTCCATATCACGGGTATGTTCCTCTTAAACAGTTCTTCCTGCAGAGCCTTTTCAGCTCTCAGCTCATCTCTCCTGTGTACAAGCGTAACATCGCATCCTATTTCCTTGAGGTATATCGCATCAGTAACGGCAGTATTACCCCCCCCAACGACGAGAACTTTCTTTCCTCTGAAGAAGTGTCCATCACACGTCGCACAGTAGCTAACTCCTCTGCCCACGAACTCCTTCTCTCCCGGAACCCCAAGTTCTCTGTGAGTGCCACCAGTAGCAAATATCACAGCCCTTGCAGAGTACTCGGAAGAGTCAGTCTTCAGAACAAACAGGTCACCATCCTTCTTTATATCCACTACTCTTTCAAAAGTGTGCTCCGAGTACTTTGATGCCTGCTCTTTCATCTTTTCAAGCAACTCGTATCCACTACCCTCAAATCCGGGATAGTTCTCAATAAAGGGTATTGTTGACAGCTGGGAAGGCATTCCTTCGAAAACTATTGTTTTCAGCCCGTACCTTCCGGCGTAAATTGCAGCTGTTAGACCTGCGGGGCCACACCCGATAATTGCGACATCGTAGATTTCCTGCTCCATATCAATCGTTCTGTTAGAGGAATATAGATGCGTTTCGATTCTTAACCGTTATCAGGTTTAACAGGTTCGCAAATCGGTAAAAACACTTATATATCCGCTTTCTATCCCGTAAAAGGATGAAAAAAGTCAGCATCCTTGTGGGTGTTGTCGTCATAGTATTTGGCATCGCACTGGCCATGTCATTTAAGAGCGAGCTGTGCCCTTACGTAACAGTGAGTTATGTCGTTTCCAAGGGGAAGGTCAGTAATGTGCAGGTTAACGGAACCATAGTGCCAGGAACGACGAAGGTTCTGCCAAACAACACACTGATGTTCAACCTTTCTGATGGAAAAACGCAGATGAGGGTGATATACCACGGAATACTCTCCCATTATCAGGAAGGGATACCGGCAGTTGTCGTCGGCAGCTACTACGATGGACTGTTCCATGCCAAGGAAGTGCTGCTAAAATGCCCGAGCAAGTACAAGGTTATGGAGGAGAATTACTCCACAAAGAAGGTGGCAGGTAAGGTTTAAGCCGGTGGGGGCAGAGATGGACGTTGGATATCTGTTTCTTCTGGCCTCGATGTTCAGCCTAATTGTATCTATCATACTTGATTTTGAATTCATCAGAGGTAAGAAGTGCTGGAAAGAGATAAAGTACGCCAATCTGTCATTCCTTGTTTTTACTGCTCTCTCATTCTTTACATTGCTCTACTACTTCCTGATAAGAGACTTTAACGTTAAGTACGTGTTCCTGTATTCAGACACTCACCTTCCACTTGTTTATACGATAAGTGCTGTATGGGCCGGCAGAGAAGGTTCTCTCCTGCTCTGGCTACTGTACCTCGGAATATTCATACTCATATCCACAAGGAAAAGAGACAGAATAAGTGCGTTTGCAAATGCCATAATGTGTGTTGTTGCGGTTTTCTTCAACTTTCTTCTCCTGACTTCTTCCAACCCCTTCGTCCGGTTAAACTTCAACCCACCTGAAGGCTGGGGCCTTAACCCCCTGCTCAGAACGCCTGAAATGGCATTACACCCTCCAGCAATATTTCTTGGATATGCAGGTATGACAGTTCCGTTCGCCTACGCAGTGGCAGCCACATACTACAGGGAGGAGTGGATAGAGAGGGCGAGAAATTACCTCCTCGTGGCATGGGCATTCCTTGGAGTGGGAATACTGCTTGGAGCATGGTGGGCATACAAAACACTTGGATGGGGTGGATACTGGGGCTGGGACCCCGTAGAAAACTCATCTCTTCTTCCATGGCTGACTGCTTCAGCTCTTCTGCATGGCGTTCTTGTCGAGGAGAGGAGGGGTGGACTCAAGCTCATAAACTACATACTGGCGGTTGTCACGTTTGACCTCGTAATACTCGCCACATTCATAACAAGGAGCGGTATAATAAACTCTGTCCACGCTTTCGCGAGAAATCAGGAGGCCTACGCATATCTACTCCTGATTGGACTGGCAAGTTTCGTTGCTTTCGTGGTAGCAGTAAAAAGAAAAGATGTTTTCAGGGGAGAAGCACACGGAATAAGAAACAGACTCATACAGGCAACGATACTAATATTCTCGCTTGCAACAGTTACCGTGCTTATAGGAACGTTAACGCCCCTGCTGATGAGGGCTTCTGTCACCAAGGAATTTTACAGGCACATAGAAATACCCCTTGGAACTGCTCTCGTAGTTTTGCTTGGCATATGCGTAGTTGCAATAAAGAGGGATTTCTCCCAGAGAGTTCTGAGATCTCTTGCTCTGGGAGCTGGTGCCGGAATAGTGTGTTTTGGTTTGACGAGGCTTGCTCTTGCCTCCTTAGGTGTCGGAATTTTCGTTTTCTCACTCTCCGGAATTATACAGGGATACAGTGGCAGAAAGATCGATCTGCGGAAAGCAGGGGCTATAGCAGCTCACCTCGGGCTTATACTGCTGTTCATAGGAGTTATGGGTTCCTGGATGTACGAGTCAAGCTACACTCATATAAATCTGGGAGTAGGGCAGAGCGTGAAGGTAGGAGACTACACCCTGAAACTGAACGGATTTAATGAAGTAAATGGAAACGGAAAGTTCTACGTAATAGCTTACGTAAGTGTTTACAGGGACGGAAAGTTAATCGGCGTGATGCATCCAAAACTTGTCATATACAACCTCATGAGGAGCGACAGAATAGTAGCGTCAGTTGACATAATCTCCATGCCATTTCAGGATATATACATAGCCATGGGCAGTGTTACGGAGAGCGGTATTGCTTCTTTCGAATTCTACATCGTTCCGCTTGTATCATTTGTCTGGATTGGTTCTCTGCTGATAGTGGCAGGAGGGATACTTGCTGCCCTGCCTGAAAAAAGGGAGAGGGCTGGAAAAAGTATAAAGGCAGCAAAAGCAGGAGCCACGGGAGTTGAATATGCTGAAGGAGAGACTGGAACTGTTTGAGTTCAGAGAGGACGAAAGAAGATTTCTCAAGAGAGTTTGCGAGGAAATAGAGTCGTTTTCACCCCACCTGTCAGTTTACGCCGGTTCAAGTGACGACGTTGAGCACGGTGTGCTGATAGGCAACAGGGTTGTATTCATAGACTCCCACACACCGGAAATAAACGTGCATAGCATAAAGGAGAAGCTTGATAGAATTGCTGATTCCAAGGTAAAACTTACAGAACTTGCGAAAAGTTTCCCAGCATGGAAATTCGAGACAACTCTGACCTGCGAAAAGTTTGTTCTGGAGTACTGGTGTGCAGATGCAACGAAAGTTTTACCCGACAGCATGGGCGTTTACTTCGTAAAGGTTCCGTTACCAAAAGAAATGAACGTTGGATGTCTGTGTGACGAGAAAAATCTGAAATTTGCCCTGTCAAGAGTTGTTGAGGGAGGATACTTCCTTGAAAGAGAGTGCCCGATAAATCCGGAAAAGTATGGATTCAGGCTGATAGCCTCCGGTGAGCTTTCAGGCCTGTCAATCCACTCGGCAAAGGGAAACCTCTACAAGAAATGCAAGATACAGGACGTGTAGGTAAGTAACGCAAGTAAGTGTGTAGGTTAAGATCTTAAGATCTACTGCTTCTTCTTCCTGAATATTCTCTTTATTTCTTCGTCCCAGCTCTTTCTCAGGTATTCTTTCCCGAGGGATTTTCTGTAGTTCGCTCTAATCTGAGTTCTTGCAACCATTTCAAGCAGCTCATCGTCAGCCGGCTCTTCTCCCGATTCTTCCACTTTGCATTTCTCACTTTCTTCGCACTCCTCACCAACACTTCCACTGCTCTCCTCACCCTCCCCATCCATATCCTCGTATTTCTGCCCAACGTTTTTATACCATTCTCTCACGGGCATCAACACTTACACTCAAAACGGGAGGGATGATGGTGACCGATGAAGAAATAAAACAGGGGGACTTCATCAAAATAGCATACACCGCAAAACTTGAGGATGGGAGTGTAATAGACACAACAGACGAGAAAGTGGCAAAAGAGTACGGACTTTACGACGAGAATGCGAGATACGGGGATATAGTCATTGTAGTCGGAGAGGGCAATGTCGTAAAGGGACTTGACGAGCAGCTTGTAGGAAAGAAAGTTGGTTTCAAGGGAGAAATCGTGGTTCCACCTGAAAAGGCATTCGGAAAGTATGATCCAAAGAAAAGAGAAATAATAAGTCTCAGAAAGCTACCGGAAAGGCCAAGACCCGGGCAGAGAGTCAGGATAGGAAACAGAGTGGGTACAGTGGAGAGAGTGATAGGCAGAAGGGCAATAGTTGACTTCAACCACCCGCTCGCAGGAAAGACAATAATTTTCGAAGTGGAAATAAAGGAGAAAGTAGAGGATCTGGCAGAGAAGGTCAAGGCTCTCTTTGTAATGTACACAGGTCTGGATGTGGAAGTGGAAGTGGAGGAAGACGGAAAGCTAATCAGAGTAATTCCGCCAAAGGGCGCTTCACTCAATCAGGTCTTCATACTCGGCAAGTACGATGCAATAGCCAAGGCCTTCAAACTGCTTGATGTCGAAAAGATAGAGATAGTCGAGAGGTTTGTCAGGAAAGAGGAAATGGAGCCTATAGAGGCTGTAAAGGAGAGTTCAGAAGAGGAAGAAGGAGAAGAGAGTGAAAAAAGCGAGGAAAACGAGAAAGGCGAAGAGAGTGAGTAATTCCATTTTCTTTTAATTTTACGCCTGATTTTACCGGAGTTTTATCTTTTTAAGTGTTTTATCTTTTTAAGCTGCTTTACTTCAAATTTACCTCAAATTAATTTGCAAAGTAAAAAATCTTAAGAACTACTCCAGAAAGTTACTCCTCGACCTCTATTCCGACTGCTGAGAGAAATCTGCGCTTTATAGCCTCTGTAACAAGTCTTCCGAGAGCTTCCTTATCCTTAACACTGCCGAATATTCCAAGCGGTATCTGTCCGCCCGCAGCGTGAGCGTGACCTCCAGCACTTCCAACGTCCCCAAAAGCCCTCTTCAAGACCTCCCCTATGTTAATTCTGACGTCCTTGTTTCTTGCTGAAAGGTAAACAGTATCCTTCACAACACCGAACACGAGGACAGTAGATATGCCTTCAAGCCTGAGCAAAAAGTCTGCTGCCTGAGGTAGAGCATCTCTATCGTTTATGAATCCAGCAAAACTTATCAGAAAGCTTGAATAAACCTGTCTGTTCTTTATCGCTGCTCCAAGAACGTCAAGAGTTTCCGTAGATATTGCAGGACCTTCCATTTTTTCTATTAGCTCGTTGTCAACGAAAGGATACAGGTACGCAGCGGCTATGAAATCAGCAGTTCTCGTATTCTTTTTGAAGTCATCTGTTTCTGTTCTTATTCCGAAAAACAGGGCAGTTGCCAATGTTCTGCTCGGTACTATCTTGAGCTCTTTCAGATACTCAGTCAGAATTGTGGCAGTTGCACCAACATCAGTTCTCAGGTCAACGTATTCCGCCTCCACACCCTCTACCTGGTGGTGGTCTATGACTATGTGTATTTCCACATCAGGCGGTATGGAGTTGTTCGCCCCCGGTTTAGATGAGTCAACTATCGCAAACTTAGCATACTCCTTCAAATCCACCTCGTCCGCTCTGATGAGTGGAACTTGGAGTAAGTTTACCATGGCCTTGTTTTCCTGATGGAATATCTCCCCATAATACAGAATGTCCGCCTCTACTCCAAACTTCTTGGCTATTTCTTTCAGAGCCATAGCAGAGGATATTGCATCAGGATCAGGATTGTCGTGAGTGAAAATCCCAAGTTTTCCATCTCCAACAGCCTCAATTACCTTCCTCAGCTTCTTCAATTTTCTGAAGGATTCCATCTTGCTAAGAGCACTTACTACAGAGTTCTTTATTGCCTCAGATGGATATATTACAAAGTCCGCTCCAAGGTTTTCGAGTTCCTCTTTCTGCTTGCTGTTCCGGGCTCTTGCAATTATGAAAACTTCCTTGCTTACGCTTCGTATGGCCTGTATTGCTTTCTTGTTCACCTCAACATCCGGAACAAGTAAAAGTATTGCAGATGTTTTTGTATAATCAAATTTCCTATACAATTCAGGATCTTCAGCATTTCCAACTATTGCATCGTAATGCTCATCCCTCAGAACTTCCACTCTTTCTTCAGATATATCTACTGCCAGAACTCTCCTGTTTCTCCTGACGAGTTCTTTTATTACCGCAAAACCGGCAGCACCACAGCCCACTACGATGTACTCATGATCGTAAACTTCCCTGTCAAACTCGTAACTATCACTCTCACTCTCATCGTAGCTTGATTCCTGAACCATTGTAAGGCAGCACACCGCTTTGTATTTAAAGCATTCTGATCAGCAGAAAGTATGGAGCTGAAGGAATTACTTGAAAAAATAGCGGAAAAGTATCTGGAGATTGATAAAAAGTCAGGAGATCTGTTTTTACTTGCTGTGCTCATGGAGGAGGTTGGAGAGCTTGCTGAGGCTGTCAGGAAAGGAGATATTCAATCGATAGAGGAGGAGCTCACGGATGTGTGTTTCATAACTTTCAGCATAGCAAACTATTTCTCCCTTGGAGAAAAACTGGAAGAGAACATAATTAGAAAGTACATAAGAAACGACCCCTCGGGCAGATGGGATTTGAGAGATATTGGGTCTGGAAATTGAGATTTGGGCTGCAAGACGTTTCAGATTTTTTGGGTTATTATTACAATGGCAATGATGGTTATTATTAGGATTATAATTTCTTTTGTTTTCTTGTGAAAAGTAAATTCTTTAATAAACGGTTAGAAAACATAAAATTTATAAATCTCAAATTTAGATTCCGTCTATGCGAGAGACCATAAAAATGTTCGTTAGGGACATCGAACTAATACGTACAGTGGAAAAAAACAGTGGACTGAACATATCGGATCTCGCAAGAATTATGTCGATACCGTATTCGACTGCTTACGTAAAGGTTCACAAGCTGGAAAAAGCCGGGCTTCTTTTACTGAAGTACTCTTCCGGAAAAAAATCCATATACCTGACAAAAACGGCAGAAGAGCTCTTAGAGGCACTGGAAATTATCGAAAAAAGCGAAAAAATCAGTCCTCTCTCTTCAGCTCAACAACCTTCAGGCAGTAACCTTTCCGGCACTTTTCAGGAGCGTCGCCTATAATTCTTTCCACAACGACAACATCTCCATCTCTCAGCTCTACCGGGTTGCAGAGGTTGTACATAGGACATTCTATCATCTTGCATCTCCTTTCAAAGTGCAGTTTTGCTCCTTCCACAGCCATTTTGGAGTCTATTAGAGCCATTATCGGCAGTTCTATAACCTCCACCGCAACAACACCTTCGTCATGCAGAGGACAATCCTGAGGAGTTCCATCTCTCAGCCCAACAATCTTATACTTGGCTCCTTCTCTAAGCCTAAGACACGTTCTCTTGAGTCTGCAGCTATCACATTCAGCCTTCCCGCCAAGAAACGTGAACTCCACACCAACTTTTGCCCAGTCTCTCCCACACAGAGTGATGATCTTATCAACTTCTTCCATGAGTATCACCTTTCGAGCTTTGGATACCTCAACTATTTAAACTTTGGCGGATTTCTGATTTCTCGTTTCTTTCTCGTTTTCTACTTAAACAAAAACTATGAACTGGAGGAAGGAAGGACGAAACATGCAGCCAGAGCAACTACAAAAGACGTAATGATAGCCTGAATGTATATTCCAAGGTAGCCAAAAGCCGTGTAGAGAGAGCCAGTATAACCAGCATATGCAAGAACTGGAAAAACCAGGTAATAGCTCAGGACTGTTCCGTAATTCAGGGAGAAAATTAGAGCTACGGCAATTGCCGGAAAAATAACCTTCCAGCACTCGCACTTCAGGAGTGCGCGAGACATCATGAACCCCGAAACTGCAGCAAATCCAAGTACGAGAGGCAGCAGAAATGATGCTGAGGACATGACAGCAACGGACCTTGTGGAGAAGAACAGAGAAGATAGGAAGCAGATTGCCAGACCTGAAACAACGTAAATCCACGTTTTTAGCCTGAGAGTGCCAAGCAAATAGGCTATTGCGCACACTCCTACAAGGATGGCAGATGTCCTTACCACAGCCAGCATGTTCGAAAGTAACCGGAATATTATTTAATTTTCAGGGGTAGCATTATCTCATGAGACACCCGGCAGTAGCAGGCGCGTTTTATCCATCACACCCGGATTCACTGCTCGCCATGCTTGAAGAGTTTGTCAGAAGGAACCCTCAAAGAGATGTAATTGCTGGAGTTTCTCCTCACGCTGGCTACATTTACTCCGGAAGGACTGCTGGAAAGCTGTACTCCATAATTCCAGAAGCTGAAACGTACGTAATACTCGGCCCGAATCACACGGGCTACGGTTCCATGGTAGCTGTTTCTACAGATACGTGGATGACACCGCTTGGAGAGGTGGAAACTGATAAGGAGTTCATAGACGCAATGCCGGGGATAATAGTTGACAGGGATGAGATAGCCCACAAGTACGAGCATTCCATAGAAGTCCAGCTACCATTCCTGCAGTACATCTGCGACGATTTCATGATAGTGCCAATATGCATGGGATTGCAGGATGAAGAAACTGCAAGAGAAGTGGCTGGGGAGATTTTAACTGCTGAAAAGGAAACCGGCAGAGATGTTGTGGTGATAGCGTCAAGTGACATGCATCACTACCTGCCAGACAACATCTGCAGGGAGAGGGATGCAGTAGTCATAGACTCCATACTTTCAATGGACGTTGCAAGGTTTTACACAACTATTAACAGACTTCAGGCCAGTGTCTGTGGAGTTGGACCAATAGCCGTGGCAATGTTGTACTCGAAAGCCAAGAACGCATACGCCCAGCTTGTGGACTACTCGACAAGTGGAGATGTGGCGGACAAAAGTCAGGTAGTCGGATATGCAGCAATAGCATTCAGAGTTTGACCGGATAAGATCTGACAAGGGATAGACTCCAGATAGATTCCATTCCAGATAGATTCCTGACAAAACTGACAGAAAAAAGGTCAAAGGATTTAAAGGCTAAAGGGTTTTAAAATGAGGGGAAAGGTGAGGTTTTCCGCCCCGGGAAAAGTCATAATTTCAGGGGAACATTCAGTCGTTTACGGCAGACACGCCCTTGTAACTGCAGTCAGCCTCAGATGCCACGTAACTGTAGAAGAGGGGGAAAAACTGGAAATTTGCTCCAGACTTGGAATTACAGGTATTGATTTCGAGGTTCACCCCTACGTAAGCATGGCTGTGCTTGTACTTGAGGAGAAGTTCGGCAGATTTGCTGACAGGCCAAGGATAAAAATTGAAAGTGAGATTCCCATCGCTTCTGGACTCGGCAGTTCCGCTGCTGTAACGGTTGCGAGTCTGGGAGCTCTGTCCAGATTTTACGAGCTCGATTTAAGCAGGGATGAAATCTTTGAGCTTGCAAAAGAAGTAGAGTTGAGAGTTCAGGGGAAGGCAAGTGGCGTGGATCCATTCGTATCCACGTACGGAGGAGGATGGCTGATGCCAGAAAAGAGCAGGGTGGAGTTCGATGCAGAAATGCTCGTAGTTGATAGTGGAGAGAGTTCTGTAACAGCTGAGATGGTAAAAAAAGTGGCCGAACTTAGGGAGGATATGAAGGATGTCGTGGAGAAAATATTCGATTCCATGGATGCCATAACCCTAAAAATAAAGGAAAGTCTCGAAAAGCGTGATGACAGGCTGAGGGACTTGTTCAGAATGAATCACTGCATGCTCAAGGCGATAGGTGTAAGCACACCAGAACTTGACAGGATTGTAGATAAGCTTGAGAGCCTTGGATTGGCTGCAAAACTCACGGGGGCTGGTGGTGGAGGATGTGTGCTCGCAGTTGGAGATAGAAATAGCATAGAGGGCGCTTTTTCCAGCTTCAAAAAGGCAATAATGCTCAGACCAGAAAAAGAGGGACTGAGGGAGGAGGTTTGAGGAAGTTTATAAAGGTGAAAGCATGGAAACTCTGGTATTAAAACTTGGAGGTGTGCTGATAACTGATAAGAAAAGGGGTGTTTTTGATAGAGCGAGAATGGATTTAATAGACAGGATTGCTGGAGAAATAGCGGAATCTCTTGAGAATCGCAGATTGATTCTCGTCCATGGAGCGGGCTCTTTCGGACATCCTTACGTGGAGAAGTACGGTAAAGATGATATCGGCAGAAATCCCTACGGAGTTTCAGATACTCACCTTGCGTGCGAGAGGTTGTGCGAGCTCGTATGCAGGGCTATGCTGAATTACGGTCTATCTCCAGCCCCGGTCCACCCGTTTTCGTGTTTCAGTGTTATCGAAAGGGCAGGTAAAGAGGCCAAAGAAAAAACAATCGTGTTTGACAGAACTCTGTTTTCAGAACTGATTGAGGATGGATTTATCCCGGTAACTCACGGTGACATTGTCAGGTGTAAAAATGCCGGGTGTAAAGGCTGGACAGTTCTATCCGGTGATGATATAGCAGTTGAACTCGCAGTACACTTCGGAGTGAAAAGAATTGGATTCGCAACAAACACACAGCTGATCGTAAATGGAAGGAAAGTCGATGAGTATTCCTTATCTTCCTGCAAAGCAGGCTGCTGTTTTGAAAGGAAGGGAAACGTTTCAGACGTTACGGGCGGTATGGCTGGCAAGCTTGAAAAAATCAGGAAAGCTGTGAGAAGTTCAGAAGTGTTTATATTTAGCGGATTAAAGAGAGGCAGCATCTCAGCCTTCATCAGGGGTGAATGGGTGGGAACGAAGATAGTGCCATAAGTGTAACCACAAGCTAAAGTTAAAGAGAGGGAGATAATGGAGCTGGAAAAGTTCAGCACTTCAGACAGAAAGCTGGATCACATAAGGATCTGTTTGAAGGAAAACGTGGAATCAAGCTACTCGGGTTTTGAAGATATCATGCTCATCCACTCAGCCCTTCCCGAGCTCGATTTCGATGAAATAGACACGGAAGTTACATTTCTTGGAAAAAAGCTCTCAGCTCCATTCCTGATTGCTTCCATGACTGGAGGGCACAGAGAAACGACGGAAATTAACAGAAATCTTGCGGTTGCGGTGGAAGAGCTTGGACTTGGGATGGGTGTTGGCAGTCAGAGGGCTGCTATAGAAAACCCATCTCCGGAAATAGTAGAGAGCTTCACTGTTGTGAGAGAGTATGCTCCAGATGCCTTCATATACGCAAATGTAGGTGCCGCCCAGATTGCAAAAGATGTGGAGTTCGCAGAGAAAGCTGTGGAGATGATAGATGCCGATGCACTTGCAATACACCTCAACTTTCTACAGGAGGCTGTTCAGCCGGAGGGGGATAGAAATGCAAGAGGATGTCTGAAGGCAATAGAGGAAGTCTGCTCGACACTCAAAGTCCCGGTAATCGTGAAGGAAACTGGAGCAGGAATATCAAGGGAGGTAGCTGAAGCTGTAAAAAAGGTGGGAGTTTCAGCCGTAGATGTCGGTGGAAAGGGCGGAACGAGCTGGAGTGGTGTGGAAGTTTACAGGGCAGAGGGGCTGATGAAGGAGATAGGCAGGGACTTCTGGGACTGGGGAATTCCAACTGCATTCTGCGTTATCGATTGCTGCGATGTCCTCCCAACGATTGCCACAGGAGGGATAAGAAGCGGAATAGATGTGGCCAAGGCAATAGCAATTGGAGCTGAACTTGCAAGCTCTGCTCTGCCACTGCTGAAGCCGGCAATGGAATCGGCCGAGAAAGTGGTTGAAAAACTGAACTACTTCATCCACGGATTGAAAGTTGCCATGTTCCTGACATCCTCCAGAAGAGTGGAGGAGCTGAGAGGCAAAGTCTTTATCACAGGAAAACTAAAGGAGTGGCTGGAGTTCAGGAAGAACTGATGTAATACTGATGTAAATAAAATTAAGGTAAGGGGCAGGATGAGGTAAAATGAGATTAAAATAACTCTAAACGTTCAGAGGAGGTGTGCCGGGAGTGAGCAGCGAGGGCGATCAATTTGCCACCATCATTGAAGAGGTCAGAAAGAGAAGCAGAATTGTAAATGAAGCTATAGAGAAGTACTTACCTCTGAAAGAACCGGAGGGTTTGTATAAAGCAGCAAGGCATCTCATTGATGCGGGCGGTAAAAGACTGAGGCCTGTTATGTGCCTGCTCGCATCAGAGGCCATAGGAGCTGAGATAGCTGCGATTAAGGCTGCGGTAGCTGTAGAAACAGTTCACAACTTCACGCTGATACACGATGACATAATGGACAGAGACGAGATGAGGAGGGGTGTAAAGACTGTACACACTCTCTACGGAGAGGAAACAGCAATTCTCGCAGGAGATACTCTATTTGCCAAGGCATTCAGCATACTCGCAAGTGATGAGGCACACAGACCGGAAAATGTTGTAAAGGCCTGCAAGATGCTTGCAGACGTTTGTGTTGAGATATGCGAAGGGCAATACATAGACATGAGTTTTGAGGACAGGGACATAAGGGAGGTCAGTGAGGAGGAGTACCTTGAAATGGTCAGGAAAAAGACGGCTGTTTTAATCGCGTGTTCATGCTCAATTCCCGCAGTTCTCTCGGGAGAAGAGAGCTACGCCAGAGCCCTGTGGAAGTTCGGGGAGCTTTGTGGAATAGGTTTTCAGATTCACGACGATGTTCTTGACCTGATTGGTGGAGAGAAGATCGGAAAGGACTGGGGCAGTGACCTTGTAGAGGGGAAAAAGACGCTGATAATGATTGAAGCCTCACGGCTTGGTGTGGAAATTCCAGTTTTCGGAAAAGGGAAGGCAAGCAAAAAGGAAATTGAAGAAGCGGTAAGGATACTCGAAGATTGTGGAGCCATAGCTTACGCGAGAAAGAAGGCAAGGGAGTTTGTGGAGAAGGGTAAAAGAGAGCTCGAAAAACTGCCGGACAGTGAAGCGAAAAAGTTGCTTGAGGGTATTGCAGATTACCTTATTTCAAGAGAGTACTGAATAGTCTGATACTGAATGCTCTGAATGTACGCTCTGAATGGAGTAACAAATGCCGAATAATTGCGTAATGGCTTCATTACATAATAAAAAACACACAAAATAAAAAACGCTCAAAATAATAAAAAAATAAAAAAATCAGAGCCTGTCAACAAGGGCTACTACAAGGAGTGGGAGAAGGACTGTAGCGTCTCCCTCAACTGTAACTTTCCTTGCTTTTTCGCTTATCTTCCCCCACGATACGGCTTCCCTTGGCCTTGCTCCGGAAAGGCTTCCATCCCATTCGACTGCAGTTGTTATGTAAACAGCGTAATCAAGACCGTCTTTAAACTGGTTCCACCATATCGTGTGATGCTTGCTTATACCACCACCAACTATTAAGGCTCCAGTTTTCTTTGCAGAGTAAACGATGTCGCTGAGCTCACACTCATCTTTCAGAACGTCCACGATAAAATCTCTGTGCTGCTGGTAGAAGATCCAGAGCTGACTCCCAAAAGCTCCGTCAGTTATACCGGGGATAAAAACAGGAATCCTGTTTTTCCAGCACCAGTAAACTATCGAGCTCTCTGCATTCTCCTCTCCCTCAATCCTTCTGCCAACCTCCCATACGAGCTCTCTTGTCGAAAGCCTCTTCTTCTCAGCGTATATGTCCTCAAGCATGGGCAGAATTTTTTCCTCGATAATTATCCCGTAGCACTCATTGGGAGTTACAACATTACCTATTCTGTTTACTCCAAGCCTGTGCAGCTCAGCGTCGTCAAGCATGAATGAGCCGTGATAGTAATCTCTCCACACCCTTGCAAGGTCGTGGTCCAGAGTTCCGCAGGTTGTGATTAAAACATCAACAAGTTTTCTCTTTACAAGTTCTCTCACAACCCCCCTCGTCCCGGTAGAGATTATTGCAGCTGGAAAGGACAGAAACACTGTTGTTTCCTCATCCTTTACCATCTCCTCCACAATGTCAACAGCGTCGGCAAGTTTCTTCGCTGTAAATCCTCCAGCCCGGGAAAAGCACTCAACGAGAGAGGAAACTGTCATTCCCCTGCTGACTTCTATATCCCTGACCGGCTCAGCTTTATCAAAGTCAAACCTCTCCATGGCCGGGAAAGCTCGGTTAAAGTATAGGTTCGTTTCGGTACCTATCCCAAGTCATCTAACAGCCTGAGCTATTAGCTTTCATCAGCTTCTTTCGCAGAAATCCAAACATTTTTTAATGTAGATTTTCAACATCCAATCGTGTGCGAGTCAAAGGTGTTTTTGAAGAGGGATGGAAAAGAAGAGCTCGTGATGGAGGACGTTATCAGAATTGAGGTGGAAGGAGAAAAGTTAAAGCTCTACGGAATTTTTGGCGAGTTTAAAGAGGTGAAAGGTAAAATCGTTCTCATGGACATGAGCTCTCACAAGGTGGTGGTGGAGGATGCCTAGGAAAAAGAGCTCCAGCAGGAGTTCGAAAAGTTCGTCGAAAAAGAGCAGGAGAAGGGGAAAGGTTAAGGTTGCAATAAATGGATACGGAACGATTGGTAAAAGAGTTGCAGATGCCGTAAACCTGCAAAAGGATATGAGTGTTGTCGGCGTCACGAAAACAAAGCCCGACTTCGAAGCTAAAATGGCCATTAAGAAAGGCTACAAGCTCTATGCCGCAATACCCGAAAGGGCTGAGCTGTTTGAAAAGGCCGGGATAAAAATCGAAGGAACGATTGACGATCTGCTTGAAAAAGCAGATATAGTGATAGACTGCAGCCCCGGAAAAGTTGGAGCCGAAAATAAGCCAAAATACGAGAAGGCGGGAGTTAAGGCAATATTTCAGGGTGGAGAAAAGGCGGGTGTGGCTGAAGTCTCGTTTAACGCTCTTGCATGCTACGACAGAGCTGCTGGAAAGGATTACGTGAGGGTTGTCAGTTGTAACACAACTGGTCTGACAAGAGTTCTCTACCTTATAAAGGAGAACTTTGGAATAAAGAAGGTCAGAGCCACCATGATAAGGAGGGTCGTTGATCCCAAGGAAGATAAGAAGGGTCTTGTAAATGGAATAATGCCAAACCCGATTACCCTCCCATCCCATCACGGACCGGACGTGCAGACAGTTCTTGATGTCGATATTACCACTGTAGCTTTCAAGGTGCCTACAACCCTCATGCACGTTCACTCTCTAAATATCGTCCCCGAAAAGAGTGTAAAAGCTGAAGACGTCGTGGAAGTTTTAAAGAGTGAGCCAAGGATTTTGATGTTCAGAGAGGAGGACGGTTTTACCTCAACAGCCAAAATAATCGAGTGGGCAAGAGAGGTAAGAATGCGATACGACATATTCGAAAACTGCGTCTGGGAGGATAGCATAGCAGTCGTTGACGGAGAAATTTACCTGACCCAGGCCATTCACCAGGAAGCGATAGTTGTCCCAGAGAACATAGACGCAATAAGGGCAATGTTTGAGTTAAAGAGCAGAGAAGAGAGCATGGAACTGACGAACAAGAGTTTAGGCATAGGCTCGCTCTGATGTTTTTTGTTTTTATCTCTTCATTCTTTATCCTTTCTTTTCTGCTTCTTTATATTCCTGTTTCTTGATTTTGTTTTACTGTTTGTATTTATGTTCTCGCTTGAGAATCCTGATTAAAAATCCTGATTAAAAGTGCAGAGAATGGAATGCCAAAAACTTCAAGCACGTTAAAAACTTTAAAACCTCCTGGAACCTTACGCCAAGAACCTTACGCCAACGCTCTCAGGGTGATCGCATGAGACTGGCAGTTGTAGATCCAAAAAAGTGCAAACCAAAAAGGTGCAGTCTTGAGTGTGTAAAGTACTGCCCGAAAGTCAGGACAGGCGCAGAAGCGATAGTTGTAAACGATATTGCAGTAATATCTGAAGAGTTGTGCGTTGGTTGCGGAATATGCGTGAAGAAGTGTCCCTTTAAGGCAATATCAATAGTCAACCTGCCAGAAAGGCTTGAGGGAAAGGAAGTCCACAGGTATGGAAAGAACGGATTCGTGCTGTACAACCTTCCAATTCCAAAGAAGGGGCACGTTGTTGGATTGCTTGGTGCAAATGGAACGGGAAAAACGACTGCGGTAAAAATACTTTCAGGACAGCTAAAACCAAACCTTGGAAAAGATGAAGCCACATGGGACGAAATATTCGACAGATTTGCAGGCACAGAGCTGCTTGACTACCTGAAAGCTCTTGCAGATGGAAAAATCAGAACTGCAGTAAAGCCACAGTACATAGAGGTAATACCGAAGGCGTACAAGGGAAAGGCCATAGACCTTCTGAAGAGGGCTGATGAGCTCGGAAAGATTGACGAGTACATAGAAAAACTCGGTCTGGAAAACAGTGTAAAAAAGGATATCTCTGAGCTGAGTGGCGGAGAACTGCAAAGGATTGCCATAGCTGCCTGTCTCTCAAAAGATGCGGACTTTTACTTCCTTGATGAGATTACGTCCTACCTTGACATATACCAGAGAATTGCTGCTGCAAATGCCGTAAGGGAAGTGGCAGAAAGAAAACCCGTGCTGATAGTTGAGCACGACATAGCGATTCTGGATCTGCTTGCAGACCTTATCCACATAAGCTACGGAGAACCGGGAGTTTACGGAGTGATAACTAACCCCAAGGGCGTCAGAGTTGGAATAAACCAGTATCTGAGAGGATATCTACCTGAAGAGAACGTTCAGATCAGAGAAAAGCCAATAGAATTCGACATGTTCCAGCCCAGAGAGAGTGAGTGTGAGAAGGTGCTTGCTGAATACCCCTCTTTCAAAAAGTCTTACCCGGGGTTCGTTCTTGAAGCAAGCAGCGGTGATGTGAGGATAGGTGAAGTTCTCGGTGTCGTTGGTGCAAACGCTACGGGTAAGTCAACCTTTGTCAAAGTGCTTGCGGGAGTTGAGAAAGACGACGAGGAAAAGGTGAAACTTGAGCTAAAGGTGTCCTACAAACCCCAGTACATAAAAGCAGACAGCCCTGCAAAAGTCCGGGATTTTCTGAGGACGATAAATCCAGCAGTGGAGACATCATATTACAAAACAGAGTTTGTAAAACCTCTCGGACTTGACAGGATAATGGATAAAAGGCTCAGCGAGCTGAGTGGTGGAGAACTGCAGAGAGTTGCAATAGTGGCCTGCTTGCTCAGGGATGCAGACCTGTATCTGCTTGACGAGCCCTCTGCCCACCTTGATGTCGAGCAGAGAACAGAAGCAGCAAGAATAATAAGAAGATTTGCCATGAATATGGAAAAAAGTGTTCTCGTCGTCGATCACGACATATACCTGATAGACATGATAAGTGACAGGCTCCTCGTTTTCGAGGGAGAGCCGGGGAAGAGGGGGCATGCAAGCAGGCCGATGGGCATGAGAGAGGGTATGAACAGATTTCTGTCAAAGCTCGGAATAACATTCAGAAGAGATGAAGAGACAAAGAGGCCGAGAATAAACAAACCGGACTCAAGGCTTGACAGAGAGCAAAAAGCCAAAGGAGAGTATTATTATTACTTCTAATCATTAAATCCCTGATTATTTTACTGAGTGCGCGGATTAAAGAGAATACAAAGGAGATACACACCAGAAAATGCCCGAGATCGAGTCGTTGATCTTTTTATTCACGAGAAATATTGTTTAAAGTTATTTTATTTACTACGAAAACTGAGAGAATGGAAGGTGTGGAGAGGTTTGTTGATGGAGTAGCATGATTTAACGGGAGTAAATGGTGAATAATCTGGTTTAATGGTGGATAAAGGGAAATAAAGGAAGATGAGTTAGTCGTCTGATGTTATATACGGGTTGCATTATCTGAGGTGGACGATGAGGGGTTGTGAGAGAAGCAATCAGAAAACGTTATATACGTTCAGGAGGGAAAATTAC
>CAZUMR010000045.1:0-14096 GCA_964622075.1 uncultured archaeon | reverse complement strand
GCCGCAACTGAGAGATTCAAACTGTTAAGCTTTCCCCTGCCGGGTATTTTCACTATTTCGTCACACACGTTTTTTACAGGTCTGGATATACCCCTGTCCTCTCCACCAACTGCAAGAACGGCTGGTGTGAATAGGTTCGCCTTTCTGATATCAACTCCATCAAGTTCAGCCGCAAAAACACCATAACCAAGTTTCTTTGCCTTTTTCAGGTGAGAAGAGCTTGCAAAAGAAATTCTGGTGTGAAAAACTGCTCCAGCAGAAGTCCTGACCACAGCATCCGTTATCTTTACACACCTCCTCTTCGGTATGGCTACACCGCTGCAGCCAAAAAACACGGCACTCCTTATAAGGGCTCCAAGATTTCTGGGATCCTCCACACCATCAGCATAGAGAATAAAACCCTCTCCCGTTAAAAGTTCGTCAAAGTCAGAGTAAGTTACTCTAACATCTGCAGCAACTCCCTGTATTTCGACATCAGCCCTTACGACCTCAACTCCTGCTTTCCTCGCAAGTTTTGCTATCTCTTTCCTCCTCCCCGACTCGTCTCTCAGATAAACTCTCCTGACAACCCCAGCCTTCAAAGCTTCTACAACACTGTTTATCCCGCGAACCCTGATTTCCTCAACTTTCATTCACAAATCTCCTCACTCAACCATCAGAACCATGACCGCATCAGATTACATCCTGCCAGTCCATGCTCCTCATCTTCAGGTCTCTTCTCCTGTTTTCGAGATACCTCTGGACTGTTGTGTGCTGGGAGCCATCTATGAGCATCATTATTGCCTCCCTTGCAACATTAACGGCATCTGGCTCTCCAATTATTGCCACTTTTTTTCCATAAATTGAAACGTCAACTCCAAGCATGTCCTCAATGTTCTTCCTCATTCTGCCACCTTTGCCTATTATCCTCCCCTTGACTCTCTGCATGGCATTGTCACTGATATAATCGCTCAAATCGATTACTTCAAGCACTCTGAAGCCTTCAAGGAGCTTCATCGCCACTTCCGGGCTGAATCCATGGGCTATCGCGTTTATCGCATCTCTTGCCTTCAGAAAGCCAACAGCATCCTCGCATATTATCTCAACCACACCACCCTTCACGTTTATTTTGCACCCCGTCTTTTCCTCGATTAGCTTTTTCACCTCACCGTTTTTCCCAATTAAAACGCCAATTCTGTCGTCCGGAACTCTAATTTCCACCTGCATTTTCCACACCCCTATTTTCATGCATTTAAGTTCATCTAAGTCCATGCATTTCAGGTATCTCAGAGCTCTTCAACCTCTCCTTCTCCATCACCTGTTACAAGAGCCATGAGCTCTTCCATGCTCCTTTTTATCCCGAACTTACTGAAGAACCTGAGGATATTCTTCAAATCTCTTTCGAGGTAGCTCATGGCAAGTGGATGGCTCGTAAGCACGCTCTGCCCCATATCTATCAGCCAGGGCTTTTCCTCAAACAGCAAAATGTTGTACTCACTCAGATCAGCATGCACGAGCTCCGCTCTGTAGAGTTTTCTGACGTTATCAATAATGCTGTCAAAAAACTTTTCCACATCTACAAGTTCCTTCAGTCTGTTTCCGAGATCGGATAGAGATGGAGCAGGTATCTCATCCTCTCCTATAAATTCCATGAGGATTACGTTCTTCATGTATGTTACTGGTTTTGGAACGTTAACTCTTGCATCATAAGCTCTCTTCAAGTTCCTGAACTCCTTTTCAGTCCACACGTAAACGATGTCCTTTTTTGATATCCTTCTCATATCGAATCTTTTATCTCCAAAAAGATATTCGTCCATCTTATAAAATTCTGATGTCTCGATCCTGTATATCTTGACCGCAAGAGCTATGTCGTTACCTTCCTCATCCCTGCCATCAGCGTAAAAAACGTTGGCCTCCTTACCTGTGGAAATAACGCCACCCATTGCCTTTATGTAACCCCTAGCAGACAGCTTGTACAGAGTTTTGAGAGTTCTGAGGTCGAGAACTTCAGCATATATCTTTCTCTCCTCGCTGTCCTTTTCCTTTATTCTGAGTCTGTCAAGGTACGAATCTATCTCCTCTATTTTTTTCATTGAAGGCAGAGTGGTTTCATCCCAGATGAATGTTTTGTTCGCCTAGCTCTTGCGTTTATTTAATTTGATCAAAATAATAAATTAAAATTTAAATCAAAAATTAAAGAAGCGCATAAATCAGCAGTGCGAGCATTGCCACAAGAATGTAAAGAACATATAGCCCTACACTGCCGTTCATCAGTGTCACCCTGATGAAGTCGCAGAACTTTGTAAACATCCTTGAAGCTCTGACGTATAGGGTTTCTACAAGATCGCACCAGAGAACACCACATACAAGCTCCCTTGTTCTGTAGAAAGACTTGAGAGTAAGGCGAAGTATCATTGAGTATGCCTCCGGTGTGTAGTTCTCGCTTTCTTCTCCTCCATTCCAGGGTTCGTCGAACCTCACTCCTTTAAGGGATAGCCTGAAAACTATGAAAACAGCTGCCGATATTCCAAGCAAAAACAGGGCGAGAACTGTTGGGGAAATGCATCCAAATCCCTTGCCAGACACTATCAGCATTCCCTTGGGTATCATCAGCAATCCGCCGAGGAAGTCTCCTTTGTAGCCAGTAATTCTGGATACTGGTGCGCTAACGTATTTCAGGATGTACTGAGGCAGTATTCCTGCAAAAAGCACTGCTGCTGAAAGAATTAACAGACTGAGTTTTTCGAAAACATCAGCCTCTCCCGCCACTTCACCTTTATCTTTTCCATCTCTCCCAGAAGAAGATCCAGAGAGGAAAGAGTAAACTGCCACCTTGCTCATTGATATTGCGCTTATTCCAGCTGCAAGAGCCACAAGAGCTCCAGTAAGAACGACGAGCAGTTTTAGAGGAGTGTGGAGGTTAAAGGACTGGAATAACGTCTCCAGTGCCATCCACTCCGCTGCAAATCCCGGCATAGGGGGTATGGCTGCAAGGGAGAAAGCTGCCACGCATCCTGCAAAAGCCACTGCAGCTTTCCTAACTTTAGGCCCGAATCTTCCATCCCCAACTGTCAGAAGCAGCAGGGCTTTGGATGTGCTGTGGAAGAAAGCGTAGAAGAGAACTGCAACGAGAGCAAATGCCGCGTCGCTGTTCACGCTATTCGAAGCCACTATGTACGCCCCAAGCAGAACGAACATGATTCCGTCGTTCTCTATCGTACTGTAAGCTGGAAGCTCCTTAACCCTCTCCGAAGTTGCCGCGTGTAAGGCTCCATATACTGCAGTCACAGCACCGAGAACGAGCATTACTGTTGCCACCCACTCTGGAGGAGTTGCTACAGACAGAAGTCTGAGTATTCCGTAAACGCCCATCAGAGTCAGACACGAGCTCATCAGAGCGGAAAAGTTAGATGGGGATGAGGAGTACGCTGAAGGAGCCCAGATGTGGAACGGCCAGATTTCCATTTTAACGGCGAAACCAAGAGATGCCAGAAGGAATACAAGCCACCAGTATCCTGAGTATGCCCACGAGTCTATTAAGACACTGCCAGTTGTGGCAATTCCCGCCGCAAATCCAACTGTCACAAGCAAAGCGCTCAGCTCGCCGAAGGCAAGGAATGCATAGGCTGGTCTTTCATCCCTTATCGAGAAGTAAGAAGCTATGGTCATCACTTCCCAGCCCACAAGAAAAGACAGGGCATCTCTGGCCCACATTATCAGGAGCATTGAAGCGTAGGATAGAGGGAGCAGAATTGCGTGTTTTCTGCAGGCATTTTCTGCTGAGAGACTGTACAGCGATATGCAGAACCACAGCAGAGCTGAGAGTAATGTAAAGTAGGATGCAAGCGTCCACTGCTGATACAGCAACGTATTCAGAAAGAGAGCAAGGCTGAGTACAGCAGAAAGTAGCAGTGCTGGCTTCGCCAGCCTATCGCTCAGAAGTGGAATTGCGGCTACAAGGAGAAATGCGGGAACAAAGAACATTTACGGCACCTCCTCCGTTCTTTCAACCCTTTCACCCCTCACAAGCAGGAGTGATTTCAGGATCAGCAGTGGAGAAGGAGGACATCCGGGAACGAGGACATCTGCCTTCATCTCCCCAGCTTCCTCAAGAGTTTTGAAGAAGTTCACAGTACACGATCCAATTGCCACCACCACTTTTGGCTCGGGCATTGCGAGGTATGCCCTCTTCAAGGGCTCCACCATCGATTTAGAGGATCCTGAAACGAGTAAAACGTCTGCATGCCTTGGAGTAGGGGTGAAGAATATTCCAAGTCTGTGAAAGTCGTAGTAGGGGTTGTTGAGCATTTCAACTTCCCTGTTGCAGGCGTTACAGCTCCCGATATCCGCAAAGAAGACGTGAACTGATTTTCTAAAAGGCAGCTTTCTCCTCACAGTTATCCTTGCCTTCTTTCTCTCCCCGGCCCAGCAAGAAACGCAGAAGTCCATTCCCATGGGGCATTTATCAACCGTGCAGGACTGGACTTCAAGCATCTCAGCCTCTTCTTCGCTAACCTCTTCAGGATACCTTGTTGTCAGAACGCCTTTCTTTATACCCCTGAACAGCCACACTTTAGCACCTCCAGCAAGATCAAACCTCTGCATCTGCAAACGAGAGTCCAAAACTCTCAAGAGCGAACGGATAGTCCGTAAAGATGTTTCCTTCAACACCCTTCGCAAAGGCCAGGAAGTTAACAGATGAAGCCCCTCTGACTCTGAACTTCTTCACAATCCCTTCCCCGATTTTTACGTAAACCAGCAGATCTCCGGCGGGAGATTCGACGAAAGCCATTGCCTCTCCGCTCGCATTCTCAAGCTTTTCTTTAACGTCTGCACATCTCTTAGAGCCCTCTCCTCCAATCTCCGCTTCTATCTCCCTTATTATGTCCATGGATTGCTTAACCTCCTCAATTCTGACGAGTATCCTTGAAAGGCTGTCCCCCTCAGCCCTCACCACCGGCTTAAAGCCGGGATAGTTATCCGAAAACTTCCTTATGTCCCTGTCCACGCCCGAACCCTTGGCCGCAATTCCAATCGCATCAAGCTCCAGTATATCCTCAGCACTCAGAATTGCCGTGTTGTGAAGTCTGTCTATGAATATCTTTGAGACACTGAGCTCCTCCACAAGCTCTGAAAACTCCTTCTCTATTTTATCCAGTCTTTCAAGCTCCCTCAAATTCCTCAATCTGACCTCTCCAATCCCGTTGAATCCAAAAGAGTACCTGTGACCAAAAAGTCTGAAGTTAAGTCTCAGAATGTCCTCTTCAAGAGCTGAAAGGTGAGAGACGGCTACTTTTTGAGATGCCGCAACAGCAACCCTGTATATTGAATGCACGTGGTTGTATACCCTCTCAAGCTCAACTGCCAGAATTCTTGAAGCTTTAATCCCTGAATCCACCTCTATTCCAGCAATTCTCTCCACTGCCATCGAAAAGGCTGTGGAGTATGAAGCTGAGAATGTCCCGCATATTCTTTCGACCTCAAGCATTGCCTGCTCTGGCTTTTTACCCTCAATCCTTTCAGTTATTCCTCTCCTCTTATACCTGCAGAGAGGAATCACATTCAAAATCCTCTCGCCATAACTTAAAACCTCGAAAGCCCCAGCCTCCCATATCCCGGAAGACAGAGGGCCGTAATGCAGCCTAAAGGCAGGTTTGTCACACTTCAATCTCAGTTCATCCAGATTTCCTGTCAGAAACTTGTAAAGCGGTCTGTCATCGACGAGATGTGCTTCTTCAGCCGGGAGAACTGTTATCTCTCCAGATTCGTAGTCAGTCATAACAAGGAAATCGTCGAAAACTGCTGAGAGAGCCTTACCCTTCACGCTGTTTACAACACTGACCGGAGTGGATATCAAGGCAGAACACCTCCCAGTGCACCTCTTACAAGGAGCAACCACACTGCAACGCTTATTGCAAGAGAAGTCAGACACGCTATAGCGGGAACGAGCTCAGATAGCATGTGCAGTTCAAGCTTACCCGGTCTATCGGATCTGCCAGATCTATCAGTTCCAAAGCACATTTTTGTAACGTGGTAATTCACGGAAAGGAATGAGAGCAGCATTGCAGACACAAGCAGGAATGTCAGATAGGGCACGCTAAAGCTAAGAGCTATTATAACGATCTCTGCCAGAAACGTGGCGAAAGGTGGTGCTCCTGTCACTGCAAGAGATGAAAGAACCATTGATACACCTGTCAGCTTAGTCTTCGAAATCAGAGCTCTAACGTTCTTTATTTCATGAGTTCCCAGTCCAAGGATTACGTTCCCACCTGTAAAGAACAGAGCCGACTTTGAGAAGGCATGAATTACCAGCAGGAGGAGAGTTGCCTTTAAAGCTACAGGTGAGAATGCTGAGAGACCAATACCCACAAGCCCTATACCCATAACGTCCATGCTTGAGTAAGCGAAAAGTCTCTTCACTATCCTCTGGGTAAATGCAAGTATTGCTGCGACAAGAGCAGTAATTGCTCCAGCGAAACAGGTTATGTAAACGACTTTCAACGCCCCAGCTCCAGCAGCAACCTCGAATACTCTCAGGTAAGATAGCATCGCTACGGGTAGCAGTGTGGCTGAAAGCATTGCGCTGACTGCTGGAGGGGCTGTTCCATGAGCATCTGGCAACCACGTGTGCATTGGAAATATCCCCACCTTCGTTCCAAATCCCACAAGAGCCAGAACGGCTACAATGGTGGCTGCTCTGGCACTCATTTCAGCCCTCGTCCAGTCAAGCGTTCCGGCAAAAGCGTGAAAGAGGATGAGAGAGAATAAGGCTATCCCCAGCCCGGCGGATGCAACGATTATATATCTCCACGCCGCTTCTATGCTTGCCTTGTTTCTCTCAAGAACTATAAGCAGAGCACTGACGATTGTCGTTGCTTCAAGCCCGACCCACATCAGACCAAGGTTTCTGCTCGCAGCAGCAAAGGTCATACTCATTGCAAACAGATTTATCAGAGCGTAGTAGTGCCTTCTTCGCAGAAACAGGTCTCTCTTCCTCCATATTTCGTTTACAAAGTTTATGGAATACAGGACTGCAAGGAAGTAAACTGCCTGAATCAGAAACAGAATTACAGAGGAAGGCAGATCGATGTAAAACAGGTGAAATCCGTGAATGCTAATTGTGTGATTAACCCGTGCACTCAGTGTCAGATACAGCAGGTTTGCTGAGACAATCAAACAGACAAGAGATGAAATGAGAGATGCAAGTTCTCTGACTCTATGTTTAGGAAGGACTGAAATTATTGCAGCAATGAGTGGAAATGCGAGCATTACGTAGATCATAGAGTCAAACACCCCAACCACCTCCATTATTCTCCATTATTAGCCAACGAGTTCCTCAAGCTCAAGCACTCCGTAATCCTTCTCAGCTGCGAGTATAACTCCTGCAAGCACGAGTGCGAGCAGATCCAGAAAAACGCCAGCTTCGAGTATAAGGGGCATGTGGGAAAAGCTTATTCCAGCGTAAAGCAGTGCGTTTTCTTCAACTATGTATCCCGTCATCTGAGCCAGAGCGTTCTTCTTCGCTATTATGAGCAGGAATCCGAGGAGAAACAGTATAAACGGCAGGGCACCTTTAGATCCAATGTGGAGTGTTCCTGCCAGCTCCCTGTAAACAACGTAACCGAAGATTGAAAGCAAAAGACCAACTATGACGAGTGCCGGAACTCTCGTTTCCACTTCCCTGTAAACCCAGATTCCCGTTTTTCTCACATCTTTTTTCATGATTTCGGGTATTGCAATTCCCCTGATTGCCACTGTGAGAGCCGCAAGCAGCAGAAGATCGTAGCTGTGTCTGGACAATCCGGTCAGGAGCATTATAACTGCGAGAGTTATCGACTGTAAGGCAACCGTGTTTATCATGGGTCTGACAAAGCTCTGGGCGAGCATTTCGAAAGCAGTCAGCAGGATTATCACTCCAAGCAACTCGGTTACAGCAATCAGAATGTTCACGCTGCTCACGCTGGAACACCTCCGAATATGAAGAAGGATACCACGGACAGCAGGGCAAGCAAGAAGGATATCGTGAGATAATCTATTAGCTTGAAGAGCCTGAGTTTAGCAAATGTCTCCTCAACAACAACGAAAGCAACTATAAGTCCAAGCATCTTGAGAATCAGAGTTACAGTTCCAAAGATGATTGACTGGATGGACGTATCCATGGCCACTCCCCAGGGGAAGGCAAACACGTTTAAAAAGACAGACATGAGTATGAACGACTTCATGTAGCTTCCCCACTTTAACAGGGCATACAGCGGCCCGGAGTACTCCATCGCCTTTCCCTCGTCTATCATTCCGAACTCCATAAGGCCCTCACTCTCTATGGGTATTTTTCCCGTGTCAAACAGGAGGAGCATGAAAAATGCCGCAACTATTAGCAGGTGAGTGGGAGATAGAATCCAGTGAACGTTTTTCGCGAGGACGTGGTTGGTTATAAACGGGTTGTTCGTCCCTGTTATCAGGGCAACACCAAAGAACACCATTATCAGGGTAGGTTCTGCAAATGAGCCAAAAGTTACTGCTCTTGTTGTCCCTATCGAGGTGTAAAAACTTCCTGTATTGGCTGTGGCGACAGTCGTTATGAATGCTGCGAGTCCAAATATGAAGGCGCCACCAAGAAAGTCAACCATCGGTGCGTATGGGCAAGGATTGCCATAGATGATTGGCAGAACCATTGGAAGTATGATGTAGCAGGCGAAGGCTACTACTGGAGCGATGACGAAGAGAATGTTGGCGTTTTTTGGAATTACAAGCTCCTTTTTGAAGAACTTAGCAAGATCTCTGTAGGGCTGGAAAATACTGATACCTTTTCTTGACTCCACTCTTGCTTCGATTTTCTTGAGTATCCCGGCCATCAGGGGCGAGAGAGCAAGCACCACGACTACCTGAACTATGTTGACGATCTGCAGGTTCAGCAAACCTCACACCTCCCAGCTTTCAGGCTTAAGGCATTTTTAGGCTTAGGGCATCCACCTTCGAAAATAGGCGTCATCAGGCCTTGACGGCCACTTTAGGGTGGACGCCATCACCCTTCTCGTTAGGGCCTCAGCCATCGCACAGCCATCTACTAAATATAATTTTTGCTGCCCCTGACATCACGGATCCTGACATCATGAGATAATGAATGATAGACCAGATGATATACTGGATGATAAGCAATCATCAAATGAGATGCAAAAAGTAATATACCTCCTTTTTCCGAAAACTCCAGAAGGAGCAGATAATTGTGATGATGCCGTGTATCGATCCACAACATGTCGATCAGATAACTGGCAATAGACTGCATTCAGGAAATGTGAAAAGAGGAAAGTGGAAAACGGGCAAATATAAATACTCGTGCAGGCGTGAAAATTTAAACCCGGCCGGCAGGTGGCTGTATGGCGATAAAAAAGAAGCTCAGCTTTTCAAAACTTCAGAAAATAAAGAATTACCTCTCATCAAGAAGGCAGGACAGGTTAAAGGTAGGTGTCCTTGTTGACGGTCCCAACATGCTGAGAAAGGAGTTCAACATAAATCTTCAGGAAATTAGAGAGATTCTTTCAGAGTATGGAGATATAAAGGTGGCAAAGGTTTTTCTGAATCAGTATGCAAGTGAAAAACTCGTGGAGGCCATAGAAAATCAGGGATTCGAGCCAATAATAACTTCCGGTGACGTTGATGTCAGAATGGCCGTGGAGGCAATGGAGCTGATATACAACGACGCAATAGATGCGATAGCTCTCGTTACGAGGGATGCCGACTTCAAGTCAGTTTTAAAGAAGGCCATGGAGCTCGGGAAGGAGACGATAATAATAGGCGCTGAGCCCGGCTTTTCTGCAGCTCTCAAAAACTCTGCGGACCTCGCAATAGTTCTGAACGAAGATGAAGAAGAGAGAGAAGAGGAAGAGGGCGAGGGTGAAGGTGAAGAACAGAAAGAAGAATGGGATGAATCAGGAAAAGCTGAAAACGTGAAAAAAGACAGTGAAAAAAAAGACAGAAAGGTGAAAAAAAGGGAAAGCGGAGATGGAAAAAAGGCTGATCAGGTTGAGGAGAGGGAGAAAAGCAGGGTAATCGTTGGAAACGTGGAAGAGTACGTAGAGGATGAGCTCTATTAAGGTCTTCGTTTTTGAGTTTGCTTCATGCATTAACGTGGAGCTGAATCCGGGGATAGCTGTAGAAGGATTTGGCATGTTTTTAACGATGATGAGGGATTTTTCCCGCAATGTAACTTCCCGCAATGTAACTCCAGCAAATTTAGCAAATTTAAACACAACTCCCATCTCCTTTATCAGGCCCGGGTTCACTCAGGACATTGCTGAGGAGTATTTCTCACCGCAGGACTGGAATGCAGAGAGACTTGATGTGAGTGATGATGCAGAGGAGTACTCCAGAGTTTTTGAGGAATGGTGCGAAAAAAGTGACAGAGTTCTCCTGATCGCTCCGGAAGATGACATGATACTCTACGAGCTCTCCAGAATTGCTGACAGATACTCCAGCCTTGGAAGCAGTTCAGATGCTGTGAGGGTATGCTCGGATAAGTGGGAAGTTTACAGGAAGCTAAAAGGGAAGGTTGACATGCCGGAGACATCTCTAAAACCGCTGTCCTGTTTTAGAGAGATAATAAAACCCAGAATATCCTGCGGAGGCCAGGGAATCAGATTTTACGATGAGGAGTGTGAAGGCTGTGAGGATTGCAAGAGCCGTAAAAGTCGCAAAAGCTGTGAGGAGCATGAAGTCTGTGAAAAAGGCAAGAGTAGTAAAGGAGACTACATATATCAGGAATTTATTGATGGTATCAGTTTGAGCGTATCCATGATTGCCGGTGATGACATATCTATCGTAAGTGTCAACGAACAGATACTGAAAAATTTCGAGTATCACGGAGCTGTTGTTCCTGCGAGAGTAAAGGAGAGTATCAAGAGGGAAGTTATAGAGGTAGGTGCAGAGGTAGCAGACAATCTCAAGCTGAGAGGCTACTGTGGTGTTGACGTCGTTTACTCCGACAGACCTTATGTTGTTGACGTAAACGCAAGGTTAACGACTCCAACCATCGCCTTTTTTGCGGCATACGGCATTAATCTGGGAAAGCTAATCCTCGAGAACTACGAGAAAGGATACGTAAGCTTTGAAACCGGAAAAGGCAGAACCTGTATTCTAACGAAAGATTCTGCGGGAGAAAGGATAATCAGGTTCGGGAAAAACCATCTGTCCCTCCAGATCGTTAAATGAAGTTGTACAGGATTATTAAGGATGAGAAACAGAAGTAACAGAAAGATGTAAAAACAAGAAAACAAAAAATCAGAAAGTCATACTGAAAAGTTAGAAAGTTTGAAATACCCGGGCGAATAATAATTTAACATGGTCAAGGCAGTTATTCTGTGTTGCGACCTTATTAGAGACAAGCAGTGCATCGGCTGTGAGAGGTGCATGACTGCAGCAAGAGAGAGGCTGGGACAGTTCGAAAAGTTCGACAAGGTCGAGATCGTCGGAATTGTTAGCTGCGGTGGATGTCCGGGGAACTACATTCCAAGGCTCAAGCTTTTCAACAAGTGGATTGACGGCTTTGACGACTACGATGTCGTCTTTATAGGAAACTGCATAAAGGCAGCAACATCATTTGCCGGCTGTCCTCTCGATCCGGGTGAGGTTGCACACAACATAAAGGAGAAGTTCGGGAAAGAAGTTATAATAGGCACGCACCCGTGGTAAACACATGAAACTTGGAAGTAGAAAGGACAGGATTGCCAAAGCCTGGAAAGAGGCTTTGCTTTCATCTTACAGAGTAAAGCCGATGATAGAAATCGAAGAGTACATAGAAAGCTGCACGAAGAGAATAGTTGACTATATAGATTCATATTGCAAAGGTGAGAAAAGCGACGTTGATATTGTTGAGGCAGTTGACGACCTGATGAGATACCTCGCAACTGATGGAAACCTGTCACCCGGAGATAGTATAAGACAGGTTCTGTATTTAAAGAGCCTTGCTTTAAAAGTTGATCCAAAAATGAGCAGAGAGGAGTTCTTCAAGTTCAGCAACGCTGTTGACGATGTGGCATGCCTCGCTTTCGACAAGTACATGGAGGCTAAGGAACACATATACCTGCTGAGAGTAAAGGAGAAGGAAAGAACGATAGACATGCTGAGAAAGGCCATGTCTCACTACGAGGAGTACTACGGGGAGCTGCCCCCCGAGTAATTTTTATTTTTTATTTTGCTTATTTATATTTTCGTGGTCCTGAAAATAAAGAAATTTAAAAATCTAAGAAGATTTTAAAGATTTAAAGATTTTAGATCACAGCAGATATAGCCGTCAGGAAAAAAGTAGCACTTATAGCGGCGTTAGCGTTGAAAAACGCTATCTGAACTCTTCTTTCATCGTACTTTGCCGGCGTTACGATTACGTGCTGGTAAACGAGCAGAATTGCTATTATCACAAGTCCGGGGATGACGTAAATCCCAGCTCCATAAATTCTGAGAGCAATGCAGAGTATAAGGAAAAACAGGACGTGACATAAACAGGATATTGTAAGGGCATTCCTTACACCAAACCTTGCCCCAGCCGAGTACAACCCGTAACTCCTGTCAAATTCCACATCCTGCAGAGCGTAGATAATGTCAAAACCGGCAACCCAGAAGCTCACGGCCAAGCCAAGCAGACAGGGAACGAGTTCAGAACCAAAAGGATTGAAGGAATCTGTAACAGACACCCATCCACCGATGGGTGCAAAGGCAAGAGTCAGGCCGAGCACAAAGTGAGAAAGGCACGTATATCTTTTCATGTAAGGATATATCCACGCAATTACGACGGGAATTGGAGACAGTTCAAATGCAGTTTTGTTTATCATCCAGGCTGAAACGAAGTAAACGACAAGGGAGACGATGAGAAGGGAGTAAGCCTCTCTCAGAGACATCTTTCCAGAGGGGAGGTGTCTGTTAGCAGTTCTCGGGTTCGCAGCGTCAATTTCCCTGTCTATTATCCTGTTGAGAGTCATTGCTGCCGTTCTCATTCCGGTAAAAGCCGTTGCTATGAGCACAACTATTCTGAGAGGTGGTAAACCGTGCGCAGCAAGAATTGCTCCAGCGTAAGCAAATGGAAGAGCAAACAGCGTGTGCTCGATTTTTATGAATTCGAGGTACGTTTTTACCCTATCCAATATTTTACCCACTATCCTCCACCCCCGTCAATGGTATGCCGGAGTTTATCCTGAGGTATTATAGTTTTGCAGTTCTCTGATTTGGTCTTTGGTTATCTTTGGTTCTCTGGTCTGTACTCCTGGCCTTGCTTTTGTTCTTACTTTTGTTTTCTCAATTTTTGTTTTCTCAATATTATTACCATTAATATTCCCGCACTCATTCTTCACATCATTCTTCACAGCTTTACATCCACAGCATCCAGACCAACATCAACACCCATCAGCACCGGCAGAAAAGCTATAAAAGAAAATCCAGAGCAACGAAGATATGAGCTCAAAAGGTATTAACCTCAGCTTCCCGGAGATCGCTCTCCTGTCACTACTTCTTGAAGTTTCATCAACACCCAAATCGGGAAACGTTGACAGAGATCACGACCACCCAGACCTTAATTTCCACCACTTCATATTCTCAGGTGTTTCAAGTCTGAGAGCTTTTGAGAAAGTGGAAAGAGGAGAAATTGGAATTGGTGAAGGAATATACCTCGCAGTAAAGAGAAGTACAGAAGTATGCAGAAGGAACGTTCATTTTGGAGCATTCTTGCTTCTCGTTCCACTCGTAAAAGCCTCTTCTCAGTTATATTCACGGAGTGCACAAAAAATCAGGGCAGAAACTGTTGCAGCTGAAGCAACGAACCTGCTGAAGGATAGTGACGTTAAGGACAGCATTTTCGTCCTGAAAGCTTTCAGAAAAAGCGGGGCAAGGGTTGGAGAGGTTAGTGAAGGTGATCTGAGAATTGTAAATGAGAGGTGGCTGAAAGATAGAGGATTAAATCTGTACAGGTGGATGAAGCTTGGAGAGAATGAAAATCTGATAGCAAGAGAGCTGACTGGCAGTTACAGCATATCACTTGAGGGGGCGAGAACGATTGAGAGGTGTTTGCAATCGGGCAGAGATCTTAATGAGGCGATAGTTTACACGTACCACTACCTGCTGTCCAAATATATCGA
>CAZUMR010000044.1:0-15260 GCA_964622075.1 uncultured archaeon | reverse complement strand
TTGAGCTCTCTGACTTCCTCTCTAAGTTTTTCCTCACTCTTTTTACCGTTAACAGCATTCCACATTATTTCTGCAAGTGCTTCCATTTCTTTTTCTTTCATCCCCACTCTTGTTACTTCCTGCACGCCTATTCTTATTCCGGATGGATTTTCAGTTTTTGTCAGGTCGTCCCACGGTAACAGGTTTTTGTTGAGCACTATGTTTATTCTCTCAAACATCTTGGCAACTGGATCTCCACCACCAAACTCGCTGACGTCAACTGCTACCTGATGGGATTCGGTGTAATTCCTTTCTTCTCCAACTACATTAAATCCATGAGATGCCAGACTTTCAGCCAAAGCCCTTGCGTTTCTGACTGTCTGTTTGGCGTAGCTCTCTCCAAACTCAAGCATCTCCATGCATGCAACAACGTAGGCTGATAGGCTATGCAGGTGGTGGTTGCTGACGACTCCTGGGAATACTGCGTTATCAACTTTCTTTGCAAGCTCCTTTTTGCTCAGAATTATTGCCCTCTGAGGGCCGGGAAACGTCTTGTGGGTTGAAGCAGTCACAACGTGTGAGTAGGGAACGGGATCGTGAAACTGCTTTCCAGCTATTAATCCAAGGACATGACTCGCATCGTACATCACTTTTCCATCAACTTCGTTTGCTATTTCCTCTATCTCCTCGACTGGATGGGGGAAGAGATACAGGCTTGCTCCAAGCACAAAGACTTTTGGTTTTTCTTTTAGGGCGAGTTTCCTCGTTTCATCCACATCTATGTTCAGGTTTTCCATGTCGAATGGATATTCTATAACCTTGACTCCTCTTATTCCAGCAGCTGAGAAGCGGTGGTGGGATATGTGCCCTCCACAGGGAACAGACAGCGAAAATGCCTTATCTCCCGGTTTTGCAAGAGCGAAAAACGCAGCTATGTTTGCAGTTACGCCAGAAATGGGCTGAACGTTCGCGTGTTCGGCGTTAAAAATCATTTTTGTCAGTTTGATTGCCACATCTTCAACAACGTCTATGTACGAGCATCCCTGATAGAATCTCTTTCCGACCCTTCCCTCAGCATATCTGCATCCAAAATCTGTCAGGTAAAATCTCCTGACGGCCATGCTTGTAACGTTCTCACTCGCTATAAGCGGAATGGACTCTCTGAAAAAGTTGTGGTGATCTTTCACGGCCTGTTTAAACTTCTCGAAGAGATTTTTCGCTTCCTCGTTTACCATTCAGCTCTCCTCCCCAGCTCTCCTCCCAGCTGAAGAAGTGCAGGGCGATAAGGATTTTCTCCGTGCATATTTAAGCTTTTTCCACCCTGCTTTAGCTTTCATGGTCAAAGTTCGACAATCAGCAACTTTTATATTACCAGTTTTTATTCTGCCTCCATCAGCGAACTGGTGATAAAATGAGAATCGTTATGAAGTTCGGCGGTGCCAGTGTGAAGGACGGGAGGAGCATAAGGCACTGTGCAAAGCTCGTCAAGAAGTATGCAGACAACGAAGTTGTTGTCGTCGTCTCGGCTATGGCGGGAGTTACCGATTCTCTGACAAATGCTGCCAAAAAATGCTATACTGAACAATCTACCGGTTTTATAAAAATGTTCGTCGCCGAACTTGCTAAAAAGCACTACGATGCTGTGAGAGATGCCGTTGATGAGCCTTACAGAGCAAGGGTTATGGAACACATAGATAGATTGATTGACGAACTCGAAAAAGTTCTCCTCGGCATAAGTTACCTCGGTGAGCTTACGAAGAGGAGTGAGGATTACATCCTCTCCTTTGGAGAGAGATTATCAGCTCCCATATTCTCTTCAGCTCTCATGTCTCTTGGTGTTGAATCTCTTGCAATGACAGGAGGGGATGCAGGTATTATAACGAACTCTCATTTTGGTAGAGCAAAACCGCTTAAAACGTCATGTGAATTGATCAGGAGCAGGATAGAGCCTCTGATAAGTATCAGGCACGTCATACCTGTAGTTACCGGTTTTATCGGTGTTACGGAGGATGGAAACATAACCACCCTTGGCAGGGGTGGCAGCGATTTAACTGCAACCCTGATAGCTTCTGCGATAGATGCGGATGAGGTGTGGCTGTGGAAGGAAGTTGACGGTGTGATGACTGCTGATCCAAAGATCGTTCCGAATGCAAGGTTGATCCCGGAGATTAGCTATCAGGAGGCCATGGAACTTGCACACTTTGGAGCAAAAATACTCCATCCAAGAGCTCTCGAGCCGCTGATAAAGAACAGAATTCCGGTCAGGATAAAGAATACATTTAACCCTGACGCTCCGGGGACAGTAATAACTGATGGTTGTGGTTCCTCTACAGGCGTCGTCAAAGCCCTCAGCCTGATAGAGAAGGTTGCAATAGTAAATGTGAGTGGTGCTGGATTTGACTTTGCCGAGATAATGGCTGAAGTATTCAGGAGGTTTGCTGAGGAGAGAGTAAATGTAATCATGATCAGCCAGAGCTCGTCTGAGCTTAACCTGTCGATGGTCATAGACAGAGGTGATCTTGGAAGGGCGATGAAAACACTCACCAACGTTGACAGCTGGAATGGAAACGTAAAGGTATCAAAGCTTGATGACGTTGCAGTTGTGAGTGCAGTTGGGGCAGGTATGGCCGGCACACCGGGTGTGGCTGGAAGAATCTTCTCAGCTCTTGGAAAGGCAGGGATAAACATAATTATGATCAGCCAGAGCTGCAGCGAGTACAACATAAGCTTTGCAGTCTCCAGAGAGGATGGCAGAAAGGCTGTAAAGATTCTGCATGATGAATTTTGCCTTGAAAAAGAAAACGAAATTTGCAAAGTTAGCTAATGGATTATTCTATAAAAAACTATAAAAAAATAGACAGATAGGCAGAAATTAAGGAAATCTGACTACAGCTTTCCGGCTCTGAGTTTTTCAAGAAGTTCTCTGGCGTAATCCATCTTTATTCTCTTTTCCTTCACCATTATCTCCACAATCTTATCGACCTCATCAGGTTTTGCTCCGGCAGTTATTGCAAGGTTTCTTGCGTGTAACTCCATGTGTCCCCTCTGAATACCCTCTGTAGCAAGAGCTCTTAGAGCTGCAAAGTTCTGGGCAAGTCCAACGGCTGCAAGAATTCTTGAAAGTTCTTCGGCCGTTTTTATTCCGAGTATTTTCAGGCAAATCCTTGCGAGGGGGTTAACTCTTGTTGCACCACCAACAACACCAATTGCTGTTGGAATCTCTATTGTACCTACGAGATCTCCATCCTCGTTAACTTCATAGCACGTCAGTGGCTTATACCCTCCGTGAAAGGCGGCGTAGCTGTGAGCTCCGGCCTCTACAGCTCTGAAGTCGTTTCCCGTTGCAATTACGACTGCTGAAACGCCATTCATTATTCCTTTGTTGTGAGTTGCACACCTGAACGGGTCTGCCTTTGCAAAAGCGTAAGCCTGCATTATTCCTTCAACCGCATCCTCCCCACCTATTGCCTCCTTTGCGAAAACGGCCTTGGCCCTTGCAAGCCTGTACCTTGCGAGGTTTGAAACTATTCTCAGTCTAACTCTTCCTCCACTAAGCCTTTCAAGAATTGGTGCTACAGCTTCGGCCATCGTATTTACTGCATTGGCACCCATCGCATCTCTAACATCTACCAGCAGGTGAACGATTACCATTGGGCCGAGCATTGTGTCTATAACTCTGACTTCTATGTCTTTGCAACCTCCTCCAAGCTTCACGAGCATGGAATCCTGCTCATTGGCTTTCTCTATTATTTCGTCCTTGTTCCTCAGGATTTCCATTTTTGCAGCAAAGGGATTTTTGACCTTCGTTATCTGCACCTGACCTATCATTACAGGCGGAGTTACATCCGTTATAAACCCTCCCTTAACTCTTGCCATTTTTGCTGCATTACTTGCTGCTGCAACGACGCTTGGCTCTTCTATTGCCATGGGGATGAGGTAATCCTTTCCATCTATCAGAAAGTTCGTGGCTATTCCAAGGGGTAACTCGAAAGTTCCAATAACGTTCTCGATCATCCTGTCCGCTATGTCAAGACTCAGTCCCTGTTTGAGAAGCAGCTCTTTTTCCTCTTCGCTAAGTCCTGCGAACTCGGCAACTTTTTCAAGTCTTTCCTCAACGCTCAGCTTGTAAAACCCGGGTATTCTTGACGTTTTTTCCTGTGAGGACTCTCCTGAAGAAGGCATGGTTTTACTGGCTTACAGGTACTTAAAAAACCCTTTGTTTTCTCAAGCTAAGCATTCTTAAGAGCAAGTCGAGAAGTTGGATTTGCTGGAATTGTGGTTGTATGGTTGTGTAGCCCGCCTTGTGGAATCCCCATCATCCTGTCAGGGGACGCATGGCCAGCGGGCCTTAAAAATTCTGATCTGAAAAGTTAAAAGCGTTTTCGGTTTTGCATAAATGGTAAAACAAGTGGGCTCGCCCGGATTCGAACCGGGGACCACCGCCTCGTAAGGGCGGCGTCATAACCACTAGACCACGAGCCCCTGAGTGAACTAAATCTTACATGGATTTAAAATTATTGCTGTGCTGATTGTGCTGACAACATTTTGCTGCACTTTCTCAAAACTTCTCTGACTTTTTTCCTCTCCCAAATACCACCAAGCCTCATGGCAGCCTTCTTTACGCTTCCACACTCAAGGAACAGCTTCAGTATCCTTTTATCTTCCTCACTCAACTCCAGCTCTTTTATAGCCCTTTCTGCGATTTCCCTCAGGTTGCTCTGCCCGTAGTAAAGTTCCTCTGGATTTACTGGCTTGTCGAACGGCACGAATCTGAACCTTATTACGTAAACTTTGCTGATGTCACCGTATATTTTCTTAATCTCGTTTACGAGCTCCTTTCTATTTCTGAAACCCTCCTCTCTGGCCACACTATCGTCAAGTTCCTCCAGACTCTTTTCTTCAACTCCTGTTATCTCAGCCTTACCTATTATTTTTCCACCACAGTGAACGAAAACGATGTCTCCTTTCTTTACGTAGCATCTTTTTCTTATCGTGCAGCTCTTACTGCCAGACATTATAGCTTTTTTATATTTCCTTTTGAATTCTATGTGCTTGCTTTTCTGTTCGCTCTCCTGTTCGTTTTCCCTGCAATCATAGCCGATGTTTTCGCTCACGTTTACACCTCCTTAGATTTCCTCTCCAAGGTATATTCCGTCGTGAGCTCTCGTTATCACGAAATTGACGAACTCTCCAACCTTTCTGTTCGTCCTTACTGTAACCGTTCTGTTTCTAACCACGACAATCCTCTCGTTTCTAAGCCTTCCCGGTATGATTATCCTCGCTCTGAACTTCTCTCCCCTTTTTATCGGTGTGGGGTATCGCTCTCTTTTCTCTATTCCAAAGTCTTCAGGCTTAAGGACGAGTTTTACCCCGTATTCTTTCTCCCACTCTCTGAGCTTTGAGTAAAACTGGGCAAACGACATGGGCTTTGTTTTTACCTTTCTACCGTGCTTGTACGGTATGTACTTCTGAATTCCAAGAGGTGGCCACCTCTTTCCAGCCCCGATTTCAAGCGCGAACTTTATTATCTTCTCCATATCCCCGTCATTGTAGCCCGGCACCCAGACCGGTGCTATTAGCAGGTCCATTTTGCTTTCTGCTATCTTCCTTGCAGCATCGAGAATTCTCTTCAGAGGATAGTTAACTCCTGCAAGAGTGCTCGCAACCTTTCTGTCCATGGAACTAAGAGAAAGGTTTATTCTATCAACGTACTTTTCGAGCATTTCTATTCTCTCGTCATTCAGCAGAGAGCCGTTTGTTTGCATGGATATCACTTCAACTTCCTTTATCCTGCTTACCTTTTCAAGTAACTCTTCCAGGTATGGGTAGAGTGTTGGCTCACCCTGTCCGTCAAGGTGCAGTTCAACACCCTTTCCCTTGAATTCTGCGATCTCCTTCACCCATTCTGCCAGGTAGTCCGGATCGACGACGTAGTCTGTAACTCTGCTTTTGCTGCATTTCCCCTCATCCACACTGCAAAATGCACAGCAGAAGTTGCACCCTGTAACTCCTCTTACTTGCAGCAAGTTCGTTCCCCTGTCAATTATTCCAAAAGCAGGATTTCCGAGCAGAGGAATTCCGCTCTCCCTTGTTATGACTTCAAGGTCCCTCTTTGTTATGTGGCTGATAACCCTCCTCGGTTCACCCATTGAGATTATGTATTCGAGGGGATACTTCTTCGCGAGCCTTCTGAAGTGATCGAGAGGTATTCTGACTTCGATAAAATTCCTGATTACGAAAACTTTCTCATTTCTATCTACGTAATCCCTCAGTATCCTGTTCTTGAGCTTCTGCACACCGGGGTGTTGTATGGAGCTGCTATTTCTCATTGCCTATCAGCTTTTGTTTCTTCTCTATTCAGCTTTTTTGGTCTCTCTTTAATCCCTCTATTTAATCCTTCAACTTTCAATCCGTAAAATCCGCTGGCTGAGAGAATGTTGGCCAGCACAACTACCAGCGTAAAGGCGGCGAGCTGGGGAGAGTGAAGTTTTACGAATTCCATAAGCTGGTAAACGTTTCTGACATCAACAATCCCCCTCATCTCATATATTACCCAGGCAGACAGAAAAACACCTGCCAGTCTCAAAGCAAAAGCGGCAGCAAAGCTCCTGACCCTGAATTTCAGGTATGCTCTTATATGAGAGCCGAGGTCAAAAATCAGGGAGATGAACGTCAATCCAAGCAGAAATTCCAGACCGTATCCAAGCAGTTTGAAGTTACCAGAAAGAACGACAAAGACCGGAATCAGGAATGAGAGGACGAGTATCAAAAACATGAAAGCTCCGTTTCCGAGCATGACCTTTTCTCCACTTTCCTGCCCGAGCCATATCCACGCTAATGCAACCATTATAAACCCTATAACGCTCAGAATGCCGAAAAACGGAGAAAAACTCATTAGAAAAGTGCCTGATACTATTAACAGGTAACCTATTACACCAAGAATCTTCATAGGCTGTCAGAATACACTCATTATTATAACGTTTTGGTTGTTTTGGCAAATTTGTGGAGTTTAGTTTTGGTATCCAGAAAAGGGGTAGTGTGGTAAGGAAATAGCAAAACAGTAAAATAAAAAATTACGAAGAAGCAAAAGCCTTCTCAAGCGGAGGCACTACCTGCTTCTTCCTGCTCATCACTCCGTCCAGCCAGACGCTCTTGCCTTCAAGCTTGACGCCAAAGGCCTTCTCCACTATGCTCGGGTCATCCGTAACGACAAGAAGCTCTGTTCCTTCCTTCATTATGTCAGTGAGCATCAGGAATATGCTGTGGTAGCCACCCTCTTCCTTCATCTTCTTCATTTCCTCGTAAATTTCGTCAATTCTGTCCTTTATCAGGTTGAGGTCGACGAGCTCAATCTGCCCGACTCCAACCTTCTTTCCGGACATGTTGAAGTCCTTGTAATCTCTTGTTATTATCTCCCTTGCAGACAGGTTGTCAACTGCTGAGAGCTTGGCCTTCAGGTCAACTCCGAACTTGGTTATGTCCTCAATTCCGGCTATCTTTGCAAGCTCCTCAGCAACCTTCTTGTCAAGCTCTGTAGTGGTGGCGGACTTGAATATTACCGTGTCGCTGAGTATTGCAGAAAGCATGAGTCCGGCCATGTCTTTCGGAATCTCCACACCAGTCCAGTCGAACAGGAGTTTCAGGACAGTTCCGGTGCATCCAACGGGGAAGTTCACGAACAGTATCGGGTTCGGAGTGGTTACATCTCCTATCTTGTGGTGGTCGATGATTCCAAGGAGCTCAGCTTTGTCAAGGTTGTCTGGAGCCTGAGTCAGGTCGCTGTGGTCAACAAGAACTACCTTCTTATCTGCAGCATCCGTTACGGTTTCCGGTACGCTAACACCGAATGTCTCAAGAGCAAAAGCAGTTTCCGGGTTTGGCTCACCCTGCTTTGCTGGAACGACCTCATCATCAATTTTTACGAGTCCACAGCCCTTCTCCTTCCACTTGTTGAGGAGGTATGCAGTCACTATAGCAGAGGCTATGGAGTCCGTATCCGGGTTTTTGTGTCCTATCACGTACACAGGGCTCATGGTTGAAATTATTGCAGGGATATTATTAATCTTTCCTTTTTCTTTGCCTGACGTTTAAATGTCGTCTTTAAATTTTTTATTGGGTGATAACTGGTTACGAGATTTTAGAAATAAGGTCTGCAAGATAGCTGAGAGAATAAAAACAGTCGGTGATCGGGCAAGATTGAGTAACGGTTGAGTATAACGGTTGAGTAACTGTTCACTACTCCGTCAGAACTCTCCACCTTGTAAGAACTCCTCTTCCAAGCTTTCTGACCTCCAGAAGTTCGAGTTTTACGTGAGGTGAAATTTTCCCTTCGGCAATGCTGACTCCCTCTCCAAAAACAACTCCCCCTGTGTAAACGAAAATCTGATCGACAAGTCTCTCTTTCAGGAAACTTGAAATCACTCTTCCTCCACCCTCCACCATCAGCTTTCTAACGCCCTTTTTCCAGAGGTAATCCATAAGCAACCTCAAATCGACCCTGTCCTCTCCAAGAATCGCCACTTCTGCCCTTTTTTTAAGTTCTTCCACCTTTTCTCTTTCTGCAATCCTGCTAACAGCTATCAGTGTTTCGGCATCTTTTGAAAGGACTTTTGCATTGAGCGGTGTCCTCGCTTTACTGTCCAGAATCACTCTCAGCGGATTCTGGCTTTTTCCTTCCTTTACCCTGTTTTCTCTCAGTTCTCTGGATTTTACTGTTAAAGATGGATTGTCTGAGAGAACTGTACCTATTCCGACGAGAATGGCGTCACTTTCAGCTCTCAGCTTGTCAACTCTCTGCATGTCCTCATCGCAGGATATTCTTATCTGCCTTCTTCTCCAGTCAGTTATTCTCCCGTCCAGACTTGCTGCCACGTTAATGAACACGAAAGGTTTCGTGAATTTCATGTCATCTCCCTGTAAGGAATTCCCCTCTCTTCAAGAGCTCTCAGGAACTCGTTCTTCGCTCTCTCTACCTCTTCTCTGCTGTGGCCACTGAACTTGACGTTTATGAAATCTTTCTTTGGATAACTGCCTATGCTTATTCTGTACTTTTCTGAGAGAGACTTCAGTATGTCGGCAATTCTGTCCTCATGCCCTACAACTCTAACCTTTTCCTCGTAGTATGGCAAGCAACCGAACTCCTTTTCGACTTTGGAGAATATGTCTTTCATTTCTGCCGGCACTCCCGGCATGACAAGGACGTTATCTACAATGAATCCCGGAGCAGCACCGACATCGTTTCTTATTACCCTTGCTCCCTCCGGTAGCGTGGCCATCTTTTCTATGGCCTTTCTGCTTTTAACTCTACCTTCCATTGTTTTTACGGCCTCTTCATTCAAAACAAGCTTTCTTCCAAGAGCTCTGGCTACACCCTCTGCAGTGACATCATCGTGCGTAACTCCGAGCCCACCGGTAACTATTACAAAGTCTGACATCTTTCTGAGCCTGTTCAGCTCTTCCGCTATGTCCTCCACTTTATCCGGAACGACGACTATTCTGATAACGTCATGGCCTGAGACCGTTAGCCTCTTTGCTATGTATGTTGCGTTTGTATTGTCTATATCTCCGGCAAGAATTTCGTTGCCCACGCTGAGGATTGAGAAAGTCCTTGGGATCTTCATGGCCTGCCTTTACCCCAATAAGTTAAATTTTTTACTCAGGACTCTGCATGGTGAATTGCTCATACGCCTGCTGATGAAGTTATAGCATTAAGTTACAGTATTAATCCGGTGGCATTAAACCTGAAAACCTTTTATATTTCCCGTTCAGCCTAAGCTCATGACTCACGTTGGACTGGATATAGGTACAAACTATACAAAAGCGACAAAGGATGGAAAAAACGTCACGATCTTTCCAAGCATAGTTGTTTACGGTGAGGAAAAGGACTGGAGCCTGACAGGGAAGAGCAAGGACGTTTACGTTGGAGAGGAAGCTCTATCCATTGCTCAGAGTCTTGAAAACGTGGAGGCTCTGAGACCACTGCATGAAGGCAGGCTCATTCACGAGTCCTACATAGAACTTGCAAAGCACGCCCTTGAAGTTCTGGGAGTCAGCCCGGATGTAATTGCCACAGGATTGCCTGTGAAATCCTCTAAGAAGGAAAGAGAAGAGCTGGCATCGGATATGAAGGCAAAGCTTGGTGTGGAAGTGCTGATCTTTCCAGAGCCAGTTGGCACTCTTGCCTATCTGGGTCTGGATACCGGGGTGTGCATTGATATAGGCTTTGGAACGACCGATATGCTCGTTCTCAGCAGGATGGAATATCTTAAGGGAGACACAATGCTTGTTGGTGTTGACTGGCTTTTCGACAACATAGAGGTTCTGATAAGGAATAAGGTCGGAATAACTCTGACTCCCGAAGAACTGACGAGGCTGATAGTTGAAGAGGGATATGAGGTTGGCAGGATAAGAAGTGGCAGGAGAATCACCATAAGTCACGGAGATATAGAGGATGAGTACAGAAAACTGATGAGGAGCTGGGTTGAGAGAATTGCAAGCAGGGTAAAGCTGATGCTTGAAGGCCTCTCTACTGCTATAGTGGATAACATGGTTCTTACTGGTGGTGGGGCTATGCTTCCGGGAGTGAAGGAAGAGTTCGAAAACACCTTCAAGGAGATAGCCGAAATAAAGGTTCCTGACGATCCAATTTCTGCAAATGCTCTTGGCTACTATAAACTCGCTTCTGCAATAGCGGGTGAGCTGAAAGGTAAAGAAAAGAAGGAAGAGAAAGTAGCTGAGAAGGAGGAGCAGGAAGAAGGGGAAAAACCTGAGGAGAAAAAGAAGAAAAAGAAGTAACTCTTAATTTTTAATTTCTGATGGCCTGTTTCAGACATCTCTTTTCTGACATCTCTGCAATCATATAAAAAATTAAGTAAGAATCAAAATTTTTTCTTTAGGATATCCAGAACTTCTGACCTTAATCTGATGAGCTCGGCAAACATAACTCTCTGCTCGGTGGTCATGTAAGGAAAGCAATCCTCAAAAGGATCGTAACCAAATGGACAGAGACCGCTGACACACTTGAAGCAGCAGCAACCTTTACCGTCAACACAAGCCGGTCTTCTGAAAACAAAACTCATACTCTCATCTCCAACACCGTTATTTTAAGCTGTTTTAAACACGTTTTTTAATCCGTGATTTAAACAACTATATACACCGTTTACAATTACGTTGTCAACGTCTCAGATTATAACGTTTTCTTGACAGTTTTTGACGCAGTCTCAGACTGTCACAGTTTGGATATACCTAAATCGAACAAAATTATTTATCGTTATGTATTTTTGAACATATCGCATGAAACGGGCTGTATTCCTAATGGTTTTGCTGATGGGATGTATCATGGCGGGGTGTGTGGTGAGCCATGAAAACTCAGGCGGGCAAACTCTTGTCGTTTGCTGTGGAGCTGGACTGATGAAGCCGATGAATGAACTTGTCAAGGAGTTTGAAAACGAGACGGGGTGTAAGGTTACAGTTCACTATGGTGGGAGCGGTGAACTCTACGCAATTCTTGCAACCAGAGGTTGCGACGTATTCATACCGGGCTCCTACTACTATGTTGAAAGAGCAGCCAGAGAGGGGTACATAATCGAATACGTAAACGTAACGAAGCACATTCCAGTAATTGCAGTTCCCAGAGGAAATCCGGCTGGAATACACACTCTTGCAGACCTGGCAAAACCGGGCGTCAGAGTGGCTATAGGCGATCCAAAAGCATGTGCAATTGGAAGAGTGGCGGTGAAGATGCTGAAAAAAGATGGACTCTGGGATGAGGTGAAGAAGAACATAGTTGTCGAAGCACCGACGGTCAATCAGCTCCTCGTTTACGTTGCAACCAGACAGGTTGACTGTGCAGTGATATGGGCTGATCTTGCCACGTGGGCTCAGGCTAAAGGCAAGATTGAAGTCGTTAAAATTCCTGCAAAGCAAAACCTGATAAAAACAATTCCAGTTTCTGTAACTGTTTACGCGAAGAAGGATGGACATTTGAAGCAGGCTGAGGAGTTTGAGAAGTTTGTCACATCTCCCGGTGCAATGAAGGTCTGGGAGAAGTGGGGGTTCGAACCTTGCTGAGAGTGCTGAAATCAGGACTGAAATTCAGACATTTCTGTGTGTTGATATCAGCAGTCCTGACTGCTTTTTTATTTCTTTCCATAGTTTCCCTGTTCCTCTTCCCCAAAGTTCCGGCAATTGTCGAATGCCTGAAATCGAAGGAAATTATTTATTCTATAAAGCTTTCTGTACTTACTTCTGCGATATCCACGTTTCTCGTCATGTCAACAGCCATACCCGTGGCATACTCTCTTGCAAGGTACGCCTTTCCCGGTAAGAGCCTTGTCAAGTCAGTTATTGACCTGCCGATAGCATTTCCAGAGCTTGTACTCGGTCTGTGCCTGCTGATTTTCCTCGGCAATTACCTGAAAGCGGGAATAGTCTTCACAAAACCTGCCATAGTCGTTGCCCAGTATTTTACCGCTTTTCCCTACGCTGCAAGAATACTTTACTCCACTTTTGAGAACATAGATGAGAGACTTGAGTTTGCATCAAGATCTCTCGGTTACGGGGAGTTCGAGACGTTTGCAAAAGTTACCATACCGATGGCGAGGGAGGGAATCTTTGCCTCCTCAATAATTTCCTTTTCAAGGTGTATGGGCACATTTGGGGCAGTTCTTGTCCTCGCAGGTGGAATGTACATGAATACTGAGACCCTGCCAATCACTCTCTACCTGAACCTGTCTTACGGAAACCTGAACATGGCTGTTACGAGCGGCATAGTTCTGATAATCCTGTCTTTCGTGGCGATATTCGTTTTCGAGGTTCTGGATTCCCGAAAAGCTTCTGAAAGAACGGGGGCAGGTGGCTGGAGTTGAAATCCCTGTATGCTGAGATAAGCGTGAGTTTGAAAGATTTTGAACTGAAGGATGTTAAAATAGAGCTTGAGAGGGGAGAAACTCTTGCCATTCTTGGTCATACTGGCAGCGGTAAAAGTGTGCTCATAGAGGCTATCGCTGGTTTTTATCCATGTTCCGGAAGAGTTATTCTGAACGGGAGAGATTTAACGAGACTGCCGCCGGAGAAGAGGTGTGCCGGTATTGTGTATCAGGACTTCGTACTCTTTCCAAGGATGAGCGTTTACGACAACATAGCCTACGGTGCAAGGAAAAGAGTGAAGAGAGAGAGCGAAATAAGAGAAAAAATTCTGGAAGTTTCTGAAATAATGCATATAGAGCATTTACTCGACAGAAATCCTGAGAGTCTGAGCGGGGGAGAAAAGCAGAGGGTTGCAATAGCAAGAGCTCTCGTAGCAGAACCGGAACTTCTGCTTATGGACGAGCCTTTCAGCGCACTCGACCCTGTTACAAGAGAAGAGCTAAGAGAGCTTGTGAGAAACGCTGTTAGGGAACTGGGGATTTCGGTTATACTTGCCACTCACGATCTGGATGATGTGTTCTCTCTTGCCGACAGCGTCTGCATTCTTCTGAGGAGGGGAAAGGAAAGCAGGGTTGTGCAGTATGGAAAGCTGTGGGATGTATTTTCACGCCCGAAAAGAGAGGTGTCTGAATTCTGCGGTATCAACTACTTTACCGGTAAAGTTGTCGATGTTTGCGGAGAGAAGTGCGTTGTGGATATAGGGGCTTTCAAGCTATGTAGCTTTGTAAATCAGGAGAATACGGGGGAATTAAAAGCGGGAGATAGGGTGGCTGTATGTATAGCTCCGGAGAACTTCAGGGTTACGGGAGTTACGGAGAATTATGGTGGCTGTGAGGAAAACCTGATTGAGTGCGAGGTGCTGGAGGTCTGCAGAAATTCAAGGCTTCTGTGGATAAAGGCGAAAAAGGATTCCTGCATTATCAGGTGCTGCGTAACTCCTGCCTTTGCTCCCGATTTTTTGTCTGAATTCGATCTTAAACGCTGGAATAAACGCGGGGATGGAAAGAGGAACGGAAAAAGGAAGTGTAAACTTGCAGTCAAACCGGAAAATGTGTTCGTTTACAGACTGTGAGTTGTAATCGGAGATGGCAGGAGGTGGTAGCTGGTGGCAATTCTGGAAAAACTGTTTGATATGTATTTTGAGGAGGACTGTCCGTACTTTGACGAAACGTGCGAACTCCTTGGAATAGAAGGTACTGGAAGGATGGAGATAATAAGCAGGACTGGAGGAATAGCTGCCTGCACGGAGGAGCTTGGCGAATACCTAAGAAGTAAGGGTTTGAAAGTTCATTACGTCAGGAGTGGTGAATCCTTTAAAGAAGGAGAGAAAGTTTTTCTTGCAGAAGGTGAACTGAGAAAACTTTTCCTGTACTGGAGAGTTTCCCAGACTTTCCTTTCGATAACGTGCGCTGTGGCGACGAAAACGAGAGAGCTTGTGGATATGGCAAAGGCTGTAAATCCCGGTGTGATTGTTGCGACTACAAGAAAAACGCACCCGGGGATGAGATACTTTGAGTTAAAAGCTGTGATGGCAGGAGGAGGTAACATTCACAGAAACTCTCTAAGCGATTCAATTCTTGTAACTCCGAACCACATCAGAGTTGTGGGAGATAGAGTTTTCTCGATTAAAAGCAGGAGTCTGAAACCTGTTGAAATTGAGCCCGGGAAGGGAGAAGCTGATAAATTTGCCGGAATTTCAGATCTGATTTTGCTCGACCACTACACGCCGGAAGAGCTTAAATCAGTCGTTCCAGAACTCAAGAAGAAAAATCCCGGATTGAAGGTGGCTGTTGCTGGAAACATTGGGGATAACATTGCTGAGTACGCCAGATACGCTGATGTGATTGTCACATCAGCACCTTACTACGCAAGACCCCTTGACATGACGTGCAGAATTGAACGCAATTGAACGCACTGGCTGGAAAAAGTTCGGGGATAGCTGAATCCTGTTTCAAATTTTTTAAAATACTGTGTATTTTTCTAAATATTTCGAAAAGGTTAAATATTTTGACGTTGATAACGTTATTGTAATCGGTGTAGTTGTAAATCTAAACACAGGTTTAAATCGCGTTTTGAAAAACGGATTTGGGAGATGGTGCGTATGGCCGTTGAAGTTTTACACCTGAGGGAATGCTTCAGAAAGCCCGCGTGTGTTGAAAGTGGCTGCAGTTTCAAGTGTGTCAGCGGTCTCTGTCCATTTGGTTACGATCCTTTTGAGGATTGCTTTCCTTACATGAATTCTGAGGAAAAGTATCTGTTTCAGGAGCTCGTAGTCCTAAGAGTTCTCGCTCTGAGAAGTGCTGGAAAGAGGGAAGTTGTTCTTGAGGTGGTCGGATAGTTTATGGTATTTTTAA
>CAZUMR010000043.1:0-17042 GCA_964622075.1 uncultured archaeon | reverse complement strand
CGAGCTTTCTCATCTCGTAAACGTCCTTTATGCCCGTTCTCTTCCTAAAGTACTCTTCCGAAACGACGTAAACTTCGGAAGCCGCGATTTCCGATATTGTCTTCTCGTATCCGTTAAGGGTGACGACTATTAGGGAATCGCCACCGAATTCGGTGACTATCCTCCTTACTATACCCCTCCCCCTGTATCCGGCCACCTCTACCACGTTACCCTTAAGCCGGGATTTTATAAACTGACCGTATTCCTGAGATATCCTTGTTCTCACTTCATTAACCTATCAGATTCGATTATTTAAACATTTCTCCCTTATTAAAATTAAAAATCAGAAGCTCTTATAGACTATTAGCTAAAAATTTTGATTTAGTCAAAATTTTTTCTATTGTGGTCAGTATTAATCAAACCGGTTAGATAATGTTCTTCCAACTGCTTCCGTTTCAGGCACAACTCTGCATCCTCTCAGGTAAACTTCAGACGGGAATGTTGCTCTAAAACCCTCATACGGCGTCCAGCCACATGCAGAGTGGAGAATGCTGCTGCTTATCCTGACCTCCTTTGACAGGTCAAAAACTGCAAGATTTGCAAGCATTCCCTCCTCAATCCACCCGTAGCCAAACTTGTCAAAGCCAAAAACTTTCGCTGGAACACTCGTCAGCTTTTCAACTGCCCCGGTCCCAAGGATACCATCCTTTATCATCTGAACCACAATGGGGTACATCGTCTCCACACCCGGAAATCCCGGAGCTCCATTCTTCTTTTCCTCAGGAGTGTGAGGGGCATGATCGGACGCTATCAGGTCTATCTCATTCAACCTTTCAAGCAGTGGTTTTTCTCTGAGGGGAGGATTAACGTTAACAAACTCTCTCAACCACTCGTAATCCCTTACACTCAGCAGCATGTGGTGCGGTGTTACTTCACACGTACATGCGCTGCCAGAACTTTTTCTAAACGTATTAAGGACTTCAAGAGATTTCTCGCTCGAAATGTGGCAGAAGTGAACGTTACCTCCAACTGCTTCAAGCGTCTTCTTAACTGCAACTACCTCAGCTTCCTCCGGTCTGTACATGAAGTTGGGAAATCCGGGCTTACAAAGATTGGCGTCTTCAGCGTGAACGCTTAGTTTAACATTCCCGAGCTCTCCTCTCATTGCAATCAGCTCAAGCTGGGAGTAATCCACCTGCATATCGGGGTTAGAGTGTTCCAGAAACACCTCTCCAACTGCAGGCAGGTAGTACCTCTCCTTTATTACTTCAATGTACTTCCCAAGTTTTGAGAGGTTGTGCTTTGTCAGGGCAAAGTTGAGGGAGTAGTCACAGTAAAGCTTCTTTTCAGCTTTTTTCATCCTCTCAAAGTAAACTTCAGGTCTGTCCACTGCCGGTTTGCAGTTTGGCTGATCGACTACAAGGCAAACTCCTCCGTGAATTGCAGATAGAGATCCAGATTCTATCGTTTCCTTGTGTTTCTCCTCAAAATCCCTGAAGTGGACGTGAACGTCTATTGCAGCGGGGAGAATCAGACCTCTTACTCTCCTTCCCCTGACACTTTTTCCAATTCTCCCGATTCTCTCCCCATCGAACTCAATGCCAGCCTCTACGATCTGTCCTCTGCAGTAAACCTTCCCGTATATCGCGTTTTCACTCATCGAAGATAATAAGAACAAAGATTTATATAGTATTGCAGGCGGTAAAGTTCTGACTCTTAAGCTTATTGATTGAGGGGAGAGGTCATGAAATCACTCATAGAGGAGGCTCTCGCAAGAGCCGAGAGGGAAAGGATGGAAGGTCTCAGACCTGCTGAAGACGTTGAGGATGAGATACTCGAAATGCTCGAACAGCTCAAAACCGAGATCAAGGTCATCGGTGTCGGCGGGGGCGGGTGCAATACAATATCAAGAATGTATGAGGAAGGAATAGCTGGAGCAGAACTGATAGCGATAAACACAGATGTCCAGCAGCTCTACTATACAAAAGCCCACAAAAGGCTGTTAATTGGAAAGAAAAGGACGAGAGGCCTTGGAGCAGGAAGTTTGCCGCAGGTTGGAGAAGAAGCCGCAAGAGAGAACGAAGAGGAAATAAAGAGAATTGTGGAGGGAGCAGATCTCGTTTTTGTTACCTGCGGTCTCGGTGGAGGAACGGGTACTGGAGCCGCTCCCGTCGTTGCTGAAGCTGCTCAGGAAGCTGGAGCTTTAACCATTTCCGTCGTAACGTTTCCTTTCTCAGCGGAAGGAGCTATAAGAAGAGCTAACGCTGAGGCAGGACTTGAGAGGCTTAGAGAGGCTGCCGATACGGTGATAGTAATCCCCAACGACAGGCTGTTAGATGTCGCTCCAAGCCTGCCAATAAACGATGCCTTTAAACTCGCAGACGAGATACTCATGAGAGCTGTGAAGGGAATAACAGAGCTCATAACAAGACCTGCTCTCGTAAACCTTGACTTTGCAGACGTCAGGACTGTAATGGAGAAAGGCGGAGTTGCAATGATCGGTCTTGGAGAGGCAAGCGGAGAGGACAAGGCTGCTGAGTCTATAAGAAAAGCGCTCAGGAGTCCACTGCTTGAAGTTGATATTTCCGGAGCGAAAGCTGCTCTTGTAAACGTTACAGGTGGACCGGACATGACAATAGAGGAGGCAGAGAAGGTTGTTGAGGAGATATACACAAAGGTCGATCCTGATGCCAGAATAATATGGGGAGCAATGATAGATCCCGAGCTTGAGAATACCATGAGAACCCTTGTAATTGTTACGGGAGTCAAATCGCCGCAGATACTCGGCAAGAAGGCAAAAACGAGTAAGAGGTACGGAATAGATTTTGTCCGGTAGATAGGTAGATCGATAGATTGATCAACAGCGTTAATCAACAAAAAGGCTGAAAGCTGAAGGGGTGTAAAAAACATGGCTGCAGAATTTCAGTTTGATTTCAGCTGGCTTACTGACAGGGAGAAGTTCAGAGCAAAGCTCAACGAGTACATAAACGTGCTGAAAATGACGAGAAAGCCAGACAAAGAAGAGTTCATAATGACAACAAAGGTCTCCGTTGCCGTTATGTTCGTTGTCGGTCTCATAGGATTTGCGATCTACTTGCTGATGAGTGTCCTTCCAGCTTCTCTCAAACACTGACCGGTGGAAAAATGAGCGAGGTAGAGAGTGTTGAGAACAAGTTTTTCGTAATAAAAACGACAGCAAATCAGGAGAGAGTCGTGGCCAACCTGATGGAGATGGCAGTAAGGAAGTACGAGCTCGGCATATACTCCATTCTCGCACCAAAAGAGCTCAAGGGATACATAATAGTTGAGGCTGAGAAGCTTGAAGACCTGCTTAAGGCCATAAAAGGCCTGCCCCACGTGAAAGGCGTAATAAAGGGCGAGGTTTCGTTCCACGAAATAGAGCACTTCCTGACTCCGAAGAAGGCTGCCGAACAGATCAAGGAGGGCTACACAGTGGAGATCGTCTCAGGGCCGTTCAAAGGAGAACTTGCAGTCGTTAAAAGAGTTGACGAGTCAAGAAATGAGATAACTGTGGAGCTGATAGAGGCAGTCGTGCCCATACCAATAACCGTTAACGCAGATCACGTGAGAATAGTCGATAAAAAGAGTGGAGAAGCGGAGTAGTAGGGCACCGATGTTGCCTTATTTACGAATCATCTGCAAAAACTGAGGCAGGTCAGATTTAAATAGCGAACGTTGAGAGGTGTTGCCCATGCCAAGAGAGGTTGAGGTTCTGGTTCCAGGAGGTAAGGCTACTCCGGGTCCACCACTTGGCCCGGTCATAGGCCCACTTGGCCTGAATGTGAAACAGGTAGTTGACAGGATAAACGAGGCTACAAAGGAGTTCGACGGACTTTCAGTTCCTGTCAAGATAATAGTGCACGACGACAGGAGCTTCGACATAGAAGTAGGTGTTCCACCAACATCTGCTCTGATAAAGAAGGAGCTCGGGATAGAGAAGGGATCAAGCAAGACTGGAAGAGAGTTCGTTGCTGACCTCAAGATAGATCAGGTTATAAAGATTGCCAAGATGAAAAAACCAGAAATGCTCAGCTATACGATGAAAGCCGCAGTAAAAGAGGTGCTTGGAACCTGCGTTTCCATGGGAGTGAGTGTGGAGGGAAAGCATCCCAAGGAAGTTCAGAAAGAGATCGACGAAGGTGCAATAGAAATACCTGAAGAAGCATGAGCCTTTAATTTTGATTTATTTTGTTTGCGATTTTACGATTATTTTGTTAAAAGTTTAAAGTTTAAAAGTTAAAACAAATCATTCCACAGCCAGATAGAAACATGGATGAACACCTGATTAAAGTAACCGGAGTAAACTGTCAACAGGCCAAGGAAAAATCAAAAAACATTTTTAGTTTTTCCAAAAGGAGTTAGCTGAAGGAGGCGATAGTTTGTTCGATGTGAAAAAGGCGGAAAAAATCCTGACAAAGAGAATAGATGGTGTGAAAGTCAGGCTAATCAACCCGACAAAAGAGATGAAAGATTTTGAAAAACTGAAAGACTTCGGTGCAGAGGTGGAGGTTATAGAGAGTGGAGAACCATCAATAGTCATAACAAACGGAGAGGTGGAGATTACTTACAAGGCAACACCCGTCCAGATGGAGTTCGAGCCCTTTTTAAGGACGCTGCTCAGACTTGCTGAAGGAGGAGAGGAGAATCTGAAGCTTGAAGGATGTGAGGGAGAGATAAAGGTCTTCGTGGCTCCAATATGCCCGCACTGTGCGCAGGTTGTTGAGAGTGTTAACAGAATAGCAATTGCAAATCCACAGATAAAGGTGGAAATAATAGATGTCACCCTGTATCCCGATCTTGGAGAAAAGTACGGAGTTACATCAGCTCCCACAATAGTCATAGGCGATGACGTAAAGCTTGTTGGTGACCATTCTCTTGAGGAGCTCCTTGACTGGGTTAAGAAAACTCTGTGTGGAGAGGATTACAGGGTAGAGTACTACATAATGCTCCTGAAAGATGGAAGAATTGAGGAAGTAAAGGAGGCAATAGAAAAAGACGAAAAGAACTTGCTCGTTCTTGCAGAAGTTCTTGAGAGACCAGAAATAATGGCAAGGGTCGGTGCAATGATGATCCTTGAAGAGATATTCGAAAAAGATCCAGAAAAAGTCAAAGCTGTGAAGGAAAAGATTCTTGAAATTCTGAAGAAGGGAGATCCCACTGCAATTCAGGATGCTGCCTACATACTCGGAAAGATAGGAAGTAAGGAAGATATACCCCTGCTTGAGGAGCTCCTGAACAGCGATAACGAGGATATCAGAGAGGCTGTTGAAGAGGCGATAGAGGAAATAAGGGAAAGAGAAGGATAGGGCAGAGCACGATGAAAAGCAGGAAAAGAGTGGAAGATTACCTTGAGGCAATTTACAACATTCAGAAGAGGGAGAGGAGAGTCGCAAGAACGACCGATCTGGCAAAAGCACTTGACGTCAGGCCATCGAGCGTAACGGAGATGCTTTTGAAGCTGAACGAAATGGGGTACGTTGAATACACACCATACAGAGGTGCAGTACTGACAGAGAAGGGAGAGATTGTAGCAGGGAAAATAAGGAGATACCACAAAATTTTCGAGGTCTTTTTTAGAGAGTTTCTTGGTGTCTGCGAGGAAGAGGCAAAGAAGCTGAGCTGCGAAATAGAGCACCACGTGAGTGAAGACGTTGCGATGAAGGTCTGTGCACTCATTGCAAGCGAGTGCAGCGCGTGTGAAGAGTGCGAGTTTCTACCTGTAAGGCTGTCTGAGGCCGAACCGGGAGAGTACAGGGTTACAGTCTCCCCGGCATCCCTTGAAAAGGCGGGAATTAAACCGGGTGTTGTGCTGAAAGTTATTGACAGAATGAAGGTCGAGCTTGGGGGGAACACAATAAACATCTCCGACAAACTCGCATCACTCACACTCCTGGAAAAAATCAGATAAACTTGCCAGCTTTCCCGCCTTTGCCCACTTTCTTGCCTCAGTTGCAAGTAAATGAGCAAGTCTGATGGGTTCTGGAAGCTTGTATCCTCTAAGAGTTTTCAGGACGGCATTTAAAGCCTCTTCCGGAGATATCTTATGTCCGGGAGAGACAAATATGGGCCTGCATCTGTTGCATGTTTTAACAGCGTAACCAACAACATCCCCGCTAACTTCATCGATCAGGGGTTTTGCCTCCATCGTATTCTCCGGTTCTCTGTAATACCCGTAAAGCCGGGATTTTGTCACCCCAACGCTCTGAGCATTCATGGCAAGCCCGATAAATGTCGCGAGACCGCACCTTCTTGGATGGGCTATACCGCTCCCGTCAACTATTATACAGATATCCTCCTCCCCTATTCCTGATTCGTTCAGAGCCTTTCTAACTGCATTTACAGCAGAACTGCCCTCTCTGAACATGAGGTACGTGGGTATGTATGGCACATCTGTTTTCTCAGCGTGAACAGCCCTGTAAACGACCTCCAGATTCTCGTCAAGTATTACGCAGGCAGATATCACTGTGTCTCCAACGAAAGCCTGATCGACGCCAGCAACGTATTTCGCATTGAATTCACCTTCAACACAAACAAGTTTTGCAAGCTCAAGCTGAGCTTTCCTCATTTCCTCAAGAGTTCTGGGGGGATTTCTCAAAATGTCCTCAACATTCATGTGTTTCGGATAGCGTTGAGCGTTTGACTTTTTCGATTTCCCCTCAGAAATCTCAAAGCGGCCAGTAAACTATTTATCGGCATAATGAGTATTATCATTCAATGAAGCTCACGCTCAGGAAGGGTGGGGAAAAAGATAAAGAAAAAGATAAGAAAATTAATGAAAAAGAGAATAAAAATACAAAAAATAAAGAATCGGAGGAAGAAATTGATTTGAATTACTTTAAGAAACTTGCCGAAGAAGTGGGCAAGGAATTTGATCCACCAGAAGGGTGGCTCGAAATAGACAGGTATCCCGTTTACGATAACTTCGTCTTTGCAAGTGTTCACATAATAACAAAGGAAGATGAAGATGACATCGCATACCACGTCAAAGAACCGGAGCTTGAAGAAAAAGAGAGAAAAGTTGTTAGAGAGCTGATATCCAAGCTCGAATACCTGCCAGTAACTCCAGAAGAGATGAAAAACGCTGACAAAATAGACATACTGAAAAACAAAACAAGCAAGATACTGAACGACTTTCGAATCAAACTCGAAAAAGACGATTACTACAGGGTGTTTTACTACGTGCTCAGAGGAACGGTACTGTACGGGAAGATTACTCCTCTCATGTACGACCCGCAGCTTGAGGATATTTCCTGCAACGGATACAACAAGCCCGTTTACGTATTCCACAGGAGCTACTCAAATCTGAAAACGAACATCAGCTTCGAAAGCGATGAACTCGATTCTTTCGTAATAAAGCTCGCACAGCAGTGCGGGAAGCACATAAGCATAGCAGAACCGATGGTTGACGCAACAATGCCGGATGGAAGTAGAATTCAGATGACCCTTGGAAGAGAAGTGACGGATCACGGTTCAACTTTCACGATAAGAAAGTTCAGGAAGGAGCCAATAACTCCAGTTCATCTGATAAAGTGGGGCACATTCAGCAGCGAGCAGATGGCGTACCTCTGGCTCTGTATAGAGAACAGAAAGAGTCTTATTTTTGCCGGAGGTACTGCGAGCGGTAAGACGACATCTACAAACGCCATAGCCCTGTTTATTCCAAAGAAGGCAAAAATAGTCACCATAGAAGATACGAGAGAGCTCATGCTACCTCACAAAAACTGGATTCCAGCAGTTACAAGAGAGGCATTTCAGAAGGGTGCAAAGTCCATAGACATGTACGACCTTCTCAAAGCTGCTCTGAGGCAGAGGCCTGAGTACATAATAGTTGGAGAGGTTAGAGGCAGAGAAGCTCTTACACTGTTTCAGGCAATGAGCACGGGACATACAACTTACTCAACACTGCACGCCGATTCGATCAGGGGAGTCATACACAGACTTGAGAACCCTCCAATAAACGTTCCGAGGCCGATGATCGAAGCCCTTGACATAGTCAGCATTCAGGCTCAGACTTACGTTGACGGAAAGAGAGTCAGAAGAAATCTGGAAATAGCAGAGATTGTTGGATTAGATCCATCCACAAGAACGCTGAGAACGACTACAGTGTTCAAGTGGGACAGCGTCAAGGATGAGCACATAATGGTAGGCAACTCAAAGGCACTTGAAGAGATAAAGATGGAGAGAGGATGGAGCAAAAGAGAACTTAACGAAGAACTTCACAGAAGAATGTTCGTTCTCGAAAAACTCGTTCAGGATAACGTAACGGAATTTAACGAGGTAGCAAGAATCATAAGACTTTATCAAGCTAATCCGGAAGAAGCGTTAAAGGAGCTCGGACTTGCGAAAGAGGTAGCCAGCATGTAATTTAACATTACTTGTACTGTAAACATCGTAAAAACAGATGTGCAAAAAATAAATTAAAAAATTACCAGAACCTCCAGCCCCTTCCTCTACCTCTTCCTCTGCCTCTTCCTGCTCTTCCCCAGCCAGCAGCTCTGCCAGCTCCTCTACCTCTCCCAAATCCGAGCCAGCCAAAAGCCCTTGACATGAATCCCGGCCTGTTGTACCCTGAGCAGTATCCGAGATCCCTTCCAGTTCTTGGCCCGAGGCCAAGAGGTCCAGTCCTGTCACCACCCGGCATGATACCACCTCCATTCTGAATAATAATTCAAAGTATTTAATCGTTTCGGTGTACCTAAATTCAGATATCAAAAAAATTATTTGATTTCAATCCTGATTTTACCCTCCCTCTCCATCTGCCCGAGCATCTCAAGAAACTCGGTAACGGTCATGTTAAGCTTTTCAGCCGCTTCTCTAATCGTCATGGATTCCTTAACAGCACTTTCAACTCTGGAGGGTTTTTTAGGCTCCCTGAGTTCAAAGTGCTCACATATTTCTGCCCTACCACCACAGCTTGAAAAGTACTTGCAGAATATGCAGGACATCAATCAGCATCTGGAGTGAGGTAACTTAAGTTTTGTCATTCTCAGTTTTGTCATTCCCACAATACCAAGTTTTTTATTCAACGACTTGAATTTCCAGACATGCTAACGATAGATGACGTTTTCAAGATTGCCGAGCTTGCAAAAATAGAGATAAGTAAGGAGGAAGCAGAGAAGTTTAGAAAAGAGTTTGAAAGCATTATAGACTACTTCAATATCCTTGACGAGGTCGGAGAGGATGTAGAACCGACCTTTCACGTTCTCCCACTGAAGAACGTTTTCAGAGACGATGTTCCAAAGAAAGGCCTCAGCAGGGAAGAAGCTCTGAAAAATGCCAGACACGTTGAGGACGGATACTTCAAGGGGCCAAAAATAGTTGAGTGAATGGAGGGAGACAATGATAACCGTAAAGGACTGGAAGGAGAGACTCGAAGGGGAGAGATGCTACGACCTCGTTTCCGAGCTTTTTGACAGAATAGAGAAGAGCAAGTTAAATGCATATGTAACTCTGTGCAAAGATCTGGCACTGTCTCAGGCAGAAAAGTACGATAGGGGTGAGCTAAAAGGAAAGCTTGCCGGAATTCCTGTTGCTGTTAAGGATTGCATATCCACAAGAGGTATCAGAACAACCTGCGGCTCCAGAATGCTTGAGAACTACATTCCACCTTTCGATGCTCATGTGGTTGAGAGGCTAAAAGCCGAAGGAGCAATAATTATTGGAAAAACGAACATGGACGAATTCGCAATGGGAACGACGACTGAAACATCTTACTTTGGAGTTGTGAGAAATCCCTACGATCTCGACAGGGTTGCCGGCGGGAGCAGTGGTGGCAGTGGAGCCTGTCTTGGAGGAGAGGAGAGTGTTCTTGCTCTTGGAAGTGATACGGGTGGCAGTATAAGGTGTCCTTCAAGTTTCTGCGGTGTTGTTGGAATAAAACCAACTTACGGACTTGTTTCAAGGTACGGGCTGATACCATACGCAAACTCACTTGAGCAGATAGGGCCGATGGCCTGCTGTGTAGAGGACTGTGCTCTTCTGCTGGAAGTCATAGCAGGAAAGGATGAAAGAGATTCAACAAATGCAGGAGTTGAGTTCAGATTTAACCCAGAAATTGCTGAGAAAAAGTTCAAGGTTGGCGTGGTAAGAGAAATGAGCGGCAATGATGACGTAACCGGAAGGTTCGAGGAGGCAGTGGAGGTAATAAAAGGTCTTGGATTTGAGGTTGGAGAGGTGTCAATGCCATCTTTCAGGTACGCTCTTGCAGCCTACTACATAATAGCTACCGGAGAAGCTTCCTCCAACCTCGCAAGGTACGACGGAGTCAGATACGGTTACGCTCTTGATGAGCTCGATACATGGACCAGATACTTTTCAAGAGTTAGAGCCGAGGGGTTTGGTGAGGAGGTTAAAAGGAGGATTATGCTCGGTACATATGCACTATCTGCAGGATACTACGGAAAATACTACCTGAAAGCCCTGAGAGTCAGAACACTCGTCAGAAGAGACTTCGAGAAGGCTTTAAATGATTACGATGTCCTGATTGCTCCAACAATGCCTTCCCTTCCTTTCAGGATTGGAGAGCTTGCAGACCCACTGACAATGTACAAGATGGATGTGAATACCGTCCCGATAAACCTTGCAGGAATTCCGGCCATGTCTCTTCCAGCCGGATTCGTTAAAGGTCTGCCCGTAGGGTTGCAGATAATGGGAGGTCACTTCAAAGAAAACGAGGTCCTTGGATTTGCCCTGAGACTTGAGAGAGAATTTTCTGAAGTTTTTAGCTGATTTTTAACTTTATGTTCAAATTTCGAGTATTCCGGGCATGAAACTCCAGTATAACACCAGTATGACTGACATCGAATAACGAATCGCAAAGAAAATATATATTCAGGTTTAAGTTTGAATGTGTTCGACCTGCACATTCACTCCATGTACTCCGACGGACAGGGAAGTGTGGAGGAGATTGCAAGAAAGGCAAAGGAGAGGGGGCTGAAGGTAATAGCCATATCCGACCACTCCTGTGAACACCCTCTTGGTCTGGATGAGGGGAAGGCAAAGAGAAGGAGAGAAGAAATAGAGTTCTGTCAGGACAGATTTGGAATAAGGATTCTTGATGCAGTGGAATGCGGAATAGATGCTGACGGCAGGATAGAGATGCCAAAACATGATTTTGAGCTTGTAATAGCATCTGTGCATGAATGCCTGCCCGTTGATGAATACTGCAGAAGGATAATAAAGTGCGCCAGAAACTACGATTTCGATGTGCTGGGACACTTTCACTCCTCGGTTTTTGAGACCCAGTCAGACAACATAGAGCTTGACCTTGAGGTTCTTGACGTTTTGAAAGAGAACGATATAGCCCTTGAAATTAACTCTGCACACAGAGCCCCTCCGCCAGAACTCCTTGACGAACTTGGAAAGGAGGTAAGAAAACTCCTGTTTTCAGTGGGAAGTGACAGCCACTCGGTTTCAAGAGTTGGAGATGTCAAGTGGTCGATGGACGTTTTAAACAGAAAGGTCGGAAACTGGAAGTCCATTCTTGAAAAGATTGAAGAGCTCTGAGTTCGTGAGGTGTCTGAATGAAGTGCATAACGCTAACAGTCGATGGAATAATTCCTTATGAGGGCAAAATAGTTTTTATAAGGAGAAAAAATGATCCATTCAGGGGCATGCTTGCCCTTCCCGGAGGTATAGTTGAATACGGTGAAAGCGTGGAGGATGCTTTGAGGAGAGAGTTGAAGGAAGAGACAGGTCTCGTCTGCGAACCTGAAAAACTTGTGGGTGTTTTTTCAAAACCGGATAGAGATCCAAGAGGCCATTTTGTCTCCATCTGTTTCCTTGCAAGGCCCGTTGGAGGAAAGTTAAAGGCCGGAGACGATGCAGAAAGCGTAGTTCTCCTGAGCACAGAAGAAGCTTTAAGGCGCGAGCTCGCATTTGATCATTCGGAAATTCTCAAGGAGGCGATGCGAAGTGGAGTTCTGCCCGAAGTGTAAGAGCCTTATGGTGTTTCAGGACGGCAAGCTCGTTTGCAGAAAGTGCGGATACGAAAAGAGTGTGGAGGAGGAGAAAGAGGAAGTCGTGGTGGAGAAGAGAAGCAGGGAAGAGGTACCGGTAATAGAGGGAGAAAACCTGAAAACACTTCCAACGACAAACGTGGTCTGTCCTGCATGTGGAAATAGAGAAGCTTACTGGTGGCTAAGGCAGCTGAGAGCTGCAGATGAGAGCGAGGTCAGATTTTTCAGGTGCACGAAGTGTGGCAAGACGTGGAGAGAGTACGACTGATGAGCGGAAGTTATTTATTCTGGCGTTCAACGCAAAGGTAACGCAAAGGTTGACAACCTGACTGGAGGTTAACGGTCATGGCGAGAATGCATGCAAGGAGAAGGGGGAGTTCAGGTTCAAAGAGAATTTACAGGGACTCTCCCCCTGAATGGGTAGAGATGAGTGCAGAAGAGGTCAGAAAAGTTATAATGGAGCTGTACTCAGAGGGATACGAACCAAGCATGATTGGAATGATACTCAGGGATAGATATGGAATTCCATCAGTGAGACAGGTTACAGGCAAAAAACTTCAGCAGATACTGAGAGAAGAGGGGGCCGAAATAACATTGCCAGAGGATCTCAAGGCACTGATAAAGAAGGCAATAAACCTGAGAAAGCACACTGCCGTTCACAGAAAAGATTACCACAACATAAGAGGTCTGCAGCTAATAGAGGCAAAGATATGGAGGCTATCAAACTACTACAAGGAGAAGGGAATTCTGCCCAAGGACTGGAAGTACGATCCTGAGAAGCTCAGAATTGCCCTATCCAAGTAACCAATTTACTATTTACTTTTACTACTTTTACTGATGTCTATTTTGCTGTAAATTTATTTTTGTGAAAGTAGTTTTATTTATGCAATTTATTTCTGCAAAACTGACTGGAGTCTGGCTGGAAGAGAAAAAGAGTTATTCCGGTTGTAGAAAGACATGTTATGGAAGTCATTTTCGTCACATCCAACGAAGGAAAGTACAGGGAAGCAAGAGCAATAGGTGAAAATTACGGAATAGAAGTTGGATGGATGCAGCTCGAATACCTTGAGCCTCAGGGAAGCGACCTCGTGGAAATTGCCAGAAAGAGTGCTGAAATTCTGAGCAAAGACATGACGTCTCCATTCTTTCTTGAAGATAGCGGGCTGTTCATAGATGCTCTGAAAGGTTTTCCCGGACCATACTCCTCCTACGTTTTCAAAACGATAGGTAATGAAGGCATAATCAAACTGATGGAGGGTGTGGAAAATAGAAAGGCCAAATTCATAGCAGTGATAGCGTACTGGGACGGAAAGGAGGTCAGAACGTTCACGGGAGAAGTTGAGGGACGTATTTCGGAGGAGATCAGGGGAGATAAGGGGTTTGGTTACGACCCCATCTTCGAGTACAATGGCAGAACTTTCGCTGAAATGGGTGAGGAGAAGAACGAGTACTCGCACAGAAGGAGAGCTCTGGAAAAGTTCTTTGAGTGGCTTTCCAGCCAATCGCCTTCCAGCCAATCCTGAACATCAGGGGTTGAACATGGCAAGGGTGAGAATAGAGCTTTTTGCAACTCTGAGAGAAAAATTTGGCAGAAGTGTAGAGGTTGAGTGCGACTGCCTTGAGGATTGCTTTAAAAAGGCAGCAGTTGTGCTTGGAGAGGAATTTCTGAAAGAGGTTCTTGACGAGAACGGAAAAATCAGGGACGACAGGATAATCACGATAAACGGCAGAAACATAAAAGACGAGCTGAGAGATCTCAAGGATGGAGATACGATTGCTGTGTTTCCTCCAATAGCTGGAGGTTAAAATAAAAAATTACAGGTAAACGTAAACGGCGTCAAGTATTCCTTCAAGCTCTTCCATCTTTTTCAGCACTTCATCTGTTGGTGGGTCGTCAACAAGAAGCAGCATCAGCTGTATCCCGCCCTTGCCACCGTACCTGCCGACTATCATTCCAGCTATGTTTATTCCGTGCTCACCAAGCAGGGTTCCGACCCTTCCTATAACTCCCGGCTTGTCTTCATGCAGTGAAATTATGTAGTGTCCCTCCGGCACAAAGTCAACCTTGTACTTGTCAACCCTCGTTATCCTGTACTCCTTCCCGAAGCACGTTCCGGCTATGCTGATTCCCTTCTCTCCATCACTTATCTCAACTTCAAGCAAACTCTCATAGCTTGAAACGTCCCCCTTTGCCTCCTCGATATCTATACCCCTCTCCTTCGCAACTGGAAGAGCCGAAACAAGGTTTATGTTCGAAACTATTCCCTGAAGAAGCCCTTTGAGCAGAGCTCTCGTTATGTACTCCGTGTTCATTTCGGAGAGCTTTCCTCTAAAGGTGATTCTGACTCTTTCAACCGCCCTCTTTGTAACCTTCAGCCTTGCAGCAGCAAGTTTGCCCATCTTTTCTGCAAGTTTCAGGTAAGGCATTATGTACTCGTACTCGCTAACGTCCACGCTCGGCAGATTTACGGCGTTTTTAACTGGTAAACCCTTGGACATGTTTATTATCTCGTTTGCCACTGTCATTCCAACGCTTATCTGGGCTTCCCTTGTAGATGCACCAAGGTGTGGAGTTGTAACGACGTTGTCAAGTTTGAAAAGCGGATTATCTGGATCGGGAGGTTCCTTCTCGTAAACGTCAAGAGCAGCTCCAGCCAGCTTGCCGCTCTTTAAAGCTTCGTAAAGTGCTTTTTCGTTGACTATTCCGCCCCTCGCACAGTTTATGACGTAAGCACCATCCTTCATCATGGATATTGCCTTCTCATCTATGAGGTTCTCAGTTTCCTTCGTCTTGGGGACGTGAACTGTTATTATGTCCGATTTCCTTATCAGCTCTTCAAGGGGTACAAGCTTCACACCGATCTGTCTTGCCCTTTCCTCGCTTATGTACGGATCGTAAGCAAGAACGTTCATTTCAAGTGCTTTAGCCCTCTTGGCAACCTCGTATCCTACCTTTCCCAGACCTATGACGCCTATCGTCTTATCTCTTAACTCCATGCCAAGGAACTTCTTCCTTTCCCACTTACCTTCCTTAACGCTTCTATCCGCCTGCGGTATCTTTCTCGCTACTGCAAGAATTAAAGCAAGGGTGTGCTCGGCTGTGGAGACGGAGTTACCTCCCGGAGCGTTTGCAACTATGACACCGTGCTGGGTGGCTGCAGCTATATCTATATTGTCAACTCCCACACCAGCCCTTCCTATAATCTTCAGATTTTTTGCAGCCTCTATAACTCTCCTCGTTACCTTGGTCCCGCTTCTAACTATCAGTGCATCGTATTCAGGAATTATCGAGACTAGCTCGTCCTCGCTTATACCCGTTTTGACTGTAACTTCCAGCCCTTCGCTTTTCAGCTTCTCTATGACTTCATCCGGAACTGGGTCGGTGATCAGGACCTTCATCGTGGCAGCTTGAGTTGAGGGAGATATAAGCTTTTGCTTAACCCGGGTACCGAGCTTTTATTAATACGCCAGCAAAAGCGAGGCCATGGAAGATGTGGAAAGAGGCAGGAGAAAGATAGAGTGGGCAGAAAAGCACATGAAGGTTATTTCCAGAATAAGGGATGAGTTCAGGAGAGACAGACCACTTGAAGGTATCAGGATTGGCATGGCCTTACATGTAGAGGCGAAAACTGCTGTTCTCGTTCTCACTCTAATAGATGGAGGAGCAGAAGTTGCAATAACCGGATGCAATCCAATGAGCTCTCAGAACGATGTCGCTGAGGCTCTGAGAAGCATGGGAATAAGGTGCTATGCGAGGAGGGGCATGAGCGAGGAGGAGTACTATGAAGCACTGAGAAAGGTTGCATCAATAAAACCGGATGTCGTCATAGACGATGGGGCTGACCTGATTTTTCTCCTTCACACGGATGAGGAGCTATCCAGAATAAAGGTCATGGGTGCAAGTGAGGAAACGACGACGGGAATAATCAGGCTCAGAGCAATGGAAAAAGAGGGGGTGCTGAGATTTCCCGTTATAGCCGTTAACGATGCCTACACAAAGTACCTTTTTGATAACAGGTATGGCACAGGCCAGTCTGCGATAGACGGGATAATGAGGGCAACAAACCTGCTGATAGCGGGGAAAAACGTTGTTGTGGCGGGCTATGGATGGTGCGGCAGAGGAATAGCCATGAGAGCGAGAGGTATGGGGGCAAACGTCATAGTGACCGAGGTAGATGAGATAAGAGCTTTAGAAGCAATAATGGACGGTTTTAGGGTAATGCCAATGAGAGAGGCGGCAAAAATAGGAGATATTTTCATTACAGCCACGGGAGACAGGGATGTTATACGTGGTGAGCACTTCAGGCTCATGAAGGATGGAGCTGTGCTTGCAAATGCTGGACACTTCAATGTGGAAATAAACGTCAGAGAACTTGAAGAAATGAGTGTTTCAAGCAGAGAGATGAGAGACAACGTTACAGAGTACGATCTTGGAGATAAAAAGCTCTACCTCCTTGCTGAGGGGAGGCTCGTAAACCTCGTCGCTGGAGATGGACATCCCGTAGAAGTTATGGATATGAGTTTCTCGGATCAGGCACTTGCAGCCAAGTATATCGTGGAGAATGCTGAAAAACTTGAAAACAGAGTTTACAGATTGCCAGATGAGCTTGACAGAAGGGTGGCAAGAATTAAGCTTGAGAGCATGGGCGTGGAAATAGACAGTTTAACTGAGGAGCAGATAAAGTACCTGAGCGACTGGAGGCAGGGAACCTGATTTTTTAATTTTTGAGTATTTTGATTTAATAAATTAAATTAAATCTATCGTAAGCACGAAACTGGTGGCGAGAGTAGAAAGGGAGTTAACAAGCGTGAAGGTGAGGTAACAAGGTTTACGTCTGAAAAGAAGGCTACGGAGTCGATCTGGAACGCTATAATGACTTTTAGGGAAATGCAGTATTCTTATCGAACATGGCACTATGTAAAAAAGAGTACACAGGGAAATAGTTACGAACGGTAGGGATGAGGAAGAATAGGAGTTTAACTTTTGTAGTAGGAAGTGTGATGTAGTGTTTACGGTAGTGTTTCACGTGGTTGTTATTGGAGGCGAGGATGAAGTTATAATGCATTTTAGAGGATGAACACGGA
>CAZUMR010000042.1:0-7414 GCA_964622075.1 uncultured archaeon | reverse complement strand
GTCTTCTTGTTTCAACTCTGCAAAGAACTCGTTTGGGTTAGTTATCAACTTCAGCATGCGTTCTCGATTCGTGTGAATATACTTAAGTTTTATCCTTACTTGTTGAAATTTAGTTTTTATAGTTAAAAAAAAAGGATATAGGTAGATTTATAATGTGTTAGAAATTTTTATATAGTGGGAATGGTAAAAGTTATCAAGGAGCAAGGATAAGGAGGGGGTAGGATGTATGCCAATGTAAGTAGGGAAGAGTGGGTGTTTAGAGGACTGGCTTTAGCGATGGTTCTGGTGATGGTTGGATTGGCTGTGATGCCCGTAATTACATCTTCTGAAATTTATGCAGGATTAAAATATGCTGGAGTAATAAAGGGAAATAAATATGCCGATGCCTTCTTCCTTATAGGTGGCGGACTAGGATTTACTGGTAGAATTGCTGGTCAACTTGCTGCAAAGTTTGGTTGGCAAATGGCAGCTCGCATAAGCGCTGCATTAGTGACAGGACCTGTGGGCTGGGCAATTACAGCGTGGTTAGCTGCTGGGCTTTGATTTAATTTTTATTTTTTAGAATTTGAATTTAATATTATGATTTAATATCTTACTGATATCTTAACTTACAATATGGCGAGTAAGATGAAGTCGAATGATTTGCTTGGAATTATCATTCTTTTAGGAATTATTGTAAGTGCATTGGAGTGGATATTCATTGAGAATATATGGATTGCAACTTTAGCGATGATAGCTACTATAATTTTTTCATCGTTTTTGTATCTAAAATTGTCCAATATATTTCTCAATATTGATATGAGCGCATTTGAGTTTGTAAAGGAACTACTTAAGATTATTACTGTTACATTAATCCTTATTTCGCCCGTTATCTGTTTTGGACGAATCATTCTCTCTAAAGAGGAGATTAGCAACCCAGAAATTGTAGTTATAATTTATATACTAATGCCAGTAATTTTCCTAACACTAGCAAACATGATAGAATTTTCACCATCACTGAGAAAATTAAAACCAGTAACTGAACGGGATGTCCTCAATGCTTTAAGACAATTAGAGAGTAAGCTAAATGTACACATTGACGGTGTTTATCTTTTAGATAAGGGGCTGGAACGTGCAGAAGTGAATGCATATCTAGTTGGTTTAAAGAAGTTCAGGATATTTATTACAGAAAGATTGTTATCTGTCTTAGAAATCGAAGAACTGGTAGGAATCATTGCTCATGAAGTTGCACACGCTCAAAAAAGACATACACTAAAAATTTTCTTAGGGAGTCTATTTATAGTTGTCATTGAGATAACAGTTGCTTTACTTCTTCTTCGCAAAGCGAGAATAGTTGATGCACTCATAATTGCGTTTGGTGTTGCGTGGTTTATAGACTTACTGTTACGAGCGGTAAATAGAAAGTTTGAGTATGAGGCCGACTTAATTGGAGCCAGGGTTGTAGGCAGTGATGTAATGATTTCAGCATTGAAAAAAATGAGTGAATTAAGCAACTCAAAAGGACATACATCAAAATTCTCGGAAATCCTCAGTGACCATCCTTCAATTGAAAATAGGATAAAAAAGCTTCAAAGTATGGGGATCTAGTATATGAGGTCTGCAAAGATGCTAATAATATTTAGCATAGTTGTTTATCTGACTGGGACTGTTAGTTCATTTATCTGGTTCTATGAGCCTTGTAAAGAGTCTGATAAAAACTTGGTTAAGAGCGAATTACACTATGAGCGATATAGTTTTGAGATGATTCTCACAAATAATCTGCTATTAATACTTTCTTTAATAGCAGGATCTTTTCTTTTTGGATCACTAACTCTTGCTAACCTTTTTTATAATGGGTTTGTTTTTGGAATTGCTGTATCTTCCGCTTTTGGTTATAATAGAACTTACGAAGTTTTACTTCTAATTCTTCCCCACGGCACCTTCGAAATCCCCGCAATCATAATAGCAGGAGCAGCTGGATTCAAAATCCCATATGAAATTGTAAGGTATTTAGCAGGTAAGAAGGAACAACCACTAACAAAAGAGGACATCAAAGAATATCTAACGCTCGCGTTAATTTCCATAATCTTAATCGTGATAATTGCTTTCATTGAGGCTTACGTAATCCCAAGAATTGCAGAGTACTTCTTGTCAAAAGGTATTTGAATTATTCTGAGGTAAAGAGAACATGGTAAAGGGTAATTGAAGCTGTATACGAGAATGGCTATTCAAACCCCTTGAAAAAGTTAACTTAAAAAGATGGTGAAAGAGTGAAGATTGAAATAAAAGAAAAGAGAATTGGTGAGAAATTTTATCAAGCGTTAGATGAGCTCGAAAAGAAAGCACCGAAGGTTTACAATGCCATCAAAGTTTTAGAGGAGATTAGGGATGATCGTTATTGACACTTCCGTGTTGATCGATTATGTGTTCGAGAAAGATCTCGTAAGGAACAACATTGTTCCGCACGGTATCTTCGAACTCCCTGCCATTATTCATAGCAAGAGTAGCAGCTTTAAAATACCGTAAAAATACCGTATAAAGTCCACTTAGCAGGAAGGAAAGAAAATGAGGTCGACAAAGTTTCTCAGGCTTAATCGTTACCTGAAATATGATTTTCCTAAAAAAGTTTGATTCGAAATAGAAACAAAAAGAAACAAAAAGAAATGTGAAACAGAAATGTGAACAAAAACTACCTGCCAACCTCGTTTATCGCTGCCATAACTCTGTTGAGTATTGCGTGCGTTATCAGCTCATCCTTTCCAACTGGCTCGCAGAGTATAACTCTCTTGCCATCTATCTCGAGCTCAACAGCCCCCTCTTTAAACTCAAATCCAAGGAGCTCTGGCAATTCTTCGGCCGTATGTACTCCATAGGCCATGAACAGTGGAACGAGGTATATCTCCTCGCTCTCCATCTTTTTAACGACCTCATCCACTGTAGGTTTTCTGCCGTGTGCAGCAAATGCAAGCTCCACCTCGTCAAAAAATCCTGCTTTCTGTATTCTCTCTCTGTGGAACTCCATTACCTCCCTGTAGTAGTGCAGCTTGCTTCCATGCCCGACTATAACCAGTCCTCTCCTGCGTTTTTCACACATACACACACCCTCTCAAGTCCTAACATCTCCAATTTTTTTGTTTTTTGGTCAGGTTTTCTGGTTTTGATTTTCCGTTTTGAATGAGCTAATGAGCTGGAGTGGAGCTTGGCAGTAAGCTTAAATTTATTCATTTAACCGGCCGACCTCTTTTAACGTAAAGGACAGTATCACTTGTCTCCACAACCCCACCTTTTCTTATTCTTTCGTTCTCACTGCAGAGATTTTCAAGAATGAGTACATCTGCATCCAGTTCTTCTGCAAGTTTTTCAGTTTCAAATCCTCTGGAAACAAGTACGATTGCGGGTCTAATGTTGAGCACTTTTTTCAGCTCTTTAATGCATTCCTCATATTTCCTTGCGTGGCAGTCAACAACCACAACATCGCACAGATCGACACCTATCCTTGACAGAGCTACAAGCACACTGCTTATACCTGACTCTATAACGTCTGCCTTCAGCTTCAGTCCCAGTCCAGAGACCATCGGATCTCCTGTCGATAAAACAGCAACGTTTTTCTTCTTTCCAGCTTCCTCTATTTCCCTGTAAACATCCTCGCTAAACTTTTTGAGAATCACAGCCTCCCCTCTGATATATTCTCTGACGAGCTCTATCGCCTTTTTGCTGCCGTAAACGACCTCAGCGCTTTCCAGCAGCTTTTTTCCTCTCTCTGTCAGGTGACCCTTTGCTATACCCACTCCAATTACTGCCAGCAGAAGCATCACCTTCGAAAGCACACCTTCGAAAGCATCACTTTCGAAACAGGCAAACGCGGGAAATTATAAAGCCTGTGGAATCTGATTTATGGTTATTAGAAAATCTACAATAAACCTATCCGAAAATCTGGAAATCAGAAAATCAGAAAGCGAGCAGGGCGTTAACTATCGCAACGCACAGAGTTGAACCCCCTCTTGCCCCTTTCACAACTATCCATGGAATGTCCTTCTGCATCAGCTCCTCTTTAGCTTTTGTGGCGTTGGTAAATCCCACCGGAGTTGCCACCACAGCCTTCGGCTTTATTCCCTCGTCGATCATTGTACACAGCTCCTCAAGGGCTGATGGAGAGTTACCTATTGCCACAAGTCCATCCTTTACCCACTCCGAACATCGCCTGATTCCGGCAGATGAGAGGGTTTTGCCCGTCTTTAGCTCTCTGTCCGTTTGCCTGTCTAACTTGGGCTCTAACTCAAGTCCAATTGCGGAGATGACTTTTTTACCTTTGGCTCTACTCACCACACCAGCTCTGACCATTTCCACGTCCGTGACTATTGTTTTGCAGTCTTTGGCTGCTCTGACAGCCTCTCCTGCTCTGTTAAATTCAAGCAGACTTAAAACTGAAACGTCTGCAGTTGCTACAAAGCACCTCTCTGCTATAAATCTCTCAACTTCATCACCAAAACCTCTGATAAGCTTTTTTGCCACCTCTGCACTGCTTTCCGCTATTCTTAAACTTTCCTCAGTTTTCGCTCCTGCCACCTCTGCAAGTTTCTCTTTTGAACTGTCTTTTAAATCTGAATCTTTATCTTTTAGATCCTTTGAATCTGCTGTACCAACATCGTACTTGTTTGAGTACCCTCTTGGAGTCAACAGTTTTCCGTTAACGTTTACAGTCTCGTAGCTTGAGATGAACAGGACTGTGTGCATGTCAACCCTCTTGCTCTCATCTCCAAGCAGTTTTGAAGGTCTTGTTATCCAGACTTCGGTTCCTTCTCTCTCTGCATTTCTAACACATCCAACCGGCACATCCCCCCTAAATCTCAAAACGAGCTCCATTGCCTTCTTCAGGTTCTTTTCTCTCCTCCTGCTTGAAGGATTGTAGATAACAATTACGAAATCTCCAAGCAAGGCTGAAATTAACCTCCTCTCTATTACCTCCCATGGCGTGAGCAAATCGCTGAGACTCAGGATGCAGTGATCACCGCTTATTGGACATCCAAGCAGGGGAGAGGCTGCACATTCAGCAGTCACTCCCGGTACGATCTCAAGATCTACCTCTATTCCATTTCTCACAATGTACTCCACTACAAGAGAGGCCATACCATATATGGATGGATCCCCGCCACTTATCAGGCAGACTTTCTTATCTCTTGCAAGGTCAACTGCTAATTTAACTCTTTCAAGCTCTTTGCCCATTCTGCTTTCTACAATCTGCTTAAATCTTCCAGATCTTTCAAAGATCCCGGGCAGCTCTGACAGAATTCTCTGCACGTAAGTTCTGTGACCCAGAATAACGTCTGCCTCTTCAAGTACTTTTTTTGCCCTGATTGTCAGGAGGTCACCTTTACCCGGACCTATTCCGACAACGTACAGCTTACCTTGCGATTGCAACGGTAACACCCCTGTAAACTCTCTTTGGCATGAGCAGTTTCTTCTCCCGGGAACAGAAAAGAGCGCACCCCTCTGCAACACTCCTCAGCCCAACTCTTCTGGCTTCGCTCTCGCTTGGCACGTCTATTGCATTCAGATCCTCACTCCTGACGAAAATAAGCGGCTTTTTTATCGAATCTACTGCTTCAATCAGCCCTTTTTCGTTTTTCTTTATCTCTGCAGTGGCAATAACCCTAACATCTCTTAGAGTGAACCCGAGCTCTGCCAGTGCGGACTTTATTGCGTAAACGACATCTTCAGCCCTTACGCCCTTTTTGCAGCCAATCCCAACACTCAAACCTTCTGAATACTCCATCGCTGTCGTTATCACTGCTTTCAGCCCAAATTTTTCGAGCATTTCGGCCACTTCATTTCCTCCATGGTGTCCTCCAACGACGGGAATGGCGTACCTCATTGCCTTGTCAACGACAACTATTGCTGGATCTATCCACTTGTTCCTTAGATGAGGGCAGATACCTCTAACAACAGCCCCGCACGGCATGTATGCAACCACGCAGTCGTATTCCTTTTCGAATATTTCCTTCCAGACTCCGGGTTTGTAAAGGATTATCTCAGCTCCAAGCCACTCTGAAAGTCTTCTCAGCTGTCTTATATCCTTACCAAAACCAACAACGGCTATCCGTATAGGACAGACCTCCTTCCTCTATTTTCCAGTGCCTTACCAATTATTATTGTTGCAGTTCTTTTTATTCCTGCTTTTTTAACTTTCTCTGCTATATCTGATAATTTTCCTTTTAAAACAAGCTCATCATCCCTTGTGGCGTGATAAACAACTGCAACTGGCTCATCCCCTCCTCTGATCTTTGATACCTTTTCCACCACGTACTCTATTCTGTCTATTCCAAGGAGAAGCACGATTGTACATGGAATTTTTGCCACTTCTTCAAGGTAGTCCTCTTTTAAAGTCCTGCCAGCCGGTCTTCCTATGAAAACGAACTCGGATACACCGGGGCATGTTAGCTCAACTTTCAGTGCTGCTGCTGAAGCAAAAACGCTGCTAACCCCCGGTATAACCTCACACTCAACACCTCTTCTCTCAAGTTCCTGAATCTGCTCGTTTATTGCTGAATATACTGAAGGATCTCCACTTTGAAGCCTCACTACGAGTTTGCCTGCCTTTGCCTCCCTTTCAAGGAGAGAGATTATTTCCTCAAGTTTCATCCCGTGGCTGTTGATTTTTCTCGCTTTGTATCTGGACAGCAGGGAATCTGGGATTATAGATCCAGCGTAAACTATTAAATCGGCCTTTTCAAGGAGTTTTGCTACCTTTACGGTCAGCAGCTCCGGATCTCCTGGGCCTGCACCGGCGATATAAACTTTTGGTTTTTCACTGTCCCGAGAATTTATATTTCCTGTTTCCTCACCCATCATTGTTTTACCAACCTCCAGCTCAGCTCTACTGTCTTTCCAGCAAAACGACAGTAAAGTAATCCTGGAAATCGGGTATTTCATCTATGTAGATTTCCTCTCCGTCCATGTACATTCTTCTTACAACAGCTTTAACCCTGTATCCTTTCCTCCTCCCGATCTCTGCAACATCTTTCGGGCTTGTCGCTTTTATTACTGCCACAAACTTTGAATTCAGATCGAAGCTTTCAAGGTCTTTTGCGGTTATTACCTCAAGTGTATCATCGCAGAAGACGAGTGATCTGTCGAAAGCACACGTGAAGCTTGCAACTCCGGGGATACACTCTATTCTAACTCCTCTGTTCAGCTCTCGGACTTTTCTTGCAACGTGCATGAAGGTGGAGTAGAACATCACATCTCCAAGAGCGACAAAGGCTATATCCTCTTCAATACACCTCTCTGAAAGCTCTTTTGAGAGCTCTTCAATCACTTCCCTGCTTTTTCCCATCGGGAATTCCACTATTCTTGGTTCTCTTATTCCTTCTATCACCTGAGCAGCAAGTTTTCCAGGTGCTATTACTTCATCAGCCTTTTTTATCACGTTCAGGGC
>CAZUMR010000041.1:0-30181 GCA_964622075.1 uncultured archaeon | reverse complement strand
TTTCACGATTCCGGGGCAAACGTACCTTTCCATGCCATTTATGTTGCTGTATATCCCGCACATCAGGCCATTTAACCAGCTTTCGTCGAAAACAGTCACCTCTTCAACACCAAATACCTCTTTAACTGCCCTTATAGCCTCGTGACTGATCTCTATCCCTCTAACGCACACGTTTAAAAAGTAACTGCCCTTTTCAGCAAATACGACCTCTCCAAAAACTGATAAAACCTCTAACGCCTCTCCTTCAAGTTTTTCTCCTTTAAAGAGAGTTGTACCTCTCAGATCATTGCCTCTGACTTCAAACTCATCACACTCTTCAAACCACTCTTTATAAAGTGAGCTCCTGATCTCCAGCCTGCTTTCCCTGTCCCTCTTCTTTGGAACGAAACTTTCCACCAGCTTTATTTCGCAGCCATCTATGTTTTCGGAGTAAACTTCCACAGCATCTTTCTCCATTCCAACAAATACAACAAGGTCAGGAGAAAAGGCCTCTATTTTTGCAAGCTTGTAATCTCTCGCCTTTTTGCCCTTCACCCATCCTGTCGTGTCCACTATTCTGGCAGATACATTGAACATGTCAAGTTTCCTGCAGAGTTTTGAAAATCCTCTGATACACCTTGCCTCTCTCCCCATCGGGGAGATTGTGCCGGTGAAAAAACCGTCCACCATCTTTACGTGTTTCAGAAAGGGGACATTTCTGGCAACACCTATCCCCATAGCTCCGGGATGTGCTATGTCTGCCTGACCAATATCCGCGTCAATTACTCCTGCCTCTCCCTCCACGCTGTTTATCAGCCATGTGGCAAGACTGCTCTTTCCGGAGTCTGTTTCACCAATGAGAAAAATCCTCTCAAAACCATCCAGTTCTTTCCAGCTTTCCGGTATAGTTGAACCCTTTACGGCTATGTACTCTCCCTCCACCTCAACCCTGCAGTCTATAAGGTATACCGGGAAGTAGCTCTGAGAGGAAATCTCCCTGGAAGGCTCAAGTGGACAGCCGAAAATAGTTGCCTCTCCTTCCACAACTCTTACCCTGCCTTTAACGAGCAGGGTTGTATCCCTGTCCTCAACTGTCACCATCCATGGAGGGTAGAAAAAAGAGAGTAAAAACTTTTAGCTTTTTCTGTGAGTTACAAGCTTTCCAAGGTGTATCTCTATTATCCTCATCTGTGGTTCGGCATTCAGTATTTTCGTGAAATTGGTGCTGTCCATGATCGCTATGCTCACGGTTCCGTTTTTCGTCGGGTAGTTGTTTACCCAGTAATATGAGAATTCCTTGCTTGTGTTGTTTGACATTACAAATCCTCCTGTGGTTATGAAGTGGATAACCACGACTTTCTCAAATCTGCTACCGTTCATTCTTATTCCTGAGAAGTAAAAGTCTCCGTAAGGTGTGTTGTTGCTGACAAGAATGTTTTCAGCCTCCTTTCCGTAGAGCATCAGTATCGTGTTGAAAGAACCTGTAACGTTCCTGAGGTACGGTCCGACGAGGCTGTACATGCTCGTTCCATTACCTGTCAGGACTTCTATGCTCTTCTTTACTTCAGGGGCGGTTCCAATTATTGCGGGAGAAACTTCGGGAGTTACACCTATTGTATAGTATCTGCCGTATATTTCCACGTTCTTGATCCACATGTCTATGCCATTTACGTTAATTTTCTCCCCGCTGACGTTCATCTTGGACTGGTTTATGTCAAAGAGGTAGAGAAGGCCTTTCGGATAAAGTGCGACAAGTATTCTTTCTATGGGGGTTGTAAACGTTACGGGGTCGAACACACCGGAAATGATATTGTTGCTCATTGCCTTTTGCAGATATTCCATCATCGTATCGTTTGTGCAGTTTTTCTCGGAAATGTAAATAATATGGCCAGTAGGAGGTAAGCACTTCAGCCACTCTTTGAAACTCCTGAAATGGTACTTTACGGGTCTCAATTCTGTTTGATTTGAAGGACTGCCACCTCTGAAAGCTATTGCTATGGCACTACCGATCATTATGAGCGCGAGAAATAACGCGAGTAACCTTGCTGAACGCTTCTCAAATTTACCGGGCATGCATGCTTGATTGGACGGAAACAGATAAAGGTTTTGGTATTTTGAAGAATCTTGGATAAATGCCTGTAGAAGTTGGATGATATTCGACGAAAGGAAGATAAAGACCGTTTCGCTATGGCTGAGATACGGTAAATTTGGCAGAGAAAATTAAGGACGAGTGGATTAAGGGACACTCTTACTAACCAGTGCTGAAAGTGCCAGTAAGTCAGGATACCAGTTTCCTCAGATTCTTCAGCAGATATACTTACCATACTTGTTAAAACCATCTAACCAGCTTACTACATCCGGGGGTATTAAATATGCAGGAAAACGAGGAACTAAAGAGAGTGCTTGAGAAAATTAAAATGAAGGAAAGGTGTGCTTTCTGTCCGCTAAAGAACTCGAAACCTCTCATTTTTGTTCCGGACAGGGATGTAAAAATTGCTGTAATTACAGAGGGGCCGAATAGAGAGGAAGATCCGGAATTAATAGCATCTATACTTGATCATCCGATATACACGTACCTGTTAGTACTTTTTGGATGTAAATTCAGTCCTACAGAAAATGCCACAGCCTACTGGACACATCTCAGAAAGTGCTTTATCAAATCTAGAGACAACAAGCCGATTGTAGATGAAAAGAAGGGTAATGCAGCAGTCAGAATTTGTAAGAATTACTTGGTCGATGAACTGAAAGCAGTCAAACCGGAATTAGTTATTGCAGTAGGTGGTCAGGTTAAGGACTATCTGTACAAAATATCCAAAGACAGAAGAATTGCCGGAAATCTGAGAGAGGTATTCATGAACAACATCTTTGAGAATTTCAGGCTTGGTGAACTGAAATTTGATCTGGCAGTACTGCCGCATCCAAGTGGAAAAAACAGAATCTGGAATGAATTTATGTCCTACAAAGCCAGAGAAATTTTTGAAAACGTGAGAGATAGAATACTTGAAATCTTGAAATGATTTAGGCTTCATCTTAGCTTCATCTTACCATATTTTTATGTTTTCAAAGAATGGTGGTTTCTCAGATGGAATCATGGCCTCCGGAGCAATTAGAATCCTGTCTCCAGAACACATTCTCAGCAGTTCGAGCACTTGAGCTGAGCAGAGCATTGCGTAGCACATCGGATTTTCCGGACGGTACTCTTCTACTTTCTTCATCGCTTTTACAACATCTTCCCTCTTCAGATCTTCGGGTAAAACCGATGAAACAAGGCAGGGCATGAACAGTGCTCCCAGTCTTTCAGCCGCTTTTGATGCCGTGTGGCAGTATCTGTGAGCTATTATAACGTCGCAACCTCTGAGAGCTCTTGTAAAGAAATCAACATCCAGACTTTCGGCGAGAGCTGAAATGACGAGAGTGTTTCCCTTTGAATGCAGGACATCGTAATTGCTGGCATCATCGAGGCTCAGAGAAACGTCTCTGTAAACGTCCTGCGGGGATATGAAATCTCCAACGTATCTAACTGTTCCGACTCCAATCCTCCAGAGCATTTCGGCAAGCATTCTGCTGCAGACAACTCCAACGCTGAGTTTGGAGAGCTCCTCAACGCCTTCAATTCCTGTTGTGTAGCCTGTCAGAGGTTCGAACATCGTGCTGTGTGATCTCTGTGAACTTTTACGTTTTTCGATACAGTTTTTCAAAGACCATCTGTTTGGCGGGACTGCTGATTGCGGAATGCTCAGACAACTTTTAATAACGTCTTCTCAGTTTTGTGGCCGTGAAAGAGGTAGTGATGAAGTACGTGGCTCAAAACGCTGCTAAGTATGGTAAACCGAACGAAAAGGCAGTCATGGGAAAAATAATGGCAGAAATGCCTGAAATGAGAAAGAAGGCAAGGGAAGTACTTGAACTCGTCAGAGAGTGCATATCAGAGTTTGAGAGCATGGATGAGGAAGAGAGAAAGAAGTTAATGGAGCAGTTCAGAGCTGAGAAGAAAGAGGGGGAGAAGAAGAGAACCCTGCCAGAACTTCCGAAAGCTGAGAAGGGAAAAGTTGTAATGCGTTTTGCTCCCAACCCCAACGGCCCTCCAACGCTCGGATCTGCGAGGGGGATGGTTGTAAACGATGAGTACGTTAAAATTTACGAAGGTAAGCTAATAATAAGGTTCGACGACACAGATCCAAGAACAAAAAGGCCCTTGCTTGAAGCTTACGACTGGTATCTTGAGGATGCAGAGTGGCTGGGCATAAAACCCGATGAGGTCATCTATGCATCCAAGAGGATTCCGATGTATTACGACTACTGCAGAAAACTCCTTGAAATGGGAAAAGCTTACCCATGCTTCTGTTCGAGGGAGGAGTTCAAGAAATACAGGGATTCGGGAGTGGAGTGTCCTCACAGAAACGTTTCTGTCGAGGAAGCTCTTGAAGTGTGGGATAAAATGCTTTCCGGGGAGTATTCGGAGGGTGAGGTCGTTATAAGAATAAAAACGGACATGAAACACAAAGATCCCGCAATAAGGGACTGGGTTGCATTCAGAATAATTGAGTCGGATCATCCCCTTGTTGGAGATGCTTACACCGTATATCCAACTCTTGACTTTGAATCGGCAATAGAGGATCACGTGCTCGGCATAACTCACATAATCAGGGGCAAGGATCTTGCCGATTCGGAGAGGAGACAGCGTTACATTTACAGTTACTTCGGCTGGGAGTATCCTGTGACGAAGCACTGGGGAAGGGTCAAGATTCATGAGTTTGGGAGACTCTCTACAAGCGAAATCAGAAAGGCCATAGAGAAGGGAGAGTACGATGGCTGGGATGATCCAGCACTTCCAACTTTAAGAGCCTTCAGGAGGAGAGGTTTCAAGCCTGAGGCAATAAGGAACTTTCTCCTGTCTCTTGGTGTGGGTGAGAATGATGTGGCTGTAAGCCTGAAAAATCTCTACGCTGAGAACAGGAAACTCGTGGATAAGGAGGCCAGCAGGTATTTCTTTGTGTGGGACGCTGTTGCTGTGAAAATTTCGGGTTTGCCTGAGGTTAGGGAAGTTACAGTGCCTAAAAAGCCGGACGGGAGTGAATTCAGAAAGCTAACAGGAAGCAGCGACATCCTGCTCTCCGGAGATGACTGGGAGAGGTTCGAAGAAGGAGATGTCGTGAGACTGAAGGACTTCTGTACTGTAAGGGTGAAAAGCAAGGAGGGAAGGGAACTTGAGTTCCTCGACTGGAATATGCTGCCTGAAGTTAAGAAAGGGAAAAACATAGTGCACTGGCTGAGTGAGGAGGATGCAGTTGTTTGCGTTGTTATAGGAGATAAACCCCGCCTCAGATGGGGCGGGTTTGTGGAGAAAAACGCTCTGAGTGATACCGGGAAAGTCGTTCAGTTCGAGAGGTTTGCTTTCTGCAGGATTGAGTATGCGGATGAGGAAAGGTTGATGGCTGTATATACCCATCCATAAATCTTTTTTTTGACAGATTTAAGATTTAACAGATCTAAGATTTAATTTAAAAGAATTAAGATTTAAAGAATAAAACAGAAAGATCAGGAAACTCTTCTCACTCCTATGACGACTTTTTCTCCCTCCACGTCCCACTCTTTAACGTACCAGTCCTCCTCACTCTCGAACCTGTAGTTAAACATCAGCTCTCTTGCTCTGACCTCTCTTGCCACGTAGTCTCTCCATCCCCTGATGAACTCCTCGTCGCAGCTCAGTGCAACGTCTATGAATTCTTCCACGTTCAGATCAAGTTCTTTTCTCATCTCCTGAATCCTCCTAACTATCTCTCTTGCAAGGCACTCTCTCCATAGCTCCTCATCCATCTTGGCGTAGAGGTACACATTTCCAGCACTGAATTCTGCACTGACGTATCCTTCTGGAAGCTCGTATCTGACCTCTATAAGTGACGATGGCAGTTCTTCTCCTTCGAACTCTATTTTTCCTTTACTCTCAATTTCCTCGATTTCTCTTTCGCTGAGGGATGAAACGAACTCCGCGAACTTCTTTATTCTGTCCTTTAATGCTGGACCCGCTTCTCTGTAGTTAACCTGTGCTTTCGCCCTCTTTTCGAACCTGTCCACGTATTTAACTTCTTTGACGTTGCACTGAGCCTTTATTATGTCTTCAAGCATCTCTACTGCCTTTTTAACGTCCTCTCCTCCCTCAATTACAAGTAGCTTTAATGGCCATCTGAGTTTTCTCTTTGCTTTCTGCCTTGCATTGCTGACAGCCTCAAAAATTTCCTTTGCAAGTCTCATCGACCTCTCAAGCTCCAGATCTATCAGCTCCTCCTCGACTTCTGGAAAGCTCTCCATGAAAACGGATTCTTTAACTCTCTCTCCACAAACTATCTCCCTGACTTCTGAAAACTCCTTTATGAAGTGCTGGTATATCCACTCAGCAATCACCGGAGCGTACGGGGCGATAATTCTCATGGACTTGTCTATTACTTTCAAGATCGTTGCGTAAGCTGCCATTTTTGAAGGAGAGGCCTTCTCCTCCCAGACCCTGCTTCTTATGAGCTGCACGTACCACCTGCTGAAGTCCTCCACAAAGAAGTCTATGAAGGCGTTTACTGTTCTGTGCAGATTATAGCTGTCGAGAGCATCTCGTGCAATTTTACAGAGGTTTTCGAGTCTTGAGAGAATCCACCTGTCCTCTATACAGAAAGTTATTCCCTCTCTACAGCATTTTAGAAAGTCTTCCTTGTCCAGACTCATGTACATGTATGCAAACCTCACGGCATTCCAGACTATGTTGAGGTACCTCTTGAACATGTTCACTGCGTCCTCGCTGAATCTGAGATCCTCCCAGAGGGCAGAGCTCAGAACGTAAAGCCTGAAAGCGTCAACTCCAACCCTCTCCACTACATCTTCCGGCTTTATGACGTTTCCAAGACTCTTGCTCATCTTTCTGCCCTTCTCATCGAGGGTAAATCCGTGCATGAGAACAGTCTTGTACGGGGCTCTGTTGAAGGAAACAACCGAAGCTCCAAGCTGAGAATAGAACCATCCCCTTGTCTGATCGTGCCCTTCGGTTATGAAGTCTGCTGGCCACAGTTTTTCAAACTCGTCCTTTACCCTCGGAAACTTCAGGGTGGCCCAGCTTGCCACTCCACTATCGAACCAGACGTCGAATACGTCTGGGACTCTTTTCATCTCTCCTCCGCATTCGCATTTGAAAGTTATCTCGTCAACTCTTGGCCTGTGAACATCCAAGTCGTCCTTTACCTCTATTCCAAGTTCATCCACACTTCCGACAACTTTCAGCTTTCCACACTTTTCACACACCCAGACAGGTATTGGAATTCCCCAGTAGCGCTGCCTGCTTATGCACCAGTCCCTTGCATTGCTTACCCAGTCTCTGAACCTTGAAAGTCCTGCCCATTCAGGCACCCACGTAACCTTCTCAATCTCCTCAAGCATCTTATCCTTGACTTTTGAAATTGCTATGAACCACTGCTCGGTTGCCCTGTAAATTATTGGACTCTTGCACCTCCAGCAGTGCCCGTATCTGTGAACGATCGTCTCCTCTGCAAGCAGGAGACCTTTCTTCTTTAGATCCTCCACTATAACGGGGTTGGCCTCTCTTATGTTCATTCCCTCATACTTCCCGGCTTTTTCAGTGTAAACACCTCTGCCGTCAACTGGATTGAATACTTCCAGCCCGTACTCCATTCCAAGGTTGAAGTCATCTACACCGTGTCCGGGGGCTATGTGAACGCAACCAGTGTTTTCGAGTGCAACGAAGTCTGCTAAACAAACCCTGTGTGTTCTATCCTTCTGGTAGGGAACTTCTTCTCTGAGAGGATGCTCGTACTCGACACCCTCAAGATCCCTTCCCTTAAAAACTTCAAGCACCTCAAGAACTTCCAGCCCTCCTTTCTCAGCCACACTGTCAAGCAAGTCTTTTGCAACGATTATGATCTCCTCTTTTCCGCTCTCTCTATCCCTGACCTTTGCCTTCACGTACTCGTAGTCTGGATGTACTGCTATTCCCATGTTTGCAGGCAGTGTCCATGGAGTTGTTGTCCATATCACGATGTACGTATCCTGTTCACCTTTAACCGGGAACTTCACGAATATTGATGGGTCTTTCTCATCCCAGTACTCCACTTCAGCCTCTGCAAGGGCAGTTTCACATCTCGGACACCAGTTCACAACTCTGAGCTTTTTCTCAAGGAGTCCTCTTTCGTGAGCTTTTTTCACCGTCCACCATGCCGCATTTATGTAATCAGCTTTGACAGTCATGTACGGATTTTCCCAGTCCATCCACACTGCCAGCCTCTTGAACTGCTCGGTCATCTTCTCTTTGTTGCTCAACGCATATTCCATGCATTTGGCAACGAACCTGTCAACACCGAAAGTCTCGATGTCTCTCTTGTTTTTGAATCCAAGCATCTGTTCGACCTTGACCTCTATTGGCAGCCCGTGCATGTCCCATCCGGGAGTATCTCTAACCCTGTAGTTGCACATTCTCCTGTATCTGAGCACAACGTCTTTTATCACCTTGTTCCAGGCAGTTCCAAGGTGTATTTCTCCGGTTGTGTATGGTGGCCCGTCAACGAAGAAGAAGTCCTTCTCACCTTTTTCCTTCACCTTTCTGTAGATTTCGTGATCGTGCCAGAACTCGAATACTTCTTTCTCCACTTCTCTTGGAGAGTAAACTGATGGAAACATGGTTTTCACGCATATAGAGTTGATTAAAAATGTTTGGTTGTTTGTCGTTCATGTGCTATGAGTCCGGGATGTGCAATCCAAGAGGAAATCATTGAGCTGTGTTAGCACTACGCACCTTTTAGGTAGGTTTTTCGGGTAAGATTTCATCTGACAGAACTCAGGAACATCGAAAAAGTAAAATAAGCGACTGTTTCCGGCAAAAGGTGTTCAGGTGTTTGTCACAGTGGTGCAAAATGTTGGTGCCAGAGGTGAAATCGAAAGCCTGAAGAAAGCCTGAAGGAGGTGTAAATCGTGGCAAAAAGCAGGTGGTGGCTTGCATTAATAGTTCTTGTAGTGCTTGGGGTTGCATTTGCAGGGTGTGCTCAGAACAATCAGGTAGCAAAGCCTGCTAAAACCAGCACTCCAGCACCCACACCAGCACCAAAATCTTCGAACTACAAGCTCGTAAATCCGGGTTACCTCACGGTTGGAATGGATGCTACATATCCACCATTCGAGTTCATAAACGAGACGAACCACAGATTTCAGGGATTTGATGTTGACCTGATGAAGGCAGTCGCTCAGGAAATGGGTCTGAAGCCGAAGTTCGTCAACGTCGCATGGACGGGAATAATTCCGGGACTTGAGGCTCACAAGTACGACTGCATCTGCAGTGCCATGACGATAACTGCTGACAGGGCAAAGCAGGTTTACTTCAGCAGACCTTACTTCGTTGCATCTCAGGTTATAGTCGTCAGGGCGAACGACAACAGAATCCACGATGTAAAGGATCTCAATGGAAAGGTTGTAGGTGTTCAGCTTGGAACTACTGGAGAGTTCTTTGCCGAAAAGCTCCTGAAGGAGGGCATAAAGTTCACGCTCAAGAAATACCAGACAACTCCAGATGCCTTGCTTGACCTTAAGGATGGAAGGCTTGACGCTGTAATAATAGACAACGGAGTCGCTCTCTGGATGGCAAAGAAGTGTCCTGAGGATTACAAGGTCATAAACGAGAGGCTAACTCACGAGCTATATGGAATTGCAGTTGCCAAGGACAATCCAGCTCTGCTCAAGGCAATAAACAATGCTCTGAACAAAACGATACAGGATGGCACCTACGCCAAGATATACGAGAAGTGGTTTGGAGCCAAGCCCGACATCAAGCTGCTGCTGAACTCAACTGTTCAGGAGGCAATTCAGGGGAGCTAATGGAGAAGGCTGAGAGCCATGGTAGGAATAGGACAGTTTGATTTTAATCTTTTTATTAAAATTTTACCTGATCTTGCCAAGGGTGCATTCGTCACCCTCAAATTCTCCTCTCTCTCAATTCTTTTCGGACTCATCATAGGGACGTTTTTCGGTATTTTCAGAATTTTGAAGAACCCCATCCTGCCCAGAATTGCCACAGCTTACGTGGAGCTGATAAGGGGCACTCCTCTCCTCGTTCAGATAATGATAGTTTACTACGGACTCCCGGCGGCGGGAATAAACCTCCCACCGGAAGTGGCTGGAGTTCTTGCTCTCAGTATAAACAGTGGTGCTTACATAGCCGAGATAATCAGGGCAGGAATTCAGAGTGTTCCCAAGGGTCAGATGGATGCAGCGAGGTCTCTTGGCATGAGTTACGCTCAGGCCATGAGGTATGTTGTGTTGCCTCAGGCTTTCAGGAACATACTTCCCGCTCTCGGTAACGAGTTCATAGCCCTGATAAAGGACTCATCACTGCTTTCGGTTATAGCCATAGCAGAGCTCACGAGAACGGGAATGCAGATATACGCTGTGACTTTCAACGCGTGGACTCCGCTGATAGGTGTCGCTCTATTCTACCTTGCGATGACGTTACCCTTAAGTAAGCTTGTTGATCACTTCCAGAGGAGGATAGGTGGCCATGAGTCTCCTTAAGATAATCAACCTTCACAAGAGGTTTGGGAATCTCTACGTGCTGAGAGGAGTGAACATGGAAGTCGAGAAGGGCGAGGTAGTCGTTGTCATCGGCCCGTCTGGTGGTGGAAAGTCAACTCTGCTCAAGTGCATAAACATGCTCGAACCTCCGACTGAGGGGAAAATAATTCTTGACGGTATAGATCTCACGGCAAAAGGTGTAGATCTTAACAAGATAAGGCAGAGAATAGGAATAGTTTTCCAGCAATTTAACCTTTTTTCTCACCTCACAGCTCTTGAGAACATAACCCTGCCGCTGAGGATAGTGAAGAAAGTTCCAAAGGACGAAGCGGAAAAAATAGCGATCAGATATCTGAAAAAGGTCGGGCTTGAGGAGGAGTTTGCTGATTACTACCCCCATCAGCTCAGCGGTGGACAGCAGCAGAGAGTGGCAATAGCAAGAGCTCTTGCAATGAATCCAGAGCTGATGCTTTTTGATGAAGTTACATCAGCCCTTGATCCAGAGAGAGTCAAGGAAGTGCTGAACGTGATGGAAGAGCTTGCAAGGGAAGGAATGACGATGATAGTCGTCACTCACGAAATGGGATTTGCAAGGGAAGTGGGAGACAGGGTTGTGTTCATGGATGGGGGAGTGATAGTTGAGGAAGGAAAACCGGAGGAGATCTTTACAGCTCCAAAACATCCGAGAACGAGGGAATTCCTGAGCATGATTCTTTAATCTTTTTTATTTCTCATTCTTAGCCTTTCATGTTCTCAACCTTTCACGATCTCTATCTCTTACGATTTCAACCTCGCGATCTCAAAAAAGACAGAAAGACAGTGAGCAAAAAAACAGTAAGATGGAAGAGAAAGAGAAAAAGGAAGAGAAAAAAGAATTATAAACCGTGTGATTTTCTTACAGTGTATGGACAAAAAGGCACAGGAAGTCCTGAAACTCCTTGAAAACGATGCGAGATTGTCCTCTAAGGAAATAGCTGAAATGCTTGGAATGAGTGAGGAGGAAGTTGAGGAAATCATAAAGAAAGCTGAGGAGAACGGAGTTATACTCAAGTACAAAACTCTGATAAACTGGGAAAGGTTTGGGGAAGAGCCAGTCTATGCTGTAATTGACATCAGGGTTACACTGACAAGGGAGAAGAACTACGACGACATAGCGAAGAGGATAGCTAAGTATCCGGAAGTCCATGCAGTGAGGCTGATAAGTGGGGATTACGACTTTCAGGTAGTCGTGAAGGGTAAGAGCCTGAAAGACGTCTCCTTCTTCGTTGCTGAGAAAATATCTACAATTCCTGAAGTTCTGACGACCGTAACGCACTTCGTTCTCAGGACTTACAAGGAAGAGGGAGTGCTGCTGTTTAAGGAAGAGGAGGACAGGAGACTTGCTGTTACCCCGTAGCTTCTCTTGTTTACATTTAGCTGCATGAGGTATGAGGTGAGTAAATTTGTTGCTGCAGGTGAGGTGAATGGAGAAAACCGCAGGTGTTGAGGCGGGAAGAACGTCAAGGAGCGTTAATTCCCTGAAACCTTCCGGAATAAGAAAGTTTTTCGAGCTCATAATCGGGAGAGAGGACATAATAAGCCTTGGTGTTGGAGAACCGGACTTTCCCGTCCCGTGGAGAATCAGGGAGGAGATGATATACGCTCTTGAGAAGGGCGTTACCTCCTACACTTCCAATTACGGCCTGTATGAGCTTAGAGAGAGTATAGCGAGATATTACAGGAAATTTGGAGTATCTTGCAGGGCTGAGGATGTGCTCATAACGACTGGAGTCAGTGAGGCCGTTGACATAGCACTCAGGGCAATTTTGAATCCCGGGGAGGGAGTTCTGATACCCGAACCGTGTTACGTTTCGTACTCACCACTTACAATGCTTGCGGGAGGAATTGCTATAAGCTATCCAACGACACCCGATTTCATACCTGCTTACGAGGATATGATAAGGCTTGCAGAAAGAGCTGAGGAGAGGGGAATCAGGATAAAGGCAGTAATGATAAACTATCCAAACAACCCAACCGGTGTGAGCTATACAAGATCTGTTCTTGAAGAAATAGCCGATTTTGCCGTTGAAAAAGATGCCATAGTAATATCTGACGAAATTTATGCGGAATTGAGCTACTCTTTCAGGCACGAGTCCATAGCATCACTGGATGGAATGCTTGACAGGACTGTAATACTGAACGGATTTTCGAAAGCATTCTCAATGACCGGTTTGAGGATTGGTTTTGCCATAGCTCCCGAGGACATTCTAAACGCAATGCTGAAGATTCACCAGTACTGCATGCTTTGTGCACCCGTCCTCTCTCAGGTTGGTGCAATAGAGGCACTGAGGAATGGTGAGGACGATCTTGAGGAAATGAGGAGCGAATACATTAGAAGAAGAAACTTTTTTGTGAAGAGGATAAGAGAAGTTCTCGATGTGAAAAAGCCTGATGGGGCATTCTATGCTTTTCCTTCCATTGAGAGCACAGGTCTCAGCAGCGAGGAATTTGCTAAAAGATTGCTGTTTGAAAAGAAGGTAGCTGTCGTCCCCGGAAATGCTTTTGGTGAGTGTGGAGAAGGTTACATCAGGTGTGCGTATGCAGTTACGATGGACAAGCTGAAAGAAGCAGCAGAAAGAATAGTTGAGTTTGTGGAGAGTCTTTAAAAACCTTTAATGCTGATGCATCTCACGGGAGTTCTGGAGTAGTGAATCAAGAATCTTTGGAGTTTCTGGAAACAGAACTTCTCTGGCCGCTTTTAGCGAATCCGCGTATATGTGTGCGTCGTTGGCGAAGTGGTAGTAAACGTAGCTGTCAAATGATGTCAGCTCTGAAACGTAGGATGTTAAAGTTGCAAATGCGAACATGTTGGCGTGCATGGCCCCAAAAACGTCGTTTGATCGCATGTAAAATATTCCTGCAAGCACAGATTTTGACAGTCCTGTAAACTGGTATCCTCTTAAGCATGGAGGCTCATCGCAGAATATATCCCATGGCCTTGAGATAGATACGTAGCAGTCTCTTGCATACCTGTTCCTCCTCAGCTTTTCTATGCATGCGTACAGCTGGTCAACCTTCACGTCATCTGCCTCGCAGTATCTTGCCCTTTCTGCGTATGTGTAAACTTCACCTTCACCCTTCTTTACCGGCTGGCAGACTGGCCTGTCTATGCATTCCGCGTAAATTACATAGCTGTGAGCGTAGTTTATTCCATATTCTTTCGTGAATGGGGCTTTATCGTGAATCTGGTTTTCATCTGGCTTTCTTACCTCTACAAATAGTCTTGGCAAGAACCTGCACTTTTCCTGTCTGCTGAAAACACTTCCCCATTCTGTTTTTTTCTCCATGCCTCTGTAAACTGCCTCCACAGCAGAATGCCAGGCAGAAGACAGGTAATCTTCGACTATGTGCGTCCCCTCCCTTGTAGATCCAAACACCTCTCTGGCCTTAGAGTGCCCAACTTCTTTCTCAAGTCTTTCAACATCCCTTTCGTAAATGTGGGGGCATCCGACAAGTAACCCTATGCTGCCCTTTTCGAATCCTGAAAGCTCGCAAACTCTCTCAAGCAAATAATTTACAAGGTCAAAATCGTGGGTGAAGTAGTTTGCAACGTCAAGACTTCTGATGTACGCTGTTGCATTTAATCTATCGTTGAAGTAAAGGAAGCTGACTTCAGTTACTGCTGGTGGTGTGTCTGAGAGGTGATCCTTGGGGAGCCAGAGTGGTAGGGACATTCTCCTTGTAAACGGGCTAAGTTTGAGCTTTGTCGCTATTGCCTCTAACAGTTCTTCAGCCCTATCCACGTAGCTTTCTCCCTCTACGTGCCAGAATTCTTCTACATCTCTTCCAAAGTACTCCGGATTTTTCACGATTATGAACGATGGAGGAGCGTGTACTGCACTTCCATACCTTGACATCACCGGCTTTCCCCTTTCAAGCACACTTGCCACAAACCTGCTGAACGCTCTGGTTGCTGAACTCTCAAGTATCATCGAAAATGCATCCGGCTCACGATAATTTAATTTGCCCTGTTTTGTTCCGTATGACGATGGCCAGTGAGACTGTATCGTCTAAAGGTTTTAAAGCCGGCAGTGCTGACTCGAAAAATCTGAAGAGGAAAATTGAAAAACTCAAGGAAGAGAAAAACGCCGTCATTCTGGCTCACAACTACCAGAATCTTGATGTTCAGAGTGTTGCTGATTTCAAGGGAGATAGTCTGGAACTTGCGATTGCGGCATCGAAGAGTAAAGCGGATCTGATAGTTTTCTGCGGGGTTGATTTCATGGCCGAAACTGCTGCTGTAGTAAATCCGGACAAGAAAGTTCTGATTCCAAGCAGAGAAGCCAGATGTCCCATGGCCTCCCAGCTCACCCCGGAGATGGTCAGAGAAGCTAAAAAAGCAGGATACCCATTTGTTGCTTATGTGAACACTCTGGCAAGTGTTAAAGCTGAAGCTGACGTTTGCTGTACTTCTGCAAACGCACCCAAAATCGTAAAAAAGTGTGGAAAGTGCTTTCTCGGACCAGACGCCAATCTGGCATCGTTTGCAGGTAGAATTAGCGGAGTGGAAGTGACTCCAGTTCCGGAGCACGGGTATTGTTATGTGCACAAGATGTTTCAGGTTGAAGATGTGGAGAGAGCGAGGAAAACTTGGAAGGATGCGGAAATCATGGTGCATCCGGAGTGTGATGTGGACGTTCAGGAAAGTGCGGACTTCGTTGGCTCTACAAGTCAGATGTATAGGCATGCACTCGAAAGCGACTCTGAAGTTTTCGTCGTTGGAACTGAGATCGGGCTTATAGACAGGATGAATGCAGAGATAGCTGGTAAGAAATTCATTCCTTTGAGAAGAGCTGTTTGCATTGAAATGAAACTAAACACGCTTGAGAAAGTTTATCTGGCTCTGAAAGAGGAGAAAAATGTCGTTAAGGTTGATGAGGAGATTGCTGAGAGAGCGAGAAGAGCTATAGAGAGAATGTTTTCCCTGTAGGTGAACTAAATGCCCGGAGAGCTGAGAGTTGTGCTTGTTGGCTGTGGAGCGATAGGAAGGACGATAGCTGTAAACTCTGGCAGGGAATACAGGGTAGTTGCCGTTTACGATAGAAATCTGGAAAAGGCGGCAGAGCTATCAGATACGATCGGAGCTGAAGTGCTGGAGAGCTTTGAGGAGCTCCTTGAGTTTTGCAGGAATTCGGATGTCGATATTGCTGTAGAGGCTGCTTCTCAGTCTGCGGTTGAGGAGTGTCTGAGTTTGCTTGAATACACGAACCTCCTTGTTATGAGTGTGGGAGCTTTCTCCAACCCTTCGCTTGTAAGGAAGGCTGAGGAAATAGCTGGTAGAAGCGGGAAAAAGGTCTTCATACCGTCCGGGGCTGTTGGAGGTATAGACGCTTTAAAGGCAGTAAGGGATGTTGCTGAGGAAGTTGTTCTGACGACAGTAAAGAGTCCGGAGAGCATAGGAGTTAGAGCGAATGAGAGAAAGCTGATATTCGAAGGAACTGCAGGAGAAGCGGTCAAACTTTTCCCGGCCAATGTGAACGTGGCAGCAACAGTCAGTTTAGCGTGTCTCGGATTTGAAAGAACAAAAGTCAGGGTGTTTGTCGATCCGGATGTTAGGGAGAACATTCACGAAATCAGCGTTAAAGGTGAGTTTGGAGAGATGAAGTTCGTTTTCAAAAACAGGAAGCATCCGGAAAATCCAAAGACGAGCTACCTTGCAGCCTTATCTGCCGTCAATCTCCTGAAGTCTCTTGGAAAGGCAATTCAGGTTGGTACATAGGTTGACACATAGCATGATATAGCGCGGAGGTGTAGAATGCTCTCCAGAATTAACCTGCCAAGGCCAGTGGTTGAGAGGTATCTCAGGAGCTATATTGAAGAAGATGCTTTCTACGGAGACTGTACGGTGGTTTGTCCTGATGCGGAGGTAAGAGCTGAAATAGTTGCCAAAGAAGATTTTTTGCTTTCTGGAATTGAGTTTGCCAGAATTTTGTTTGAAATGTGCGATTGCTGTGCAAAACCGCTCAGAAAGGATGGCGAGGAAGTGAAGGCTGGAGACGTTCTGATGGAAGTGAGGGGATCTGCAAAAAACGTGCTGGTTGCGGAGAGGGTCGCTTTAAACATCATTCAGAGGATGAGCGGTATAGCAACTGCAACGAAAAAGCTCGTTTCTATTGTCGAGCCGTATGGAGTTAGAGTTGCCGCGACAAGGAAAACAACTCCCGGATTCAGGCTGTTTGAAAAAATTGCAGTTCTGCACGGTGGAGGAGACACTCACAGGATGAGCCTTTCGGATTGCGTTCTCGTCAAGGACAATCACATAGCTGTTGCGGGAAGTGTGAAAAAAGCTGTGGAGGAAGCGAAGAAGACATCCTTTACAAAGAAGGTTGAAGTTGAAGTTTCATGTCTGAAAGATGCACTTGAGGCTGCTAAGGCTGGAGCTGATATTATTATGCTTGACAACATGGATGCTGAGGAAGTGGAGAAAGTCGTTGAGGAGATAAGGAGCACATCGGAAATGGTTGTTGTGGAGGTTTCTGGAGGGATAACTCCTGAAAACGCTGAGAGCTACGCCAGAACTGGCGTTGATGTAATATCCTCTGGCTGGATAACGCACTCTGCAAGGTCTGTTGACGTCAGCATGAGGGTTGTGGGAAGGGATGATGGATGCCGAAGGTGAGGGTGTTCTCTCCGGTTTACACTCCAGCTCCAACTACAACACAAGATTCAGATTCAACATGCTTTGTTCTTTACCCAATGATTGCCTACAGGCTGAGGCTGAGGTTCAGGAGGATTGGAATGAAGGACAGGGTAATGGAGTACTTCGCTTACGTGGACTGTATCAGGGCAGGAGTGGAGAGAGGAGATTCGATTCTGCCCGTTGAGGAGTGGGAAGTTGAGGAGAAACGTTTGATGAAAGGGAATATTGGTGAGAAAGAGGCTGATGAAATAGCTGTAAATGCTGCTAAAAGCTGGGGAAACATGATGGTTATATCGTGGTGGAACCCTTCCGTTGAGATTGTGGAGAAGGTTGGAGCTTACAAGATTTTCTGGATATGCAGTGACCACGTTCTGGACAGTTTAACTGGGGAGAAGTTTGCTGTGAGCAGGTGAGCAAGTGAGCAGGTGAAAATTCTTAGGAAACCCACATCTCTGCAAGCACGCTCAGTATTGCCGGGATTGTGTGCTCCGTTGCGAACGTGACGTTTGGGGCAAGATCTATTACATAATCTGCAAATCTGAAAACACCCTTTGGTATTCCACTTCTACTTCCCGCAAGGATAACTATTTCATCGCACATCTTGATTTTTCTGGCAAGTTCATCGTGAATTTCACTCACGGGAACACCTGCCGGGTCTGTTACGATTATCAGGTTTCTCTTCCTTCTTTTATCTCTGACGCACTGGTAGAGGTCGTGGAGTAAAACGCTTGTTTCTCTCACGTCTCTTGAGTAGGCTTTTTTCTGAATTTCCAGCCTGCTTTTCTGTCCGACTCTAACACCCCTCAAAAACTGCTCGAGCTCAAATGCGTTTACGTATCCACATGGGGCTATCACGAGCTCTCTGACTTCAAAAGCTTGAGCAGCCCTTCCAATCGCCTCTCCAAATTCGTAAGCTTTCTTTTCGAGATACGGCATCTGGACTATGCTTACCTTGCCGAACAGCTTTGTGGAGTCTTCCTTGCCAAGGTACTTTCTGTGTTCAAGAACACCTTTTACAATCCCGATGTAAGCTTTATTTCCAATAACCTCCACGCAAACAGTTACATCCGGTTCAATCCAGTTCTGAGTGAAACCACTCTCAGCAATTTTCTGGGAGAGCAGGGACGTTACATCTCTGTTTCTGAAAGGCTTCTTTCCCCTCACCCTCGCCTTTACGTCGAAGCTCTTTGCTCCCATCTCTCTCATTTTCTCAACGATCCTGTTAGTTGTGGAGGTTATGCTTTCAAGAGTTGCCTCACACTCCACAAGCACAGGAATGACGTTTTCAACTTCAGGGACGTTTAGTTCTTCCTCACTGCTGCTTTCGGCAAGCAGGAGGCCAAAAAAGCCAGATGGTCTGACCTCAGTTACTCTGACTCCTCTGTCCATCAGGTGAGACGCTGCGATGTACTCCATGTTAAGGGGTGTTTTTACAATGAACTTTGGCATGGCTTCGGGTGAAAAATCGGGCGGGTTTATAGCGTTTTTGTCTGTTTCAGGCACGTCACATACTGCATTATAGTTTGGCTGAAAGTTAAATTAGAAATTTAAGTAAAAGGAAGGGTAGAAGCACGGACAATGATTTATACCCATCTCACCTCTGCTCTCTGATGCTCAGCTCCCCTCAGCTGTGGAAGGAATTTTTCGAAACGTACTACAGGGATGAGCTTAACAGGTTAGCTGACGCTGTTGAGTACGGTGGGGAGAAGTCCCTTTACGTTGATTACCTAAGAGATCTGTCAATATTCAGGGAGGGCAGACTTGGTGAGGAGCTGCTCTCCCAGCCGGATCGCGTTCTATCTCATGCAAGAGAAGGACTTGCTTTGACTGAGAACATTCACGACGTCAGCCTTGAGGGCTGCGAGGTCAGGTTCTTCAACCTTCCCGCTTCAAGAAGAGTTCTGATAAGAGATCTCAGGAGCGAGCACATAGCAAAGTTTCTTGCGATAGAGGGAATAGTCAGGAAGGTAACTGAGGTCAGACCGAGAGTCGTTACCGCTGCTTTTGCCTGCAGTAAGTGTGGAAAACTCATCTACGTCCAGCAGGAAGACGAAAACGTGCTGAAACAGCCTTATGAATGCCCGGCATGCAAAAACAAGCGTTTCATATTCATACCGGAGGAGAGCAGAACTGTTGATAGCCAGAGAATAAGAATTCAGGAGTATCCCGAGAACCTCAGGGGTGGAGAACAGCCACAGCAAATCGACGTTATGCTTGAGGGAGATTTAACCGGTAAGGTAAATCCGGGAGACAGGGTTATAATAAACGGGATAGTGAGAGCCAAACCAAGGAAAGCAGGAGCAAAGCAGCTGCAGCACATGGATCTGCACATAGAGGGGAATGCAATAGAGGTGCTGGAGCAGGAATACGAGGAGTTCGAGATAACAGAGGAGGACAAGAAGAAGATACTTGAGCTTGCAGAGGACAGGAGGATATACGACAAGATAGTGGCCTCAATAGCTCCGTCTATTTACGGTCATGAGGACATAAAGATGGCTATAGCCCTGCAGCTCTTTGGCGGTGTGCCGAAAAAGCTGCCCGATGGTACGGAGATAAGAGGAGATATACACGTTCTCCTTGTGGGAGATCCGGGAGTTGCAAAGTCGCAGATTCTCAGGTATGTTCACAGAATAGCTCCAAGGAGTGTATACACAACGGGAAAGGGTACAACAACAGCAGGTCTGACTGCAACAGCTACGAGAGATGAGTTCGATGGCAGGTGGACTCTTGAGGCTGGAGCCCTTGTGCTCGCTGACAAGGGTATAGCACTCGTCGATGAAATAGACAAAATGAGGAGTGAGGACAGGTCTGCCTTACACGAGGCGATGGAACAGCAGACTGTGAGTGTTGCGAAGGCAGGTATAAACGCCGTTCTGAGAGCGAGATGCGCTTTGCTCGGTGCCGCAAACCCGAAGTACGGTAGATTCGATAAGTACACCCCGATTGCCGAGCAGATCGACCTGTCGCCAACACTTCTCTCCCGTTTTGACCTGATATTCGTTCTTACTGATGACCCCGATGAGGTTAGGGACAGAAAGCTTGCAGAACACATCCTGAGAACTCACGAGATTGGAGAGAAGTTCGAAAAACTCAGGAACATTGCATCAGCTGAGTACACGAGAGAAGAACTAACAAGAGAGTCGGAAGTGGCTGAGATAGTTCCCGCAATAGAGCCGGAGCTTTTGAGAAAGTACATTGCATACGCCAAAAGGACCGTATTTCCTGTTCTGAGCGAGGAGGCGAAGGAGAGGATAAAGGACTTCTACCTCAGCCTCAGATCAAGGGCGAAGGAGAATTCGGCTGTACCCGTTACGGCAAGACAGCTTGAAGCTCTCATAAGGCTGGCAGAAGCTTCAGCAAGGCTGAGACTCAGTGATGTAATTGAAAGAGAGGATGTGGAGAGGGTTATAGAGATTATAAAGCACAGCCTTGAACAGATAGCAGTTGATCCTGAGACGGGTGAAATCGACATAGACTACGCCTTTACAGGAACTTCCAAGTCCCAGAGGGACAGGATATTCATTCTCAAGAGGATAATTGAGGAGCTTGAAGCAAGCCACGATAAGGGAGCTCCCGAAGAAGAGATACTCAGAGCAGCGGAGGAGGAAGGGATAGATGCTTCTAAGGCGAGAGAATTGCTGAGAAAGATGAAGGAAGTTGGAGATATTTACTCCCCAAGGGACGGTTATTACAGACTTGCCGTAAAGTAATCTAATCTTTTGAAAAACCCGTTCGAGAAAGCTTTTAAACCTCAGGTGGGTAAGCTGAAAGGATGGCTGAGAAGAACAGGAAGACCGAAAGGTTCATCGTGAAGAGGGACGGTTATCCATCAAAAGGAGAAATAGTCATAGGTACGGTAACGAGAGTTCTTGATTTTGGAGCTTTCGTTTCACTTGACGAATACGAGGGTAGAGAGGGACTTGTTCACATAAGCGAGGTAGCTCCGGGGTGGATAAAGGACATAAGAGATCACGTTAAGAAGGGACAGAAGGTCGTCTGCAAGGTTCTTGACGTAAATCCAAAGAGAGGACACATTGACCTTTCAATAAAGGATGTCAACGACAGGCAGAAGAGGGAGAAAGTTCAGCAGTGGAAGAACGAGATGAAGGCCTTCAAATGGCTGGAAATCGCAGGAGAGAAGGCTGGAATTGACAGGAATGAGCTGCTGAAAATCGGGAAAAAGCTGATAAAGAAGTACGATACTATTTACGGGGCTTTTGAGGAAATAGCCTTTGAAGGGTACGAAGTTATAGTGCCGGTAACGGGAGAGGAGCTTGCCAAGGCAATGGCGGAAATAGCACAGGAGAACATAAAGCCGCCGAAAGTCAGGGTTAGAGGTTACTTTGAGCTCAGGAGCAATGCACCGGATGGCGTGGAGAGAATAAAGAAGGCTCTGATGGAAGCGTACAAGCACGGAAAGGATGTTGAAATGAAACTTGAATACGTTGGAGCTCCAAAGTACAGGATAATTGTGGAGGCTGAAGATTACAAAGTTGCAGAAAAAGCTCTTAAAAAGATAACAAGTGCTGTGCTTAAAGCAATAAAGAAGCTTGGAGGTACGGGGAACTTTGTCAGGGAGGCAATATAAAGCTTTGTGGCTATTTGTATCCAGCTACATTCACTTTTTGTTCTGGTATGGCTTTTATGGCTTTATCACACAATCTCATCGTCGCCAGAACGGTGTTAAAAGAATAAATATAATTTTAAATGGAAGGATACCATGAAGGTCAGGATGAGAAAGTGCCCCAGATGTGGAGAGTACACTCTGAAAGAGAAGTGCCCCAGATGCGGGGAGAAGACGTGCACACCAATACCGCCCCGTTTTTCTCCAGAGGATCCATACGGTGTTTACAGGAGGAAACTGAGGAAGGAGCTTGGATTTTTCTACAGGAAAGCCGGAGAATAAATTGGGGTGTGAATGAACTCTCGAGTCTCTGATGAAAGTTTAGAAACCTATAAAAAAGATATCACACAGGAGGTGTTTTCATGCTCAGGAGAGTGGATGTCAGGTTCATTAAGGATCCCGGAGAAATGGGTCTGGAGAAACCCGTGTTTATCGAGGGATTGCCCGGAATAGGGCATGTTGGAAAGCTTGTGGCAGATCACCTTGTAAAGGAGCTGAAAACGGAGAAAGTTGTCGAGATATACTCTCACCACTTTCCACCGCAGGTTATGGTCAGGGAGGACGGGACTATAACTATACCCAAGAACGAAATTTACGCATACAAGTCTGAGGGTGAAAGCCCCGATCTTCTGATACTTGTCGGTGATTTTCAGAGCATAAGCAACGAAGGTCACTTCGAGCTCGTGAACGCTTACATAGACGTTGCAAAAAAGTTTGAGGCAAGGAGAATATACACTCTTGGTGGTTATGGAATAGGCAAGCTGATAGAGGAACCATACGTCCTTGGAGCTGCAAACTCCAGAGAACTTGTGGAAGAGCTCAAGCAGTACGGAGTGAAGTTTGAAAATGGAGAGCCGGGAGGAGGCATAATAGGAGCTTCAGGTCTGTTGCTTGGAGTGGCAATGCTTGAGGGAATAGAAGCTGCATGTCTTATGGGTGCCACTTCCGGCTATATGGTTGATCCAAAGAGTGCAAAAGCAGTGCTTGAAGTGCTCATGAAGATGCTGAAACTTGAGGTCAGTCTGGAGGCTCTGAATGAGAGAGCCAAAGAGATGGAAAAGCTGATAGCTCAGATAAAGGAGATGCAGGAAAGTGCTGTGCAGCAGTGGAAGGGCGAGGAGGATTTGAGGTACTTCAGGTAATTCAGTAATTTTACCATCATTTTTATGTTTTTATGTTGTTTTTTGTTTCTGTGTTTTTGTAGTTCTCCTGTGTAATTCTCCTGTGCTGAGTTAAAAGTATAAAGTAAAAGTAAATAAAGTAAAATATAATATAAAAGTTGAAAATCAGTAAATCAGTAAACGAGCTCCTCAAGCATGTCTTTCTCTGCAGCGAGCCTGATTTCTCTTGCTATCCTCCTTCCAGCATACATTGGCTCCCCAAACAGCACGTAACTGTAAATAGAGTACGGCACTCCAACGTTGCTGCCAGCGACTATCCTTGCAGAGATTTCGAAGACGAACATTTCAGCATTTTCGTCAAAAACTGTTTCAAGGCAGAACGGTCCGACCATTCCGGGGTATGCTATTTCCTTTGAAACTTCGACAACACTTCTTGCAGCTTTAAACACCTTTGCAAGCAAACTTTCTCTGAGAACAACAGGAAAGTTTCCGATTACAGTGTATGTGGGATTTATTTCCGCTTCTATCTGCTCTCTTGCAGGAATTCTGCCAATTCCATCAACACTCGACTCGTACCTTCTGTCAGCTGCAATTAACTCCACCCTGCCAAAAACTGGCGAGTAAAAGAATGTGAAGTAAACGTTTGCTCCCACTATGTACTCCTGAATGTGTGCTTTTTTAACGTCCTCCCTGCTAATCAAACCTTCCTCTATCATTTTTTCTGCTTTTCTATAGAAATCTTCCGGCGAGGAGGCAAGGAAATATCCCATACCGCCTCTTGCTCCCGGATACTTCACTATTACAAGCCTGTCTATGTCTTCAGGTCTTTCAAATGTTCTTGGCAGTTTAAGCCCTGCTTTTAAAAGCCACTCTCTCTGCTTTTCTCTTATCGTTTCCCAGAGCATTAACTTCCTGTTACCAAAAACCGGGACGTAAAGATCGTTTAGATTGCCTATGTATGCGTTAAAACTCCCGTGAGGAATGATTATGGCATTTTTATCCACGAGCTCATCCTGCATACTTTTCTTCAATAGTTCTCCGTAGTCCTCTATCTCTATTAACTCGTCTGCAATTCCAAAACTTTCGTAGATAATTTTTTCCCTCTCTCTGCACAGGCAGATCGTTTTAAAACCCTCATCTTTTGCTCCTCTCAGTATGTTGAGTGCGGAGTGACTTCCAAGAGTGGCTATGCTCAGCCTGTTTTTATCGTAGCCTTTCAGAATCTCCACGGGTTTTGACCTGTCCAGATCCTCGCAAACCATCCTTTCACCTCTTCTGATTTTTGACCTGATTTTGATCTTGTGAGCATCCTATTACAGCTCACTCATCACGCATGCAAGGTAATGGTCTTTAACTTTAAACAGGTAAACGTGCTCCTCACCCTTCAACCCTTCCTCAAACTTCTTTCTGACTTTCCAGTACTCTCCGGGATTCACACCGAACCTGAGCGTTACCTTTCCGGCATTCACCTCTTTCAGCCTTCTTTTACACTCCTCCATGCTGTTGGCAGTGAACAGCAGGTCGTAATATCTCAGGAAGGCCGAGGGAACCTTATTCTCAACACTCAGAAGAGTCCTCCTTGAATCCTGAAGTACGATTCTGGCATCAAGCCCAAGCTTTCCAGCAAGATTTTCAAGCAATCCGGAATGAATTATTGTTCTGTCAACTTCTGCAACTGTTTTCATGTTTTCTTTATCCACGTCAAGTGGATTCAGCCTTGCTTTTTCGTCCTCTGAAGTTACCCTCTCCCTCGAAGGCAGGGAGACCGATGAGACATCACAATCAGCAAGCTCTCCCGTGTAAAAGGCGAGCCTGTTTAACCTGAAGTTCAGAGAAGTGTACTCCTTCTCACCCCTGACACCCTCAAAAGACCTGTCAACTCTGGCAGGCGGCATCTGGGGTGGCAGCTCAAAAGCAAACAGCTCGAAATCAAGCTTTTCCATAATCTTTACCGGATTTGGCTGCAGGGAATTTAGTGTTCTTATTTCCTCACTCTCAGGTCTTGCGGGATCTGAAAATATTACTTCCACATCTTTAAGTCTGAATTCAAAGGCATCTCCGTGGAATACTGTTGAATTACTTCCAGTTGCTGTAACATTTAAAGCTGCAAGGTAAGCCCTTTTTTCTTCAATTTCTACACCGACAGCTTCCCTGTTAAATCCGAAGTAGCAGAGCTGCATCCCAACTCCACAGCTCACGTCTGCGACACTGTAATTTTCAAGCCTCTCTGCTCTGTACTCTGCCACTGCGGATGGCGTGGAGTATCTGTATCCGCTCTCGTCAAAGAAGAGTTTTGAAGAGAGCTCACCAAACTTTTCCCTGCCCCTTATTCTCAGCCTCGCTGCTATGTATGCATCTCTTGCTGAGAAAGGGATTTTTATTCCTTTCAGATACTTTTTTACCGACCTGACTACCTGTTTTTCCTGATATCCTCTCCTGACAAGCTCTTCAGCCTTCTTTACGGCTTTATCGACCTTCCTGTAATCAGTTCTGCTGACATTTATTTCCTTCATGTTTTCTTTTTTTGTTTGTTTTATTTGTTTATTACATATTTACGAACTGCTGTTTTTATATATGAATAGCAACCCTGTGCATATCACTTCTTTTTCTTCTTTATCACGACGACATCACCAAGAGTAGGAGTTAAACTGCTCTTCTTCGTCTCCACCTTCACCTCGGGGACTTTCTCTCTGAGCTTTATTCCAAAGAGCTTTTCGAGTTTCTCCACAACTTCAGGTTCAGGTGTAATTTCTCCGTTCTCTATTTTTCTTATCAGTGATTCTTTTTCCTGAATTCTCTTTGCAAGCTCCGCCTGACTCCAGCCCCTTCTTTCCCTCTCCCTCCTTACTATCTGATTGAAGTTCTCCACAAGCTCCTCAACGAACACTATTGGCTCGGCTTTTGGCTTGCTCTTTTTCTTCAGAGTGAGCTTTTTGACCTCTCTAAAAGGCTTCTCAACTCCGTACTCCTTGCACCTTGCACATACAGTCATCTCACTTCCTTCCACTATTATCCTGTAGCTCCTGCCCCTGATCTCTCTACCGCAGATCTCGCATTCCATACCTTTCACTTCCCGTGTTAATTGAAATGTCAGTTGAAGTACCAGCAATTATTGCTTTTCGCTTCCACACCCCTAACTCTTTTCTCCTCCACTCTTTTTTTATCAACAGATTTATATACTTCCACTGGATAGTATTACTCTTGGAAGTTGATATCTGGTAGGTGATAGACCACAGGTAATCCGCACGGTTTGAAAAGATTTAAGAAAAGAGAAAGTTTAAAAGTAATCGGAGGTATGCGTTTAAAGGCAGTTTGGTGGAGGTTATGAAAGTGGAGAGTGACGATGATGTTGTAAAGGAATATCCGAAGGATGTTAACGTTTCGGAATACTTACTTGACAGACTCAAACAGCTTGAAGAAGAGTACGTCAGGCTAAAGGAACTTTATCGCAAGCTTGAAGACGAAAAGAGGTTCGTGGAATCTGAAAGAATCAGGTACGAGAGGGAAGTTAGGAGGCTCAGGAGTGAAATAGAGAGGCTCAGAACGCCGCCTCTCCTTGTGGGAGTAGTATCTGATGTCCTGTCGGATGGAAGGATAGTGGTAAAATCATCCACCGGACCCAAGTTCGTCGTACATGCCTCACAGCACATCAGCAGTGATGAATTAAAGCCGGGTGCGAGGGTTGCAATGAACCAGCAAACTCTTGCAGTTGTTAGCGTTCTGCCACCTCCAAAAGATCCGGCAGTTTACGGATTTGAAGTGGAAGAGAGACCAAAAGTTACCTACGATGACATAGGTGGTCTGGATAAGCAGATAGAGGAAATAAGGGAGGCTATAGAATTACCACTCCTCAAACCAAAGCTGTTTGAGGAAGTCGGCATAGAACCGCCAAAGGGCGTATTGCTCTACGGCCCACCCGGCACAGGAAAGACTCTGCTTGCTAAGGCTGTTGCCAACCAGACGAATGCCACCTTCATAAGAGTGGTAGGAAGTGAGTTCGTTCAGAAGTACATAGGAGAGGGAGCAAGACTCGTCAGGGAAGTGTTCCAGCTTGCAAAGGAGAAGGCACCCTCGATAATATTTATAGATGAAATAGATGCCATAGCTGCGAAGAGAACGAACAGTGATACAAGCGGCGATAGAGAAGTTCAGAGAACTCTGATGCAGCTGCTTGCTGAAATGGATGGCTTTGATCCAAGAGGAGACATAAAGATAATAGGAGCCACAAACAGGATAGACATACTTGACCCGGCAATTTTAAGGCCGGGAAGATTTGACAGGATAATTGAGACTCCTCTGCCAGATCTGGAAGGAAGGCTTGCAATATTCAGAATACACACGAGAGGCATGAAGCTTGACAGGGATGTAAACCTGAGAGATCTTGCAGGCATGACTGAGGGTGCAAGCGGAGCGGACATAAGGGCGATAGTAACTGAGGCCGGAATGATGGCAATAAGAGATGACAGAACAAGGGTCTGCATGAAGGACTTTGAGAAAGCTGTGGAAAAAGTGATGAAAAAGCAGTCCAAGCCATTCGAGCTCAAGGGAGTCATGTTTGTTTAATTTTTAAAATTTTGATTTTTATTTTACTGTTTGAATTTTATTGTCCAGTTTGTTCGATCCTTTTGTCACATCTGATTTTACCGTCCAACACTGTTGACGTCATTGGTCGTATTATTCAATTTTGGTTTAGTATTACTAAGTGTGAGCAATTAAAAGAAAAGTAATAAAAGAAATTTAAGTAAAATCCAAATTCGGCGATGAAGATATATACCTATCCGTACGACTTCTGTCGTGCACGAGATGAGCTTTGCCCAGTCTCTGCTTGAAGGTGTGCTCAGAATAGCTGAGGAGAAAAAGGCGAAGAAAGTTAAGAGGGTCGTTGTTGATATCGGGGAATTATTAATGCTCAATCCAGAACAGCTGAAGTTCTGTTACGATGTTATAACAAAAGGAACGATTGCTGAAGGATCTGAACTCGAATTGAACGTTGTAAAGCCCGTTATAAAGTGTACCCTGTGCGGTAAGGAGTTTGACACTCCCTTTGCCCTCTGCGATTGTGGAGGTATAGTCAGCGTGGAGGGCGGGAAAGATGCAGTCATAAGAAAAGTTGAGATGGAGGTGTGATATTGCACAGAATTGAGGTTGATGCGGAGGTAAGTCTGCTTGAAGAAAACAGAAGATTTGCAGGAGAGAACAGAGAGTTTCTGGCGAAGCATGGTGTTGTTGCATTCAACCTGATGGGTGCTACCGGTAGTGGGAAAACAATGCTGATAGAGAAAACGGCAGATGCTCTTGGAGATAAACTCAAAATAGGTGCCATACTTGGAGATGTTGCCGGGGATGACGATTACAGAAGGGTTACGAAGCATGGAGTTAAGGCCAAGATGGTCAACACAGGCAAGGAGTGCCATCTTGATGCGCACTTCATACACCACGCAATAGAGGAGTTTGGGGATGTTGATGTTCTATTCATGGAAAACGTTGGGAACCTCGTCTGCCCGGTCGATTTTGACCTTGGAGAAGATTACAGGGTTGTAATTGTCAGCGTCACCGAAGGAGACGACGTTGTGAGAAAACATCCAGAAATATTCAGGCTTGCGGATGCTATAATAATAAACAAGATCTCTCTTGCAAGTGCAGTGGGCTGTGATGTGGAAACGATGGTCAGGGATGCAAGGAGACTCAACGCCAGAGCTCCAGTTATAAAAATGGATCTAAGGGATGGAAAAGGGTTTGATGAGTGGCTGGAGTGGTTTATGGATGCTTACGAGAGGGCAAAGAAAAACAAGGCGAGGTGAACGGTTTTGTGTCTTGCTGTTCCGGGGAGAGTAGTCGAGGTTGAATATCCATTTGCAGTGGTTGACTTCAAGGGGGCAAGGAGAAAGGTCAGAATTGATCTGCTTGATGATGTAAAAGAGGGCGATTACGTTCTCGTTCACGTTGGCTTTGCAATACAGAAAGTTGAGAAAAGTGAGGCAGAGGAAATAGAAAACTTCCTTGAACAGCTTGCTTTTAAAGCCTGAAATTAAGGAAACAAATACGCCTGAGGTGAAATCTTGAGCGAGAGCAGAGGCAGGAGAGTTGAGAAAGGGACAGGAGATGTAAAGGCAGGGGATGTGAGTGATGTAAAGGAGTGGGGGAAGAAGATAGCGAGGATGATAAGAGAGGAGGTTGAGGGTGAGGACGAGATAAGAATAATGCACCTGTGTGGAACTCACGAGGATACTATAACGAGGTACGGGATAAGGTCTCTCCTGCCGGAAAACGTAAAGCTGCTGAGTGGTCCGGGATGTCCTGTATGCATAACCCCTGACTCTGATTTGCAGATGGTCTTTCACCTCCTTGAAAACAGGGATGTTATACTGACTACCTTCGGAGATATGGCAAGAGTTCCTTACATGGGAAAAACACTGTTCAGCTTTCGCGGGGAGAGAGATGTAAGGATAGTTTACAGCATCTTTGATGCACTGGAAATAGCGAAAAAGGAGGGGAAGGATGTCGTTCACTTTGGCATAGGTTTCGAAACGACAATGCCCTCCACAGCTCTGGCCGTACTTGACGATGTCGAGAATTTCTACGTTTTTTCCTCTCACCGGTACTTCATTCCGGCAATGGACTATCTGCTTTCTCTTGGAGAAGCAAGGATAGATGCCTTCATAAACCCCGGACACGTTTCCACGATTGTTGGTGTTAAGGCTTACGAGGAGATAACAGAGAAATACAGGGTTCCCCAGGTTATAGCGGGATTTGAGCCAAACGATGTACTTCTTGCAGTTCTGATGCTTGTGAAGGCCGTTAAAAAGTTAAGGGCTGGTGAAGAAACAGAGCTGCTGATGAACGAGTACACGAGGGCAGTTACATATGAGGGAAACGTTAGAGCTCAGAAAGTCATGGATGAGGTTTTTGGAAGAGACGACTGGGAGTGGAGGGGACTTGGCCTTGTCCCTTCCTCCGGAGCACCAATATCTGAAAAGTATTCAGAGCACGACGCATTTAAAGTCTTTGAAGACGTGTTTGAAGACTTCACACCTGAGGAAGATCCCAGAAAGAGGGCCTGCAGGTGCGGTGAAGTGCTGAGAGGTCTTGTAACACCCAGAGATTGCCCGCTGTTCATGAAGAGCTGCACACCAAGAGATCCCGTCGGGCCGTGCATGGTCAGTTTTGAAGGAACGTGCAGTATATGGGCAAAGTATGGTGAATACAGTTTTTAATTTTTGATTT
>CAZUMR010000040.1:0-27203 GCA_964622075.1 uncultured archaeon | reverse complement strand
CCACCACATCTACCCGATCCACTGCCGTTCAACCCACAACCACAAAACACAGGAAGACTCCCGGGTTCGAGGTGCTTTTAGCTATCCTGTCACTCCTGCTTGCACTGAGGAGAAGGCTTTAGTTTGCTGGTTTTTTGTTTTATTTTGTTTTTTTACTCCGATAATATAGCTGCATAATATGTTATCCGGAATAACGAATTATCGAAAAAGATAATTAAGAGTTAAGCTATCGCCGTGCATGGAAATAGTAGTTCACCACTGGGATACGGACGGAATCAGTTCAGCTGCGATAATAATGAGAGAAAGGGGTAGAATGCCCGTTTTCACACCACCCATTGGAGAATTCAGATTTGACCCAAGAATAGAGAGTGGCGTTTACTCCTCCAAACTTGCGTACTTCGTTGATCTCAACATGCCGGGAGACGTTTTCAGTCTGGCAGAGAGGGGTTTACTCAAAAAGGCTTACTTCATAGACCACCACATTCAGGAGCCCATATCTCACGGGAATATAGTCTATCACAACCCGCTTTCAAGAGGAGAGATTTACCCTTCTGCAAGCTTCGTTGTCTCAGAACTGTTCAATCACAGCTCATATCTGACAGTTCTTGGAGCTGTTGGCGACGTTGGTGTGAAACTTTTTGAAATGGAGAGATTTGGTGAACTTGCAGAAAAAATCGCTGAAGAGGAAGGTGCAGGGAAGGAGGATCTTGTAAAGGCTGTCAGGTTAATAGATTCCAACTACATAACGCTCGACAGGTACGGTGTTGAGGAGGCAGTCTTCTTCCTTTCCAGAGCAGGGCTCGATGAAGTTCTTGAAAGGGAGGAGTGGCTGGAAAAGGAGAGGGAGGTTAGGGAAGACATTAACAGGGCTGTCAGCTCAGCCAGGATGAAGGATGGGGTGGCTTTTGTAAGCTTTTATTCCTCGAATGCCATAATATCCAAGGTGGCAAGAGAACTTGTGTGGAATAGAGGAGCGAAAGTGTGTATTGCCGTTAACAGAGGCTTTAATGGGAAATATCAGCTCTACGTAAGGCTTGGGAAAGGAGATGAAAGATGCAGAAAACTCATAGAATCCCTGAGAAGGCTTGGAATAAATGCGGGAGGCAAAGATGAAGTAGTCGGGTCTGTTTTTGAGGCTGACGAGAAGAAACTTGAAGAGGCTCTGTCAGAGGTGAAAAGGTTATTTGAACTGGATATTAGCTGGCAGGCTTAAGTCTATGCTGGCGAGCTAATGCAGGCTGGTGTGAAAACTCAAATCTGACCAAGTTAAAGACAAAGATCGGGTGGGAAAAAATGGGCGATGTGGGTGATGTGAAGGTTTTTGTTATCGGTTTAGATTCAGCTCCGCCAGAGCTGCTGTTCGGCAAATTCATGGATGAGTTGCCAAACATAAAGAAGCTTGTGGAAAATTCCATTTATGGTGCCATGAAGAGCACAATACCTGCGATAACAATTCCCGCATGGATGTGCATGGCAACTGGAAAGACTCCCGGTGAGCTTGGACTTTACGGGTTCAGGCACAGGAAAGGTTACAGTTACGATGAAATGTGGATAGCTCACAGTCTTATGGTAAAGGAGAAGGCTGTGTGGGATTACATATCTCCAAAAAAATCGGTTCTCATAGGGATTCCACCATCCTATCCACCGAAACCCGTGAACGGGTGGCTTGTATCGTGCTTCATAACCCCGGACAGCAGTGTAAACTACACATACCCCAAGGAGCTTAAAAAAGAGGTTGAAAACGTTGTTGGAGAATACATTTTTGACGTTGTGTTTCGAAGAGACGATAAGGATGCCGTTGTGGAAGGCGTTTGGGAGATGACTAAAAAGAGATTTGAGCTAATCAGGCACATGATAGAGACAAAGGACTGGGATTACTTCGAGTTCGTGGAGATAGGTCTTGACAGAATCCATCATGCTTTCTGGAAGTACTTTGATGAAACTCACCACCTGCACGAGAAGTGCAAGTACAGCAGGGTTATTCCGGACTACTATAAGCTGCTTGACAGGGAGATAGGAAAAACACTGAAACTGCTGGATGAAAATACTGCAGTGTTGATAGTCTCAGATCACGGAATAAAGAAAATGAAGGGTTGTTTTGCTGTAAATCAGTGGCTCATAGAGGAGGGCCTGCTCAGTGTAAGAAACAGGCCTGAAAAACCGGGAACGAGATTCGAACAGATGGATGTTGACTGGGGTAGAACAACTGCATGGGCGTGGGGAGGGTATTACGCCAGAATCTTCCTTAACGTTAAGGGTAGGGAGCCCGAGGGAGTGATAAAGAAATCTGAGTATGAGAAAGTCAGGGATGAGGTAGCTGACATGATCAGAAGTATCAGAGGGCCAAATGGTGAGAAGTGGGAAACAAGGGTTTTCTACCCTGAGGAGATATATCCCGTTTGCAGGGGAGATAAGCCTGACATGCTCGTTTACTTTGACGATCTATACTGGCGTTCTGCCGGCACTCTTGGATGGGATAGTAACTACCTGCTGAAAAACGATACGGGGCCGGATGATGCAGTCCACTCGGAGTATGGAGTTATATCCCTGAAACTGCCGGAGAGCTTTGATGTGGGGGAGGATGTGAGAGGGAAGGTTATAAACGCAAGCATATACGATTTTGCCCCTACAATCCTGAAACTGTTTGGTGTTGAGCCTGAAAAATTCGGGCTCAGGGGGAAAGCACTGGTATGACCTTTGTTATATGGCTTACGGGGCCGAGTGGAGTTGGAAAGACAACACTTGCAAACGCACTTCACGAGAAGCTTGAGGAGATGGGCTACACGGCAGAAGTTCTTGATGGGGATGGAATAAGGAGCAAGCTCTATCCCGATCTGGGATTCAGCAGGGAAGAAAGGGAGATGCACAACAGAGTAGTCGTTCACATGGCCGAGACTCTTGCAAGAAACGGAGTCATAACAATAGTCTCGGTTATAGCTCCTTACAGATCTTCAAGGGAATACGCAAGGAGGGAGATAGAAAAGTTCATGGAAGTCTATCTGACATGTCCGCTTGAGGAGAGAGTGAGGAGAGATCCCAAAGGTCTTTATGCCAGAGCCATGAGGGGGGAGCTTGAAGGGCTTACTGGTTTGGATGGGCAGTATGAAGAACCTGATAACCCTGAACTCGTGCTGGACACACAGAAAATGAGCGTTGAGGAAGAAGTTGAGGCGGTTATAGAGAAAGCTATAGAGCTTGGATTTCTACCTGAAACTTGTGACTCAAAACCGGATAATAATAAAAACAGGTAAGAAATTGAAGAGGACGTAAAATGCTGAAGAGGGAGAAAAAACTTGAAAGACGGGTGGCTGAGGAGAGGATTAAAAAGCTCCTTGAAATGGCAGAGGAGAAGAAGTTCGATAACTACGACCTGTCAAGGAGGTACATAGAGCTGGCAAGGAAAATAGCAATGAAGTACCGCATAAAGATACCGAGAGAGCAGAAGAGGAAGTTCTGCAAGAAGTGTCTGTATCCCTACAGACACGACAGAGTTAGAGTTAGGATAAAAAAGGGAAGGGTGATAGTAACCTGTCTGAACTGCGGTTACGTGAGACGCTTTCCTGTTTGCAAACGTTCTTAACGATTTTAGATTAACCGAAAAGTTGAAAAAGTAGAGCATTTACGCCTGTCATGGGTGCGAAAACGAAGGTTCCTGTAGTATTTGCGCTGATAGTTCTGGGACTGTTCCAGTTCATTTCGGGGCTTGTGCTGTACCTCTCTCCACACGGCTGGCATACCGGTGAGCTTATGGTGTTCGGTTTTGCCAAGAGAGACTGGGCGTACTATCACACCTGGGTTGGTTTTGCTCTTGTAGCTCTCGTACTCCTGCATTTCGCTCTTAACTGGAAGTACTTCATGGGTGAGCTCAGGGTCTTCAGAAGGTGAGTTGCTAATTTTTTATTTTAGTTTGGTTTTACATTTTACATCAGCATATCTGCTACACCCTGACTTCTTTAAATCTGAGGGACATCTGAGCAATCACCTCGAATAACTCCAAATTTTGAATGATAAAACGTTACAAAATCTTATATATGCGAGGGTATAGCTACGAGCGTGGACGAAGGAGCTGAGGACAGGAGAGGAATCAGAGTAAAAACCCCGGCAAGAATTCACATAACTCTGATTGACCTGAACGGAACAATTGGCAGGGTAGATGGTGGTGCCGGGTTTGCGATAGATCGCGGTATGGTTGTTGAAGTCAGAGAGGCCGAGGAATTGAGAGTTGAAGCTGGAAGTAACGTTAAAGGTAACGTTAAATCGAAAGAGCTCGTTGAGAGGGCGAGAAGAGTAGCTGGCCTTTTTGGCAACTTTGAAGTAAGGATACTGGAAGCTTACCGCCCTCACTGCGGGCTTGGTAGTGGAACCCAGCTTTCACTGGCAGTGGCTAAAGCGTGCACTCTTTTGAAAGGTGAGACAAGAAGCATAAGGGAACTTGCAGAATTCGTTGGCAGAGGTGGCACTTCTGGGATAGGAGTTGCTGCATTTGAGTCCGGTGGATTCATAGTTGACGGCGGGCACAGCAGGAAGGTAAAGCCATCTTTTGCTCCATCTTCTGCAAGCAGGGCACCTCCACCTCCTGTAATAGCAAGGCACGAGTTTCCTTGGAAAACTGCAGTCGTAATACCTGACATCTCCGGCTTCTCTGGGAGCAGGGAAGTAAACCTGTTCTCCTCACACTGTCCTCTGCCTCTGGAGGAAGTTAGAGAGGTCTCTCACATAGTTTTGATGAAACTACTTCCTGCAGTAGTTGAGAAGGATTTGGACTCATTCAACGAGGGAGTGAGAGCAATTCAGAACGTGGGCTTTAAGAGAGTCGAGGTAAGCATGTATCCTGAAATCTCAGAATTGCTTGAGCACTACAGAGCAGGAATGAGCTCTACCGGCACGGCAGTATATGCTGCAGTTGAAAGTGATGTGGAAGGCCGGAAACTGCTCAGGGACATGACCAGATTCTTTGAGGAGAAGGGAATAACGTGTAATGGCTTTATAGCTGAACCGAACAACCGGGGAGCTGAAGTTCATGAGATATAGAGTATGGTACGGGTTTGTTGATGTGGATAAGGATAAAGTCGGGAACGTTGAGAAGGCAGAATTTGACTTCGAATGTGAAAATCCAAAACTGCCCTTTAACCTCAGGGAGGTAGGGCTGAAGGTTTTTGACTCTGAGAGGGAATACTACGCTGAACTAAGGAAATCTACCATACTCCACTTCAGGGAGAAAGCAGAAAGGGAGCTTAAAAGAGAGGATAGATATGCTGTAATGCTCCTGAAGCTGCTTGACGAGCTTGACGAGACAGTAAATCTGCTTGAAAACAAGCTGAACGACGTTGTGGAGGTCAGGGAGAGTGAGATAACAGGACTCGTTGAGGAGCAGCTGAAATCTCTGAGATCTCTCAGAAGGAAGGTGGAAAGGGAAATTGAGGATGTCGTGAAGAAAATAGCTCCAAACCTGTATTCAATACTTGGTGGGGTAATAGCTGCAAGGTTGCTGGAGAAGGCAGGAAGTCTGAAGAGACTTGCTGAAATGCCGGCAAGCACGATTCAAATAATTGGAGCGGAAAAAAGTCTTTACAAGGCGATTGCGAGGATGAAAAAGGGGAAAAAAGCAAAAATTCCCAAGCATGGAGTCATATTTCAGCATCCCTTTGTGAGAACACTGCCCAAAAAGAAAAGGGGAAAGATGGCGAGGTTTATGGCTGCGAAAATAGCAATAGCTGCGAGGATAGATTACTTTTCCGGAGAGCTCAGGGAAGAACTGTCGAATGCTGTGAGGAGGAGGTATGAGGAGCTGAGGCGAAAGAGTTAGGATGAAAGTTAGGATGAAAAAATGAATTACAGTTTAACAGTTAAATAAGTCTAAATAGGCATCTCACAATTAAATGTCCGGCCGTGATGGGCATGCTCTACATAGTTTTTCTAACTGCAAGGTGTAACCTCAGATGCAGATACTGTGGAGGTAGCATAGACGAATCAATAATGCCCCCTGAAATTACCTACGAGCTCGATATGCTGAAGGAGTTTGTGGAGAGGGACGAGAAAGCCATTCTTGCTTTTTACGGAGGAGAACCTTTGCTTAGAGTGGAGCTAATGCAGGAAATGATGGATGAAATAAAAGCCGAACACTACGTTCTTCAGACAAACGGACTTTTTCTGAAAGATGTCAGAAAGAAGTACCTGAAAAAACTATCTTCAATACTCGTTTCAATAGATGGAGTAAGGGAGGTAAACGACTACTACAAGGGAGACGTTTACGATAGAGTTCTGGAAAACGTCAGGTGGTTGCAGAGATTTTACGGGGGAGATCTCATAGCAAGAATGGTTGCTGGTGAGAGGACGGACATAGTAAGAGACGTCAGGCATCTGCTATCTCTTGGCTTTGATCACGTTCACTGGCAGATAAATGCAGTATGGAGTCCTGAGGATCTGTGGAGTGATTTTTCCCGCTGGGTTGAAAGGTACAACTCCGGGATAACAGAGCTTGTGAGATGGTGGAGAGAGGAGATCGAGAAAGGCAGAATACCCGGAATAGTTCCCGTTCTTGGGGTTTTAAAAGCACTGCTGTTTGAACCAAACACATCTCCTCCGTGCGGGGCTGGGAAGACATCTTTTGCCATAACTACGGATGGCAGAATTACTGCTTGTCCCGTGTGTGCGGACTTTGAATGGAACATTGCTGGCAGTCTTGAGGATGGAATAAGGAGGATCGTCGACATAAGAGAGCCGTGTTCTGGATGCGAGTACAGGAATGTGTGCGGTGGTAGGTGTCTGTTTTTCAACAGGGAGTGGCTGTGGGGAAAGGAAGGGTTCGAGCTCGTATGCCATACATGTAAACACCTTATTGAGGAGGTAAAAAAGACATTGCCTTCAGTTTTCAGGGCTGTGGAGGATGGATTGTTTGACCTCAGGGACTTTTACTACCCTCCATTCAACAACACGACGGAAATTATCCCCTGAGTTTAGAGTACGATCAGGATAGTTTTATCTGAGGTCAAGTAAATTTAAGAAAAATAAAAATTAAAATATTGAAAAATTTACAGCTCCTTTGCAGCCATCTTTATATCTTCAGCCTTAACGGTCTTCCTTCCGGCGTGGTTTGCAAGCTCAACAGCTCTCTTGGCAACCTTCATTGCGTAGTCCTCGATAGCCTCTGCAAGAGCCTTCTTTGCACTCTCGCTAACTCTCTGAGCTCCGGCGTTTCTGATTATCCTCTCAACCGGGGCAAGTGGCAGCTCCATTCACATCACCTCCTTTAACGATACTCAACACTGACCAGCCGGAGGAGTCTCCATTCGCCCTATTCATCCCGCAATCTGTTCAAACTCCCCGGCTGCACTTCGTCTTTCATTTTTCAGGACATCCATTATATAAATCTTTAGGTTGTAACGCTTTCTGGTGTCCCTAATTCGCCTGATGAGTTAGGTATTGCCTTAACTCATCATCCGCACCGGGTATATCCGCACACTCTGCAAACCATGCAACCTTCTCCATATTCGAGTACGTTGCCACACTCAGGACAGACTCCGCCTATGAGTTTCGTTTTCTGCTTCCCTTTTTTTCCCTTTTCCTCCATGAACTCCGTTAACGGCTTTATTCCGTCTGTTCTCCTTTTCGTGTACTCTCCTCTAAGATATTTCTCGAGAACTTTCGCAACTCCATCTGCACATGAGGTTATTATTTCTCCGTTGTCAAAGCCTATTGACGGGCACCTGATTCCTTTAAGCTGCCTGATGAGCGCGTAGGGGTTTATCTGACTTCTAAGTGCAACACTCAGCAACCTTCCTATTGCCTCTGTCTGTGATGCAGCACACCCACCACTCTTTCCAAGCTGAACGAATACCTCTGCTATTCCGTATTCGTCTTCGTTTATCGTTACATACAGGGAACCACAACCCGTTTTCGTTTCTATGGTCGTTCCTGTCGTTACCTTTGGACGTGGCCTTGGCTCTATGTATCCTGTCTTTACTATCCTTCCCCTGATTTCCTCCTTTGCCTCTTTCTCCTTTTCTTCTTTCTTCTTTGCAAGAGCAAGCACCTGTTCTTCCCTGCTGCCATCCCTGTACACTGTTATTCCCTTGCATCCAAGCTCGTAAGCAAGCAAAAAGGCAGTTTCAACGTCAGCCTTGGTTGCATGATTTGGCATGTTTATCGTCTTTGAAACGGCATTATCGGTGTACTTCTGAAATGCCGCCTGCATTCTTACATGCCACTCCGGAGCTATGTCAAGAGCACACTTGAACACTCTCCTTATCTCTGCTGGAATCTCTTCAATATCCTGTATGCTTCCCTCTTCAGCAATCCTTTCAAGAATCTCGTCGCTGTAGAGGCCAAGCTGCTTGAGTGTTTCCTCAAATATCGGGTTGACCTCAAAGAATTCCTCTCCGTCGAGTATGTGCATCCTCTTAAATGCAAGAGCGTAAACAGGCTCAATTCCTGAGGAGCACCCTGCTATTATGCTTATAGTGCCAGTTGGAGCTATGGTCGTTGTCGTTGCATTCCTCATCTTTATTCCTTTTTTCTCCCAGATACTGCCTTTCCAGTTGGGGAATACTCCCCTCTCCTCTGCAAGCTGCTGTGAGGCTTTGTGTGATTCACTCTGAACGAATGACATCAGCTTTTCTGCAATTTCAAGAGCCTCTTCGCTGTCGTATGGTATCTTCATCTTAAACAGGGCGTCGGCAAAACCCATTATGCCAAGCCCGATTTTTCTGTTTGCGAGTGTCTTCTCCTCTATTTCTTTTAGCGGGTAGGAGTTGACATCTATCACATCGTCAAGAAACCTCGTTGCTATGTGGACGACATCTCTCAACCTGTCCCAGTCAAAGTCACTCCCCTTTACGAACGCTGAAACGTTTATAGAACCGAGGTTGCACGATTCGTAAGGAAGTAAAGGCTGCTCACCACACGGGTTGGTTGCTTCGATCTCTCCCACGTGAGGTGTGGGGTTGTGCCTGTTAATGGTATCGAGAAATATCATTCCAGGTTCTCCGTTTCTCCAAGCTCCTTCAACTATCATTTCGAATATTTTCCTTGCCGGCACCCTTCTTACAACTTCCTTCGTTCTCGGATTGATGAGAGGGTAATCCTTCCCTTCCTTGACAGCTTTCATGAACTCGTCCGTAACTCCAACACTTATGTTGAAGTTCCTGAGAACACCTTCCTCCCACTTCGCCTTTATGAACTCCTCAATGTCGGGGTGGTGAACGTTCAGAACGCCCATATTTGCTCCTCTTCTCTTCCCGCCCTGCTTTATCTGCTCGGTGGCAGCGTCAAATATTTTCATGAAACTAACAGGACCGCTTGCAACACCCTTCGTTGAGTGAACTATATCCCCTTTTGGCCTTAAGCGTGAAAATGCGAATCCAGTTCCTCCACCACTCTTCTGAACTTTTGCCATATCCCACAGAGCCTTGAAAATTCCATCAATGGAATCCTCCACCGGAATGACAAAGCAGGCTGACAGGTTCAATCCTGTTCCTGCATTCATCAGCGTCGGGGAATTCGGGAGAAAGAGCTGTTCATCCATTATGTTGAAAAAGGCTCTTGCAGTTTTGTCAGGATCTCCACCATACTTCTCCTCTGCAGAAGCTACAGCTTTTGCAACTCTCCAGAGCATTTCTTCGGGTGTTTCTATAATCTCTCCCTTATCATTTCTCAGGAGGTACCTTTTCTTCAGCACAACTTCTGCTGTTCTGGTTAGCCTCATGAACCAAACGTGGCGACCAGTGCTTTTTACGTTTGCCTTGCACAAGCTTCATAATCTTATATAGGTAAAATTTAAGCTCCAGTAAAATTTAAAATTCAGGCAATCAGATGAGCAATCCGGCTAAGAATCCCAGAATCGTTGGAATGTTGAGGAACGGTAAACCTGCCTGTGGTCTGTCTGCGAACTTCGTCAGCAGGATCGAGAGACCAATCAGGCCACCAAACAGGGCAAACCACGCCGGAAGTTTCAGGCCGAAGATGACGGGGGCTTGAACGAACCTCTGGGCTGAGGCTACGAGTATGTTCGGTATTACTACGTCTCCAACCCCGAGAAAGACGGCCTTTCTTTCCTTTTTGTCCTCTTTACCACCCAGCTTCACGTCCTCCAGACTGAAATCGCTCGAAACGGGGATTATGAAAAGCATTGGGACGCTGATGTCTGTTATGGATTCGGCCAGCGTGAGCATGTGCTTGGTTTTGTAAACCGATATCGCGTCGTAAATTGCGAGAACAAGCATCAAAACTATCGCGGGCACGGGTGCGAGGCTAATTCCAAAAATCGAAATGACTCCAATAGACAGAAAGTAGGCTGCAATATCTACGCTCAGCCAGCTTGGTTTCTTCACGAGAGCCAGAAGTATAACTGCTGAGGGAACGAACCCCAGCAGTCCGAGGAACGGGTAAAACGTGTAGTAACACGATAGGAAAACTACGAAGTATAGGATGGCCTTCAAAATTGCCCTATATCTTGACAGAATCAGGATTATGCCTGTGAAGATTAGTATCGCTAAGAAGTAAGTTATCGAGTTCGTAACACTTTCGGGATTCTTGAAGGCCTGCATTCCCGCCGCTTTATACTGCGGGGTTAGAATTGCCCCGAGAAAACCGGCGGAGGCGTATATCGCGAGTATTACGAGCACCGTCCAGCGTGGAACTTCTCTGCTCATTGAATCACCTTTCAAATCGCTCAAACCTCTCTTTTCTATCTTTTCTCCAGCCTTTCAGTCCTTGAAAGTCATTTTTCAAAAGTCATTTCAACGTAACTGTCCTCGCTCTCCCAGACTCTGACGACGATCCTTCTTATTTCTCTGTCCCCTGCAGCTTCCATGACTCTCTCACCAATCCACAGGGCTATGTTCTCTGCAGTCGGCTGCTCTATCAGTTCGTTGATGTACCTGTGATCGAGCTCTTTTTTCAGGTCCTTTATTCTTGAAAAGTCCATTACCATCCCGTCTTCAAGAATTCTGCCCTCAACTTCAACCTCAACCTTCCAGCAGTGTCCATGAAGTCTGCAGCATTTGCTTTCATAGCTCAAATTGAGCTTGTGAGCTCCGCTAAATCTGAATCCCGTAACTATTTTCGAATTTTTAAGCTCCAGCTTTTTAAGCTTCGAGTTCTCTGCTTCCAACTGATCACCTCCGTGGTTATCTGCCTTTCTCGTTTTTCCACACCCTCACGTGTAACCTGTCCGAGTAGTTAAATTCCTCCTTTACACAGAATTCCCAGACTCTTCTGGCGAGGTCTTCATCTATAATGCCGTTCAAGCTCATGGGCATTAGCCATATATTTTCATTATTTATGGAATATTTTCTTGTAAGATCTCTTACTTCATCGCACCTCCAGGAGTTCTCTCCCACAACGAATTTAAACTGGGCACTTAGGCTTATTGCTGTCCTTACAGCATTTCCGGATAGGTGGCCCTTCTTCGGGCTTACAGTTATCTCACAGTTCCTCAGAATTTCTCTCTCCTCCTGATTCAGCCTGTTTAGCAGTGTGCCGTTGGTCTCTATCATCACCCTGAATCCAAGTGCTGTCAGCTCTTTAACGAGTTTTATGCAATCTTCTTTTTGGAGCAGTGGCTCTCCGCCAGTAATCACGACTCTCCTTAACCTTCTCTTCTTACACTCCTCAACAACTTCTCTCAGACTCAGGTACTCTCCACCTTCAATGTCTCTTGCATGCTTCTCATCACACCACTCACAGGAAAGATTGCAGCCGCTAAATCTGATGAAGGTTGCTGGCCTTCCCATCCACGACCCTTCCCCTGCTATGCTTGAAAATATCTCGGCTATTTTTGGCATCTCTCATCTACTCCTGTGAGGTGCGTTGAAGTTCGAAGGACTCAAGATTTAAATAGTATCCTCTCGCCCTCAACCTATGGAAGTTGTGGAAGAGGTACTTGAGCAGATCAGGAGAGGAACACCGATAAACGCGATCGCGATTATCGCTGAAAAAGCACCGGAAGATGTGAAAAAGGTTGTGGAGAACCTGTTCTCTGATCCCAACTGTGTGTCAGTACTTGACGACGAGTGGAGAAACCTGCTGCTTCTGATATACTTCTCGCACTACTCCTACATGGCTGAAGGAAGAGATGATGAGCAGAGCATATCCAACTCTGCAGTGGCATCCATAACCGCTGCCAAGCTCTGCAGGAGACTCAACGTTCCGGACCTTGAGGCCAGATTTCTGATAAGTGGAGGCAGGGCAATTTACAAGATGAGAATGAAGGACAGGGCCGAGAAGATATTCAAGGAGGCAGAAAAAATCCTGAAAGAGCTGCTTAAGGAGAAAGATGATAGAGAGCTGAAAGCCATGCTTGCAAACGTCATGAACGAGCTTGCAGTACTTTACATGGACATGGACAGGAAGGAGGAGGCAGAGAAGTATCTAATATCGGCTCTTGACATAAGAAAGGAGATAAACGATAGAGAGGGAATAGCCGAATCATTGTACAACGCTGGAACGTATTACATGAGGGCAAAGAGACTCGACATAGCTGAAAGCTACTATAAGGAGTGTGAGAAACTTCTCTGGGAGCTGTGTGAGGAGGATGAGGACAACCTTCCGAAGCTTGGAATGCTCATGAACAACATGGGTGTTCTATACAGAAAGATGAGCAGGTTTGATGAATCTGAAAAGTACCACAGGGAAGCTCTGGAAATATTCGACAGACTTTCAAAGGACGACGAGAAGTGGAAGAAGTACGTTGCAGACACTCTTGGCTACATAGGGACAATGTACAACGATCAGATGATGTTCGATGATGCAGCAAAATACTACGATATGGCCAAGCAGATGTACGGGGAGATAGAAAAGAAGCTGGCTGAGAAAAACGAGTAACTGCAGATGAAATCGTCAATCCTCGTCATAGCAAGAGCAAGAAAAGACGCAAAAGCTCTTTCACACGCAACTGGCTGTGAAACTCTTAGTCTCGGTGGAGTCAGAAGGGCAGAGGATATAGATCCGGAAGTTTACGAGAAGCTGAAAAACCGTATTCCAATATTTTTTTCGGGCAGAGAAGATAGAGAGCTTGGAGTTGCTTTTGTTGAGGAAGCTCTGAAGTACAACCCTCTAACGAGACACGTTAGGATTGAGAAGAAAGCAGTGAGAAATGCAAGAATGGAGGAAATAAGGGAGAAGTTTGAGCTCGAAAAAGCCAGTCTCAGGCTGAACTTCGAATTTGATGGCAGAGTTTTTCTCTTTTCACGTGAAAACAGGCTTGGAGTTGAAATCAATCCGGATTACGATGCTTACTTTATCCTGTCAGAAGAGTTTGCCCGGAATACGGGTAAATTTTTCGGCGTCGAGGTTTGCGAGGGAAATCTGGTAATCAGGAAGCTGATGAATGAGGAGTGGATATACTCTCCTCTTCTGAAGGCCATTCTGAGCAAGAAAATTGGAGAGGAGTGCAGAACTGTTTTTGAGAACGATGTAAGACCTGTTAAGGTTAGCGTGGATGAAATGGCAGAAAAGAATGAGAAAATTCTGAGAACTCTCGAAAAAGTTGCTGTAAACTTCCTGAGATCCAGCGTTTCAGAGCCGGTGGCAGTTCCTTTTAGCGGGGGTAAAGACAGTCTTGTATCTCTGATTCTGGCTAAAAAAGCCTTTGAAGATGTGAGAGCGATATACGTGAAAACAAACTTTGAACTGCCCTTTACCGAAGATTACGTGGAGGATGTGTGCGAAAAACTTGGCGTGGAGCTGATTAAGGCGGAAGTTAAATTCGATTTGAGCAGAGGTTCTCCAACCCTTGAGGACAGATGGTGTACGAGGGAAAAAATGGAAGCTCTGAAAAGGGTTGCTGGAAACAGGTGTCTCATTGCCGGTGACAGGGATGCTGAGAGCAGGTTGAGGAGGGAAAGACCGGAAATCATGTGGAGAGTATCCAAGGAAGTATTCCCGATAAAGTACTGGAGTGGCTGTCATGTTCAGCTGTACTCAGTTCTTGAAGGTTTCAGACTTCATCCTCTATACTACACTGGCTTTTACAGACTCGGCTGCTCGATCTGTCCCTCCATGAGTGACTGGGAGAAAAAACTTCTTAAGGACTGCATTAGGAATTGACATCCCTGAAAACGTAAGCAGTATTACCGTGGATCACGAAGAAGGCATTCTCGCTCTGAATTATCCTTTCTCCAGTATCCATCGCCACGCCAAGCAGGTCTTCAAACGTTTCCAGATCTACAACGTTACCAGAGAAATCCCTGATGTTTCCTCTGCTTATCAGATTTCTGTATTTCGAGTAGCCTCTGCTTCGATTTGTTGCTGTGAAGGCAAGCACGCAGAGTCCTGCTACAGAAGCTGCAAGAACGGCTACGGGTAGCGAAGCCTCCTCAACAGATGGTCTGACTGTTATCTCTTTCTCCTTTTTTACGATTATGCTGCTTTCTCCGGTTTTCTCACTCTTTACAGAGTACGTGTTTGCGTCAAGAGTTATTGGCAGTGTGTACTTCTTTACTCCTTTCAGCACCTTTCCATTGCATGAGAGCTCGTAGTTGACAGTGCTGATAACCTCTATTCCAGTTTTTCCTCTGTACCCGAGCTCTTTTTCTATGCTGATTATTCTACTCTGCACATCAGACACATCTACAGACACCTCTGTTTTTGCTCTGGAGAGCTTTACGCTGGACGAGTTTGATGTATACTCCTTACTCCAGACGATACCGTCTCCATATTTTGAAAAGTAAATGACCTCGGTATTGACATCAAGTCTGTTTACCTTCAATCCTGCTGCAGAATTACCGATTTCTGCTGAAAACGTGACGTTAAAGATGGGAGATGCCGTAGTTACGTAAACTGGCAGACCTTTCAGCTTCTCTCCAGTTTTCCAGACTGGATTTTTTTCCGTAACAAGTGCATAGCCAGAATAGCTGGTCTTCAAAGTGGCTACAGTTTCTGGAACGCTGATAACCTTTTTCTTTGGGGAAAGGGATGTGTACGTAAGGTAGGCTGAAGAAATAGCCACCGTTATCAGTAACAGTGCAATAACGAGCTTCAGACCTTTCATACCCTTCAAACCTTTCAACAGAATCACCTCCTCCTGAATCTGCTTCTGACCTCTTTCAGCCATAGAGGGTAGGAGAGCAGAGTTGCGGTTATGGAAATGGCAAGGGGAATCAGATAGGGAAGTACGGGGGAAATTCTGCTTGCGGAAACTGTCCAGAAAACCGGTATTATTTCGGAGATTCCCGTTTTTCCCAGAGAGTAACCGGTGGTGGAGTTCGTGAATTCCACACACCTGACACCGGCCACATCTGCAAACAGTGGTGAGGACAGAAAATAGAATACTGCAGAGTACAGTGTTAGGGTTACGACAAATCTTCTTGCTGAGAAAAACCTCCGGGTTCTGGGACTTCTGCCCCTTCTTTCTCCCTTTGCATCCCTGAGCTCGGATGCAATAATGTATAATGATGGGATTAGAACGGTCACGATGTATGATCTGATTCCGTTTTCTCTAATCGCACTGACCACGTATCCTGCAAAAGGTATGAGTGCTACGGGTACACCCACAACGTCTTCAGCTTTAACTGTGAAATCGTCCTTTACCTTGTTGTTATCCCCTTTTGTTATTATTCTATCTCCCTCGAATCCGACTATTCTGTGAGTAACGACTGTATCCCTTTTCAGATGGACCTTGAATGTTATAACATCTCCAACTTCAAGTTTTTCCGGATTTACACCTCTGTAAACGATTACTATATCTCCCGGGTTCATGTATGGCTGCATGCTTCCGCTGAGTACGATCATCGGGATGGTTTCAAAGGCCAGAAACGTGATGGATGTGAGGGCCAGAGCAAATACCGTAACTTTAATTCCGGGCTTTTCCATGAAAGATACTGAGTTTTAAATTTTAATAATAAATTCTGAATTCCAGATAGCGTTTTTCAGTTCTGCTCTGTGATTTGAATTCCAGATCAGTATTGCTGATCCTTGTTAACCTTTAGCACATAATTGTTATGATAGTGTAAAAAATTGATAAAGTTTCATTAGGAAACTTTATATTTGAGTCCGGACACAGGAAAGATTGAGGTGAAATACTGTGCCTGAAAAAGCCGTAAAACTTCGCAGTTCTCGCAATGTGTATGAGGAGAAGAACAGAAGGTGCAAAATTGAAATAGTTCTTGAAGTTCTTGAAATAGCCAAGCACGGTACTAATAAAACGAGAATTATTTACGGTGCAAATTTAAATTTTAAAAAAGCTACTGCAATTATTGAGGAGATCATATCCCTTGGCCTTCTGAGCGTTGAGAGAGTTGATGGGAGGGTCGTTTACAGGACGACTGAGAAGGGCATGAACTTGCTCAGAGTTGGTTACGAGTTACTCTCTCACTTTGAGTAATTCTCTTTTTACTTATCGTGTTTTTAGCCTTACTTCCGGTCAGTATCTGCAGTCCATATCTCTCAACCCTATCTGCAGTTTTTACCATTGATTCCTGTTATTGATCTGTATTTCAAAAATATATTTTACATTCTTGCTGTTTTATATGGTTTTAGATGAAACATTAGACTGGAGGTGCAGGAGATGAGAAAACTACCCGTTAGTTTGCTTGTTCTGGGACTCGTAGCAGTCGTCCTCGGAGCGGGGACGTTTGCTTACTTCTCTGATGTTGAGACGTCCCAGAACAATGTGTTTGCTGCAGGAACTGTAGATATAGAAGTTACGGATTCGAGTGGATCGTTTGGCCCGTACAATGTAGCTCTAACAGCTCTTCCAGGTGAGACTTACTGGTATAACACCTCAGTTTACAACAACGGTACGAGTACAGTTGATGTTTACCTGAAAATTGATAACCTCGTTGACAGTGGTGGTGTTACAACTGAACCCGAGCTCGCAGCCAACCCTGCCAACGACATAAACGACCTCAGCAACAAGACTTACGTTCAGGTTAATGTCGATGGAACGGACAAGCTTGCGGCCGGTACAACTCTGTATTCCCAGGCAGGGAGCTGGGTTTACCTTGGCAGTCTGAGTCCGGGAGCTACGATGCACGTTAACATGAGTCTGCACATTGACAGTGCTACAGGTAACGCCTATCAGGGTGACAAGAGCACGTTTGATGTGACCTTCAAGGCATTCCAGACGAACGACCCGAACGCACCGTACTGATTGATTCAGTAACCTCTTATTTTTTTATCTGATTTCGAGCGATATTAATTTAAATTTAATAAATTTAATTTAAAAGGAGGTATGACCATGAGAAAATCGAATTTGATTCTGATTCTTGCAACGCTGTCTCTGCTTGCAGGCGGGACTTACGCTTACTTCACTGATGTTGAGAAAACAACTGCAAACATCCAGGCCGGTGTGCTTGACATAGTCCTCACTGATGGAATTGCGAGCTCAAACTCTGCCTGGGAGGTGTACAACTGGCTGCCCGGGGCTCCGGGTGAAATAGGAGAACTCAGAGTATGGAACGTTGGAAACGTTACAGGCAGCAGCCTGAACTTTGACTTCACAATGAATGAACTCGAGGATAACGATGGAAACGTGAGCAACGGACTCGTAAACGGTCCGGAATCTGACACAGCTCCGACCACAGCTCTGGGAATGAGCAGTTATCTCTATGTTCAGTCCCTGTCCCTCACATGGTTCGTTAACGATGTTCAGCAACTTCAGCAGAACCTCGTTTATAATGGCAACGTTACAGCTGCTGGAGTGAGTTACGGTTTGAGCGATCTGAACGGGAATGGTTACTTCGATCTTGACGATCTGAAGAACTGTGGCATCCACAACGTAACTCCACCTGCTCTCGATCCCAACGGTGCTTACTACAGCCCACCAGACAGCTACCTGCAGATGAACATGAACGTGGAGTTTCACACTTCGGCCGGTAACGATTATCAGGGAGACATAACCATAATGAACGTCACCGTTACGATAAATCAGTGATCTTCCTATTTTTTGTTTTGTTTGCCGGGAAATCCAGTTAATCAAAAATGGAATGAAAATGAAGTCTGGAATTCGAGCCATGGGGCGTGTGGAGCTGTTTCTGGCAGCATTTGGAGCTCTGGTAGCTCTTTCACTGATAGCCGGGGTAAGGCTCTACGTTGTTAACGGTAACAGCATGTTTCCTGATATTAAAAACGGAGACTGCGTGCTTGTAGCTCCTCTGCTATCTCCTGAGTGTGGTGATGTCGTTGTTTACGAGAGGAGCGGCGAGCTTGTTGTTCACAGGGTTGTGAAAGTTCTGAACGGGAGTGTTGTTACGAAAGGAGATAACCTGAGTGAGGTTGATGGAAAAACGGACATGGATAAGATCAGGGGCGTTGTTGTGATGATAGTTCCGGGAGGAAGATTTACTCTGGCAATCTTTCAGGCTTTCTGCACGTGTTCCATGGTTCTGGGAATATATGCGGTTACAAGACTTGCTATCAGGAGGTGGTGAGCATGAAGTTAAGATTTCTGGAGCTGAGAGCTTTTAAGCTCGTCTCCGTGCTGCTTGTAGTTTCACTTATCTTTGGCGTCTTCAGTTTGTTCAGTTCGTTTAGCGGAGCAAGTTTTTCAGACGATGAGAAAGCCAGACTCAGCATTCAGGCAGTTGGCGAGAGGAGCGATTACATTCATGCGTGTAGATGTAGAAATAAAATTTGTATAAAAAATATTGCTGACTTCGACATAAAGATTGTGGGATCTAACTGCGGAATCACCGATTACACGCTTTACCCGGGAGAAAAACTCTGCATTTACAGAAATACGACTGTAACCTTTACCTTTGAAGACGGATCGGAACTTGCGGTATGATGCTTGGAGGAAAGTGTGATACTGGAATGGCTTAATCCGAGAGATTTAAAGCAATCTATTTTATACAGCTTTTTCAACCATCTGGCTGATGCAAGCATCAGCAAAACTACTGGCATTACTCATACTTCTATCGTTTGCATATCCCTGCAGTGGAGCTGTAGTCCACGGAGTCGTTTATAACTGGGAAAATCTGAAACCCCTGCCAAAAGCCGTAATAGTGGTAAACACAACACCTGAGCAGAAATATGTAACTCCGGATGGACACTACTCGTTTAGCCTTCCTCCCGGGCACTACGTAATAAGGGCTTACTACTATCAGAACGGAAGGGTTGTGCTTTATGCGGAGGATAACGTTACAATTGAGAAGAATGGCAGTTATATCGTGGATTTAATTCTCTTTCCACCTCTGAACTTCAACTTCACACAGCCAAATGTGGAATTTCCGTCCCCGCAAACTGTTCAATCGCAGCCAAATAACAGGATAAATGTAGCAGCTGTGGTTGCAGTCTGTTTTGTTGCCATTGTAAGTCTGGCTATCCTCAGGAAGTTTGGAAAACTTGATTTTGGAAACAAAAGCTCCAAGGATATTTACTCTGGAGACAGTGAGGGCGAAGTGAAAGAGACAGAGAGCGTTCCGGACGTTTTAAGTGAAACAGACGAGCTCAGGGCTGAAGACGTTAAAAACGCAATTGTATGCCTGCCGGATGATCTTAGAGAGGCTCTGGACGTTATAGTTAGTGCGGGAGGAAGGATAACTCAAAAAGAGCTGAGAAGCAGGCTGAAGTATTCAGAAGCCAAAGTGAGCCTGATTCTTACCGACCTTGAGAGGAGGGGATACATAGAGAAGGTAAAGAAGGGAAGGGGAAATGTTATCTTCCTGAAGGATAAATACAGAAAGTTTTTCGGGCTTTAGCTTTAGGCTTTAACTTTAGCTTTAACTTCAATGTTCATGCTAATAGATGCAAGGCGATAATCAGAGAACAAGATTGAATCCCCTCCTCTCTGCCTCATCTATTACCTCCTCTTCATCCATTGTGAGCACATCTCTATTCCTCATTACGACCTCTCCGTTGACGATGAGATCTCTCACTTCAAATCCACAGGATGAGTAAACGATGCTGTAAACGGGGTTGTAAAGTGGAGTGTAGCTGAAGCTCTTTTCAAGAATTGCAATATCTGCAAGGTAACCAGTCTCAATTCTGCCGCCCTTAATTCCGTAAGCTTTGTAGCCATTTTCTGTTGCCATCCTAAGGAAATCTCCCGTGCTGATTGAATCCACTCCACTCCTGATTTTCTGAAGTAAAACTGCAAACTTCATCTCTTCCAGCATGTTAAGGCTGTTATTGCTTGCAGCACCGTCTGTGCCAAGGCATACGTTAACTCCAGCTTTCAGCAAATCAGCCACTCTTGCAATTCCGGAGCCAAGCTTCAAGTTGCTGACGGGGCAGTGAGCAACACTCACTCCCTTTTTGGCAAGCAATTCTATCTCACCATCACTCAGCCATACGCCGTGAGCAATAATCGTTCTCTCTCTGAAAACGTTCAGACTGTCGAGATATTCCACCGGCCTCATTCCCTTTTTGTTCAGTATCTCATTTACCTCCCACTCCGTTTCAGCTACGTGAATGTGGACTGGAAGGCTGTACTCTTCTGCAAGCTTTAGGCTCTCTCTGATTAGCTCTTCCGAGCACGTGTAGGGTGAGTGAGGGTCAACGCTCAGCCCAATTCTATCACACCTGTCTTTCCACCCCTCTATGAATTTTCTCGCCTCTCTGAGCTCCTTCTCTCTCTTCTCCTCATCACCCATGTCAATCATTCCATATCCAAGAACTGCCCTTACACCACTCTCCTCCACAGCTCTTGCTACTGCGTCCATGTGGAAGTACTGATCTGAAAAACAGCCACATCCAGTTTTGATCATTTCAAGGATTGCAAGCCTTGTTCCTGCGTAAACATCACTATCACTCATCCTCCCCTCTATTTTCCATACTTCCCTGAGCCACTCCATCAGAGGTCTGTCCTCAACCACACACCTGAGGAGTGTCATTGCCGCATGGGTGTGTGAGTTGAAAAAAGAAGGAATTACGAGGCAGTTTTCTGCATCTATAACTTCTTCTCCAGTCAGATCTTCACCTATATCTCTTGCCACTTTCGCTATTTTTCCCCCGTCGATCAGAATGTCTGCGTTGACGAATGTGCCGTCAATGTAACAGAGCCCGCCTTTCACGCAGAGCATGCAGCACTGGATGTGGGGATGTTTAACTACTTTATCTTTGTAGTAATTACTTTATACTCACCTTGTCTTACCACATCACCACACTATCTACACTGCTCACACGCTAACTAACAGCAACTGCAATAAAATACAAAAATACAAAATCGGAATATAAAATTTAAATTACAAAATTTAAGTGCTCACTCTTTCTTGGCTACAGCTCTCTCGACTATTTTGAGAGCAGGCGTCTCCGGTATGTACGTTCCCCCTGCAAATGTGTATCCGCACGCCCTGCATCTCCAGATTCCTGTCCCAACTCTCTTTACAGCGATCTTTCCACACCTCTTGCAGGGATACTTCTTTTTCTGCTGTTCTTCTATTTTTATTATGGTTCTCCTAATTCTGAGTCCGTACCTTGGCCCAAACCTGCCGGCCATCTTAACTTTCTTCGTCTTCGCCATCCTGACCACCCTGAATCTGGGATTTTACGATTTCCCTAATCTCTCCAGCCTTCGCAACGCTCAATTCGAGCAGTTCATAAAACTTTTCCTCAGGAAGCAGGTAACTTCCGCTCTTCTGCATCGCAACTATTCTGCCCATTTCATCAGAAGTTATTGTCATGAGGTTGCTTCCAACACTCATTTCATCTCTGCAGGGATCCACAAGCACCTTGTCGTCAACAACAAGAGATGTAACACTTATTGGAAAGTCCTGAACCGGCAGTGGAAAGTCCTCTCCAACTTCAAACCTCTCTGCCGGAACGATCGCACTCTTCAGCGCTGATATTGCCGCTATTGCTGAGGCATCCATAAGGTTTCCATCGTCGTCAAGGGCGTGTATGTCTATGAAGACGATCCATACCTTTTCTCCTTCCTCTATGCAGAGCTTTTCAAGGTCTATAGCCTCGCTCTCTCTTATACCTCTATCAACAACCCTTGCAAGTTCTATCGAGTTCTCATCCGGTGGTCCGGGCTCAAAAGTTGGAGATGCAAGAGGGACGAGTTCTGCGTTGGTAATTATGATCCCCTTTTCAGGTGTATCTGGAAACGGTTCTCCAATCTGCATTTTAACTCCAACAACAACCTGCGTGTTTCCAAGCCTTACGAGTGCAGAACCTTCTGCCTTCTCTATTATGCCGGTCTGAACCTTCACTTCTCTGAACTCATCGAACCTTCTGCCATCTATCCTTTCTCCTGCCCTTATCCTTGAGAGAACGTAGTCTTTCTTTATGTCCATCAGAATATCGTCACTCATTTCGTCCTTCCTCCTTCCTGTTCTCTCTTTCTTTTTCCCCTTCTCCTTTCGCTTCTTCGCACTCCCTCTCCCTTTCGACTTCCATAGCCTCTTCAGAACCCTCGTAGTCCTCTCCTTCTCTCATGTACTTTCTCATTATTGCCTCTCTTTGCAGCTTGTATATCTGCATCACACCCTTCTTCGCAAGCTCCATGGCTCTCCTCATTTCCTCAAGAGTCAGCCTCCCGTCCATCTGAAGCAGAGCTATGGACTCTATCTTTCCGTTTCTTATCAGAAATGCTATTGGAACGTCTGCTTCTCCGTAGTTATCCTCCTCCTTCATGGGATCAAGAACTATCTCACCATCCACCTTCGCAACGGCAACGGCTGTAACCATTCCCCTCATGGCAACTCCCGCATCTATCAGAGCCACGCTTGCAGCGTTTAGACAGGCAGTCCTTGTTCCGGCATCTGCCTGCAAAACTTCCACGAAAACGTCTATTCCCGACCTTGGAAAGAGCTCTTTCATTATTACCGGCTCCAGAGCCTCTCTGCTTACCTTTGATATCTCAACGCTTCTCCTGTCAGGCCCCGGCTTCTTTCTCTCCTCCACACTGAACGGAGCCATGTTGTACCTGTACCTTATCACAGCCTTACTCGGATCTTGCAAGTGTCTTGGATGCACCTCTCTTGGCCCGTAAACAGCAGCGATTATCTTGTTTTTGCCCATTTCAAGGTAACAGGAGCCGTCAGCCCTCTTCAAAACTCCAGCCTCTATTTTTATTGGCCTGAGCTCTTCGAAGCCCCTGCCATCGAGTCTCCTACCATCAACAATAAGCTTAGGCTTCTCCATTTTCCAGTTCACCCTTTCTCTTTTTTATAAACTCAGTTATTCTGTCGGTGAGCCCTTCCGTATGAGCCTCCTCCTCTATTATGTATATTGCCTCTTCGGCAATCGAAACCTTTCTTCTATCTCCATTTAGCCATATAAGTCCGTTCTGCCCGACGATAATCTGGATTCCGAGCTCGGATTTCAGGAGTTTTATCATGCTCCCCTTCTTTCCTATAACCCTCGGCACCCTCGCCGGGTTTATGGCCACAACCCTTCCAACCCTTACCGGCTTGCAGACCCTATCTTTCATTGTAAGCGTTACCTTCATCTTTGGATCTATGTTGAGAACCTTTCCAATTATCGCATCTCCTATGTCAAGAACTTCGTTGACCTTTCTGTTCTTCATCGCATTCTCAGGATACTCAGTTACTGGCAGGAAGGCTGTGTATGGTGAGTATATATCCACAACCCACCCGTTTGCAGTCACTTCTCTGACAATTCCTATCACAACATCTCCGGGAGAGGGTATGTACCTTCCCTTCAGGGGTATTACCCTTACTCCTGTATCTGTCTTGTCAAGCAGTCCGAGGAATTTGGCGTAAACCTTACCTCTCTCGACGTAAGTTCCGTATCCTGCAGCTCTTGGATTTCTTGCTATTAAATCTCCGGGCATTACTATCTTCCTCATCCCTGAATCCTCCTGAGAACTTTTGTAAGGGCCTCACCTTTTGTAGTTCTTGCAAGCAAATCCATCAGATCACCCTGCATTCCGGCCGGGATCCTCATCACACATATCCAGCTACCATCTCTCTGCCACTCCTCCTTTTCGACACCACCAAAGGAATACAGTGCTGAAATAGCCTTTCCCGTGTAGTCTGCCGGCACCTTTATTGCAATCTCAATTTCCTCAAACCGGAGTGGCAGAATCCTCTTTATTGATTTAACGATGTCCTTCACCTGAGCCTCTACCGGCTTGAATATGTCAACGTGAACTTTCGCCTCCTCCATCGCCCTTTCAATTCTCGCGGGGGGATGAGGTGTGCCAGTTCTCGGATCAACAGCATTTCTTCTTATGTATTCAACTATCTGTTTTTTCTTCTGTTCAAGCATTTCTTTCCTCTGTTCTGCTGTTATCTGCACCTCTCCCTCCACTATTATTGTTTTCACTATCTCGTTTATGTTGGACGTTCCGAAAACTTTGTTTAACTCCTCCTTGCTAACCCTGTCTCCCTTGCTCGCATCTCTGAAAACTTCCTCTGCTGCGAGAAGCCTTTCAAAGTCAACTTCCTTGCCCTCCTTTAGATCTCTTGCCAGATATGGATCGACAAGAACCTCAAACGTTTCTCCCTGCTTCTTCAACCTTGCAATCACTGCCTTGTCGAGTGAAACCATATCCCATCCCCCCGGGAGGAGCTTACTCCTTCTTTTCAAGCTCCTCCTTTATTTTCTCGTTCGCTTTATCTATGTAAGCTTTCAGCTCATCACCGACAACGCTCTTTGCTCCCTCGCCAGTAAGAACCACGAGCTCCACGCCCTCTACATTCAGCTCTCCCTCTATGGCCTTTCCGAGGGCAATCATTGCCTCCACTATTGCCTCATCGAGGCTCATATCATCTCTGTAAACGTTTTCAAAGTGCTCTATTACCACAGCTCTCCCGGCTCCAATTGATGTGGCCTTGTACTCCAGCAGTGCTCCACTTGGGTCAGTTTCAAAGAGTCTCGGGCTATCGTCGTAGCCCGCTATCAGCAGAGAAACTCCAAACGGTCTGACCCCGCCGAACTGCGTGTACTGCTGCTTGAAGTCACAGATCTTTCTTGCAAGATCCTTTACCGTTATGGGTTCATCGTAAGTCAGCCTGTTTATCTGAGCTTCAACCCTTGCCCTTTCAATCAAAACTCTTGCATCTGCAACCAGTCCGGAAGTGGCAGCGTAGATGTGCTCATCTATCTTGTATATCTTTTCTATTGTCGTTACTTCAAGCAGTTTGCTTGCAACTCTTCTGTCGGCAAGAAGCAAAACACCATCCTTTGTTTTTACACCTATTGCCGTTGCCCCCCTTTTTACTGCCTCTCGTGCGTACTCAACCTGAAACAGTCTACCGTCAGGGCTGAATACCGTAATCGCCCGGTCGTACCCCATTTGTGGTAAGTGCATGCGTTCACCTCCCTTTAAAAGTTAAAGCCTGCACAATTTCACACGTCTTCGTATTTATTCCTTTACGTCGCCTTCTGAGCTTGGTACCGGTTTGCAGTCAGTCAGTTTCGTTGCGTTTGGCTGTATTTAAATCTATTTAGAAATCTTTTAGAAATCTATTTAGAAATTCTAAATCCTCAGTTTTAATACTCAATACCGGAATGGGTTACTGTTCAGACGTCCTGGGATCGGATGTCCTGAGAAACCTCATGCAGCCTTTTATTGTTCCGCTGACTCCTGTTGTTATTACAGCAACTCTAACACCCTTTATTTCTGTTATGAGTGTCAGAGCGACTACAAGTGCGTTTACCTTATCTCTGCTGCACCTCACTATTCCCTTTTTCCCATCAAAAACTTCAAGCTTTAAACCCAAGTTTCCATACCACTCGCCGTAGAGTGACAGCACAATCCCCCAGAGTTCGTTCAGAAAGTCCCGGGCTTCCAGCTTATCTACACCATCCGAGCCCTGTTCATCTGATTGAAACCTTACTATCTCAAAAGCGACGTAACGTCTCTTTCTTCTGAGTGCAGGTGGCAGCCCTCTCATTTTTTCACCTGATGTCCTTAAGACATCACATCTCCTCAAGCACGTCCTCTATTTCCAGCCCGTCCATGATGTAATTTGGATCAAGCAACCTCCTGTAAATTCTCTCGCCTGTTTTTCTGTTCAATTCCATGACTTTATCCCATCTCAATCTGCTTTCGTTCTCACTCTCGTTCTCCACAAGAAACTGAAAAAACCTGCAGAGCTGTTTTGCCGGTCTTAATTCATAAATCATTTCAGCACCCGTTGTAAGGACGAACGGAGTTCTGAACTTCATTAACAGCCTTAGCAGCAACCTCGTTTCATCAAGCAGCTTCAACCTTTTAAACCCCCTTACTCTGAGGAACTTGGAGAGAGATACCTCGATGATGACATCTTTCTCAGCAGCCAGTTTTACTGAAGGGTAGTCGAGCTCTCTCTCTTCAGAATCGAGTATTACATCAACTTTTCTTCTCATTATTGCTTCTCTGTTTACCCTGACGTCTGAGCTGAGAACGCCCGTAAATCCCCTGACCTTTTTTAATTTTCTGTGCAGTTCTTTAACGTCTTCAGCTCTAACCAAGCTTGCTTTATATACCTTAACTCTATTAGATCTGCTGGAACTCCTCTCTTCTCTCCCTGCCTCTGAGATGTAATAACAATTTTCTTTTTCTGAAACTTCTTCTGAGGAGTTTTCTGAGGTTTCTTCTGAGAAGTGCGGAGAATGAGGGGAGCGAGAATTATTTTCAGAAAAGTGGATAATTAGAGAGTATCCATCTGTCAGCCTGCTGTTTACACCTGCCGGGATGCTGAATCTTACAAAGTCTACCTGCATTTTTACCCCTTCCCAGTTCTGCTGTCAGCCATTACCCTGTCTATAAGCTCCCTGACAGCACTGATTGCAGCTTCTCTCCTTGAGGGAAACGTCGTTATCTTGATCTTTACGGCTATCGGATCTCTGCTTCCAAGAACCACCTCACCCATGTACGCTTTCTGCTTGTCGAATCTAATATGCAGCGTGTTGTCAGCATCAACTCTATCCTCAAGACTCTCCTTCAGGTATTCGAGCTCCCCACTCTCTTTCAGTCTCTCAAACAGATAATTTATGAACTCCTTTATTTTTTTCCTGTCCTTTATTTCCACCTCAAGAAATGTCAGCTCATTGCCATAGTGCCCTTTAGCTTTGCTAACCTCTATTTCAAACTCGAACGGGAAAAGCTCCGCTATGGCTTCTCCAACTTTTTCCATATCCTCGGTTGAGTGGACGACTGCTGAGACAGTAATTCTATCTATTCTGTAACTGGCTCGGCTCTTACCTTTCTTCGCCATTTTACTTCCGATCCACCCTGAGTTTTTTAGGTTGACGTTTGATTATTTGAAGTTATTAAATCTGTGACTCTTAAATTCTATTTTGATTTTTTAAGAATTATAAATTTATACATAAAATTAAATAAATTAAAAATAAAAATTAAGTTACTTTAT
>CAZUMR010000039.1:0-26645 GCA_964622075.1 uncultured archaeon | reverse complement strand
GTCCTGCAAAAAGGCGTGGAGTGGAGAAAGCTGAAGTGCCTAAGAAATACACCTGCATTTGGTTACTGGACAAAATACAACAGAACGTCTGATCAGGGATTTATTGTTTAATTTTGATTTCGGCATATTTTATAGTTAATTGTACCATATCATATAAAACACTTATCATCCACCAAATTCTTCATTCCACTTTACATATCTTTCTAGATCCTTCCTAGTTAGAGTGGATTTGACTTTCTTAAAAGCTTTTTCGAAGTCGCTCATTTCAAGAGGTCTCACATTCAGCTGTTGTTTCCTCAACTCTTCAAAAGGCAAATCTGCTAATTTGTAAAGTTCTGGATTTACGTCTCTCACCATAACCCAAACTGCCTCTTGACATAGGTTAGCTATGTCTCTACCAGAATAGAGCATTTCAACACATTTCTCGGCTATCCATTTTAAATCAAGTCTTGAAATGTCCAACCCTTTAGTATGTATCTTTATTATCTCGACACAAGCCTTCTTATCTGGCAGAGGCACGTATATCCTACGGGGAAATCTTGACAGAACAGCCTGATCTAAGTCCCACGGAGTATTCGTGGCGGCTAAAGTCAACACAAGCAGATCACTCTTCTTATCTTGAAAACCATCAAGCTCTGCAAGTAAAGTTGAAAGCATCCGCCTTGACGCCTCGCTGATCTCCCCACTTCTTGAAAGGCTTAAAGCGTCAAACTCGTCTATGAAAACGATGGATGGTGCTTTTTCTCTTGCAACCTGATACAAAGCTGAGATCAGCTTTGATGACTCGCCAAAATACTTTGACAAAACTTTATCAGCTTTAACATTGAAGAACGTTGCATTTAAGCTTCCAGCACAGGCTGAAGCAAGCAGAGTCTTACCAGTACCGGGTGGGCCAAATAGCAAAATCCCCTTCCAAGGCTTTATCGATTCCGGCTTTTGCAGTCCCGCAATCACTACCGTTTCCATCAGTAATCTCTTAACTTCTTCAAGCCCACCTATATCTTCCCACCTAACCTTAGACTTGGCAATTAAACTCTCTATATAATTTCTGAAATCATATCCTCCTTCAGTTCTCTCAACAACCTTTTTGGGTTTCTGTTCTTCTTCCAAGGTTTCTGCTAACCTCTTCCATTTTTCACCGAGCTTAAAATAATACTCTCTTTCTTTGTAATTCTTCTTAGCAATCTCAAAACAATATTTAGCACACTCTAAAGCCTTCATTCTTGCAGTCTTAAAATCACCCTTAGCCTTGGCTTCTTCAAACTCCTTTCTCACCTTATTCAGCATTATAGTCAGAAATTCGGTTGCATCTATCATAACATCACCAAACTCGGTTTTTTATACTTCATTATTAAATCTTTTTCTTTTTTCCAAATCTCCAGTAGATCTTGTTCCGCATATTCGTCAAGATATGTTTTATCTCGATACTACTATTCTCTTTGATTCTCTTTATATATTTTGTAATATGTCTTTACTTGAAGCATACTTGGAGCACTCAAAATCTAATGATCACTACTGTGATATTATCACTACTGCCTGAGTTTAAAGCCTCTTCAATCAACATTTCACAAGCATCCTTTGGCTCAAAACTAAGCACTATCTCTTTAATCTTTTCATCCCTAACATAATCGTGCAAACCGTCCGTACTCAGCAGTAATACCTTTCCTCTTAAGTCCACCTCGTAAAGATCAACTTCTACATCCTCATCCAAGCCAATAACTCTCGTAACGATATTCTTATAGGGATGTCTAAAGGCGTCCTCTTCGGTAATAGCACCAGCGTCCAAAAGCTTTTGAACGTAACTGTGATCTTTAGTGTGCCAAATTCCACCGTTTATCACGTAAGCTCTACTGTCTCCAACGTTTGCTATGATACTCCTGAATCCCTTAACCACGCAAGCGGTTAACGTTGTCCCCATGTTCGATTTTCTGATCTTGTTCTGGAGAAATAACTCGTCGTTAGCCTTTTTGAAAGCCCTAATGAGTAAATCCTTCAAATCTCCTTCGTGCCTTTTCAGAGTCTCCTTAAGTGTCTCCTTAAGTTCGATCATCGCAAGCTTGCTTGCAATTTCTCCCGCTTCATGTCCTCCCAATCCATCGGCAACCGCAAAAACGTAGAAATCTCTAATTTTTTCAATCAAATATGAATCTTCGTTATTCTCTCTTCTTCCCTTAACGCTTAAACCATAATACTTCATGATACCACCTTCAGCAGATACCTAAGCTTATCGATCAACTCTTCACTTGGCTTAGCATTGGCGTTAAGCCAGAACTTTACTTCCTCTATCGCCTTTTCTATAAGTGATCTAACGTCTGATCTGGTGACTTTCTTCTTCGCTTCTTCAAGTCTTGCCAAGGCTGTAGTCAGCTCATTGCTTTTCACATCGTATAGTGCAAGTTCAAGTAAGCATCTGGCTAAGGTGTCAGGTTCCTTCGACAGCTTTAAACTCACCCCGTATTGCTCTTTCACGAACTCATAAATAACCTCCCTAAACTCTCTTGCGGATGGTCTTTCTTTCGGATCTTCAGACAAGCATCTCGCTATAAGATAATCAAGTTTTTCAAATCCTAAAGGCTTAGGGTTGTTCTTATCTGGCAATTTACCGGCAATCATCTCGTAGAATATCAAGCCAAGCTGATAGATGTCGGATTTTTCTATATGGTTGTTAGGAGCTTCTGGTGGGAGATAGTCCAGAGTTCCGCCTTTAACCCCACTCGAACTCAAGTCTTTGGCTAAACCGAAGTCCGTAACCTTTGCCTCGCCTAAGCATTCATCGATCAGGATGTTACTCGGCTTTAAATCGCAGTGGAGTATGTGCTTTGAATGTGCGTATTCCAAAGCCCTCGCAACGTCAAAAGCTATCTTGCAAGCCTCAAGAACGTCAAGCTTGCCTTTCTCCTTCAACAGTTTCTCAAGGCTTTTGCCTTTCACGTATTCCAAAACCAAGTGGGGCGGATTTATACGGGCTCTTATCAGCTTTACGATGTTTCTGTGGTTCAACTCTCTCCATTTAGTGACTTCGTTAAGGAATATCTCTTCGTCTTTCTCATCGAGCAATCGAGGAACTTTAACAGCATAGATGTTACAGTTCTTATCCATGACTCTAAAAACATCCGCAAAACCCCCACTACCGATGAATTTTATTTCTCTATATGTCCTCTTAAGCTCCATCTTAGCCTTCTCAATTGGGGTCAGTTCCTCATTTTCGGTCTTTATCGCCACATTACCTTCGACTATTTCATCGATCCTTTCGATTTCTCCTACTTTAATCTCCCCAACTTTGAACATTAAGGTCGTAGCTTTAGTTATGTTTCTGTTGCACGCATCTATTAGTCTGTTGATGTAGTCAATCTTTAATGTAGCCCCCAGATTTGTAGCCTCATCCAAAACCTCATTTAGGTAGCTCCAGATAGACTTATACTTCTCCTTGGCATCGTAGTATCTCTTTTCATCGAATAGCCTCTCAGCTTCTTTCATTTCGTTTTCAGCCTGCTTTAACCTTGCACCAACTAATCCTTCCGAAGCCCATGCTTTCAGTCTGTTCAGATCTCTTTCGTTTATGTTCTGATTTTCGAGCCAGCTTAAGATTTCCCTGAATTTTCTCTCGGATTGTATTGGATCGTCGATTTTACCTGCCTCTTCTATCATCTGCTCAGCCTTTCCTATTAGGCAGGATTCAATGCTTTCTTTCACGCTCTCTATGGCTTTTCTGAGTTTTTCGGTCTCTTCAAATCCCCTTTTCTCCGCTATCTCTAAGGCGAATTCGTATTTTTCTAATCCCTTTTCGTAGTCCTTTTTGGCTTGATCGAACTGGGATTTTTCGAGGAGTTCATTGCCTTTTCTAACAAAGTTCTTGCCCTCTTCTATTGCACCGACCATCCTTTCTCTATCAAAAGCTATTTGGGCTTTTTCGAGATTTTGTCTTAGGATTTCTATCGTTTCATCGATCGCTTTGGCTATGTCCGTGTCGTTTCTTTCTAAGGATAGGGTCTTAGCCCTTTCGTATTCTTCAACGCTCTCCTTCCAGAGATTTATGGCCTGTTCGTAATCTTTGGATTCAAAGGATTGTTTGGCCTCCTCTGCCAACCTTTTGGCGTTTTGAAGGACGTAATCTGGTGTTGGCTTGGCTAAAATCTCAGCTTGTTTTAGGAGTTTTTCAGCTTCTTCTAATAATCCTTGTTCGATCTTTTGTAAAGCATCGTTTTTGAGTATTTTAGCCTCATCAGGCTTTGAAGCCGGTAGATTTTTGGAGATCAGCTTTTCAATTTCTTCAACTTTAGTTAAAAGTATTTTCTTCTTTTGTACCATTTTTTCGACTTTCCTGAGGATATGTATCCGCAATGGATAAGATATTGCATACGTTGACAAAGGTATTATTGTTAGTAAGAAAATTGGATACGCCGATAGAAACAATAGTAACAAATAAACAGTCACAAAAGTTGGACCGTAAAATATACCAATTATTATAAGCGCAGTTATAAGACTATTCTCTTTTTTGCTGTCTTTTTCAGATCCATATTCTGCACAAAGAATCGTATAGAAAAGTATACTGGCTCCAAATAACAAAAGTCCAAGTAATTCAAGCGACATTAAAGATTCAAAAGCCTCCCACATCCCCCACCAACCATAAGTAGCTGGTAAGATTATAAGCGAAAATCCTACTGTAGCATTACTAAATATAAGTACAATAATGCTCCATATATTGCTAACACTCTCAAGGACTCTAAAGTCAAGTATATATCCTATCAAATGAGTATACCAAAAACCCAATAAGATATATCCTATTATGAATAATAACGTATTCCAAAAAAATCCTTCACTTCCAACTTCAAAAATAGGGCCTATAGCATAGCATAAAACCACTCCAATAATGAAACCCACTGCAATCAAGAGTCCTTCGAATCCAAGTTTATTATCTTGAACGAATTTGTATATCTTTTCACAGTCAGTCATTTATGGATCCCTCACTTTAACAAGTTATTCTTAGATCGCTTAAGTTTTCACTTTTCTATATTGTTCCTGCTTAATTTTCTTTATTTTAATTCTCTGGCTAAGTAGTAACGGCAGAATAATTACCAAAAGATAATAATCAACGACCCAACGATTTTTTAGATTTTCATCGAGATAACATCTAATATCCTTCTGATAGCCAGTAAGTCCAGCTTGGATTGTGGCTTAACTACGCTTTTATCAGGATCAACGAAAAGAACATTATTCTTTACGCAGATTTTCATCTCTTTGCTCAACCTTTCGTATTCTATCATTTTTTTGTCCTCGAACTCTTTAAACAACTTTAAAACGTTTTCATAAAGATCTTTGTCTTTCTCCTCCAAACCGTAGATAAAATCCTTAATTTGCCTAATTCTAACTCTAAGCATCTCATCACAAAACTCCTTTAGCTTGTGTTTGTTCTTCACGGCCTCAACCAAATATACTGGCTTTCCTCCAAAGTACTCCCATACAAGCTTAATTTCACTATCGCTAAACCCGTACTTCTTTAGGAACTTTACAGTAGTTTCGTAATCAAAATCGTCCACTAACAGATACCTGCACCTCCCATGCAGCATAGCCTCACTGTAAACCCTCTCTATAAACAACGAATCTGATGTAACCGCAAAGACATGACAGCAATGCAGTTCCTTGGTAAGTCTGACGAAAAGGTTGAAGAGTTCGTAGATCAGGTAATCGTCAATTTTAACATCGCCGATTTTTTGCAATTCGTCCAATATCAGCACGGGACTTCTCCCTTTAGTTTTTATCTCTTTAACGATGTTTACAATATATCTAAATGCATCCTTTGGTCTTCCCTCCTTAAAGAACAGATTTAATAAGTCTTTGGAAATCGGTATCCCCGCAAACCTTGTCATTTCGGTTATAAGCTCTTTTATAACAACTTTCTTTTTACCACCCACCTCTATCTCAAACAGAGCCTCTATGAAGTCGTTAAAATCTCTAATCATTCTCTCCCTCAAATTGATGTAAAAAACCACGTAATCGTCACTCAGCCTATCTATCAGATGACTGAACAACTCCGTCTTCCCCGAGTTTATAGGTCCATACACAAACATTATCAAATCCGGTCTTGAATTGAGAATGTTCATAATCTCCTGGATCTCTCTTTCCCTATTGTAAAACTCAATTTCTATCATTTCTTCATCAGCTCCTCAACCTCTTTTATCTTTTCATCGATCTTTTTGCTTTCATTTTCACTTTCAAACATTTTTACGACTTCTTCAATGACTTCTTCGTCAAAATCGCTCGAAAGAATGCTCTCACTCGCACTGTCGATAATGACGCTCAAAGCCTCCTCCAAACTTTCAGCCTTAGCCATAGCCTTCTCTAAATTCACATGCATCTTTGCGAGATCTTTAACATTCGGTCCCTCAACTATCGAGTTCACTACGTCCTTGCTGAAGGCTATGAAGGATGACGTAATTTTAACGAGTTCTCTCTGAGCTTCCGCTTCTTCCATCAAAATCAGCAACCTCTTAGCCTGTCTTATCCTGTTCTCTAAGGCCAAATACTTCTCTGCTTGCCTTTTAACCAGTTTCTTATCTCCTATCTGACTCGCTTCCCTACCAAGCTCCAAAACCTTCCTCTGCAACTTTTCCAAGCCACTTATGTAGTTTTTAAGCTGGGCTTTGGCTTTTCTAATCCTAATCTTCCTCTCAATCTCCTTCTCCTCCTTAGACTTGAAAAACATAAAACCACCTCACGTAACTTAAAAAGACAAACAACGATAAACCACAACTATCACCTCAAATCAACTTAAATCCAACTCTAATCTTGTGAACTATGACTTCAGCCTTTTTGATCAATTCTTCGATAACGTTTTCTGCGAAGTCTCTATCCAACCAGAACTTAAGCTCGTCGCAAAGCTTAACAATTGGCTCTTTAAGTTCCTCATCAGCGTAATTGATCAGATCGGAAGCGAACTTATAGGCTGAAACTAAATCCTTAATCTTCAGGTTGATCAGCAGTAGTTCGCCACAGTAGTAGGCAGATTTATTGAGATTTTTCTCGGATACGCTTAATTTTAACGATTCTTTATAGCTAATGTTAAGGATTTTAGCCAAATCTTGCTGTAGTTCTTCAACTGATCTGTATCTCTTTGACTGTTCTTTCTGTAGACATTTCATTATGATTGGTTCTACTTCTTTGGCTTCTGGATTGAGCTGAGATGGTGGTATTGGTTCTGTCATGATTATGTTCGACAGTATTTCAGCTGTATCATCCCCTTTAAACGGCAGTTCTCCAGTAATGAGTTCGTAAAATATTACACCCAACTGCCATATATCCACACGGGGATCGTTCTTATCTCCAAATTTCTTCGAAATTTGCTCTGGAGCTGCATAATAGGGAGTGAATGCAGCTACTGAAGTTGAAGTGGATTCTGCTACGACTTTAGATAAGCCCCAATCTGTTATTTTGGGAATTCCGTCTTTAAGCATTATGTTTTGAGGTTTTAGGTCTCTATGGATTATTCCTTGCCTGTGAGAATATTTAAGACCTTCAGCCACGTTGAATATCATCCACGTTGCTTTTTCAATTTCCATGGGCTTTGGTAACTCCGCTAAAGATTGATCGCATAATTCCATTTCGAAGTGCGGTATCGGTAGAATGTTGTAGTCGTAAATCTTTATTATATTATCGTGATTTAGCTTAGTCCAATTCATAAGTTCTCTTAAGAATGATTTGCCAGTTGCTGGATCGAGACTTATGGGTATTTTTACTGCTACAACTTTACCATCTTTGCGTTTAGCCTTAAATACGCGAGCAAATCCACCTCTGCCTATGAATTCTACCTCTATATAGTTTTCTTCAAGCTCAGGTGGGAACGTCTTCGGTGTCGTTGGTTTAGGTGTGAACTCCGCAGGGGATATTTCCCGATCTTTTGGTTGATTCTCTTGGATAACTACATCAACCCAAACCGGCGAGAAAACTTCCTCGAACTCTTCACCTTTCCCGTCTCTACACCTCACAGTGATCTCCAATGGGATTCTACCGAAATCTTTAGGTTTAACCGGTATTTCGATTGTGGTTGTCTGTAGTCCTTTAACCGTTATCGGTTTAATCGGTTTAACCTTCAATTCATCAGATAATGAAACTGTCAAGTCGTAGGCGTGGGCGTAACTTTCATTGGTGATCTTAATCTTGAGAGGATTCCAGCTGGCTGTAATCGTTTTGTTCAGTACTTCAACTTTTATCTTAGGTTTTGAATTTAGAACAATGTCCAGTTCTTTAGCGATTTCTTCAAGCTCTTCGACGGTTTTAACGTTTATTTCAGTTAGATGTTTTGGGATAGTCACGTCTTTGGCAGATTCTATCTTAGATTTGATATTTTGAACGAAGTTTTTGGCTTTTTCAAGCTTCGCTTTTATGTTTTCTATTGTTTTAAGACAGTTCTCATAATCCCCATTTTCGAGTAGCTTTATGGGCTCTTTTAAATCTTCCAACTCTAATCCTAAGGTTTCGGTTTCTTTCTTTAGATTTTCTATTTCGGATTTGGCTCTTTCGTATTTGTTTATGGTTTCATCAACGAGCTTAGATAATGCTTCAACATTTACGTCATATTTTCCTTCTTTGAATTCTTTTATCGTGATGTATATCTTCTCTGGAAACCTTACCTCGTTAAAAGTCCTAATACGTGATTCGATTTTCTTTATCTTTTCATATTTATCTATTTTATGTTGTAACTTTTCAATCAGCTTTTGAATATCTACGCTGAAATCACCACTTTCAAATCTCTCGATTTCGCCTTTAATATCTTTGCTTAGATGCGGATATTTGTCTATCAACTCTTTTACTTTTTCAGCGAGTTCAACTTTGTTCTTTATCTCTTGTAGTTGCTCAATTGTTAGTTCTTCTAAATTGTCGAATTTTTCACTTAGCTCTTTGATTAGCTTTTCCCTTTTTAGTTCTTCTACTTTCTTGTGATCCCCAATCTTTTCGTATATTTCTATCGCCTTTTCAAGATCCCCTATTTCCTCCAACTCTTCTGCTTTGCTTCTCAGCGTGCGTATTACGAATACCTCCGCAATCCCCTCTGCTATTTCCTTTAAAGCATCTGAACGACTCAAACTACCATCAATTTTTTCAGCAATTTCCAATGCTTTATCAAATATTTCCAATGCTTTATCTAAATCTCCAATTTTAGCAACTTCCTTTGCTATATAGGCTAAAGTCCATGAACGCCTATAATCATTATCAATTTTTTCAGCGGATTCTACTGCTTTATCTAATATTTCCAATGCTTTATCTAAATCTCCAGTTTTAGCAACTTCTTTTGCTATATCCCTTAAAGCCGCTGAACGATCCTCTTTATCATCAATTTTTTCAGCAATTTCCAATGCTTTATCTAAATCTCCAGTTTTAGCAACTTCTTTTGCTATATCCCTTAAAGCCGCTGAACGATCCTCTTTATCATCAATTTTTTCAGCGGATTCTACTGCTTTATCTAATATTTCCAATGCTTTATCTAAATCTCCAGTTTTAGCAACTTCTTTTGCTATATCCCTTAAAGCCCATGAACGATTCTTTTTATCATCAATTTTTTCAGCAATTTCCAATGCTTTATCTAAATCTCCAGTTTTAGCAACTTCTTTTGCTATATCCCTTAAAGCCCATGAACGCCAATAATCATTATCAATTTTTTCAGCAATTTTTAGAGCTGAATCGATATCGATCTTTATATTCGGTTTATGATCATCCTTCTTCCGTTTAAACCATTTAAACATAATGTGTAACCCCCAAATTTTTTAAAGTCAATGAATACTTAGACTGAGGTTTAGCAGTTATACTTACAGGATATACAAAGACGATATTGTTCTTAACCTTTTCCATTCCTTTTATCTCTTTGAATAATTCCCCGACGTCTTTAAACAGTTTTTTATTCACAATTTTGAGTTTAAAAACTATTTCATCCATTTGTCCAATCCTAATCTCAAGCATTTGATCACCTCTTCATCAAAACCAAGCCAACATCTTCAATGTATTTAACTACCCAACCATTCTTATCAGCAATTATGTAAAAAGCGGTCTTCACTATCTCTTTGTCACCGCAATCCGATGCATCTTCAAGCTTTATCCAGCCCCTACTCTCTAATTTAGCCAAGATGCATTTAACAACCCTTTCAATTCTCTCTTCGTCCAGCTCCATCTCACAAATATTGACAAACACCTTTGCAGTCGAATCGTGCCTGTTGAATACGATTTCACCTGTCCCCATGTCGAGTAAGCACAAAGACAAACGCTTTGATAGGAAATTCTTGTGAAACTCCTCACCGTCCACGAACTCCTTAACCTTCTGCTCAAATCCGGTTGGAGAAGCTATGCACAGAACCACCCGCTTATCAGAACGCATTTCCCTCTCGACGAAAGGTAAAACCTCTTCGAGCGTTAGTGGATCGGTGTCTATCCCTAAATCTCTAAGCCTCTCCTCCCTCGAAACGAAAATAGCCTTAAATTCAAGTTCCTCTCCCTTACCAAGCAGCTTCTTCTCCTCAAGCTTAGCCTTAACTCCGTTGTCCTCCACCTCAACATCAACTTTAAATTTCTTCCCGAACAACCTGATTTCACTACCAAGCTTTTTTTCAATCCTACCGATGAATGTCAGCTTCAGAGCTTTTACCTCATCGGCAGTTACGTATCTACTACCCTTCTCAACAGCCTTAACGAACTTCAACTTTTCGAGTTCCCTCTTAACCTTCTCTTCAGCCTCTTTAAGCTCCCTCTCTTTCCTTTCAATCTCATCTTTTATCCTAACTATTTCCGCCTTTTCTCTTTCAACCTCCTCCAATTCCCTTCTTATTTCTTCTTCTTTAGCCCTAATTTCTCTTTCCTTATCTTCAATCTTCCTTCTTGCAATTTCGACTTCCATCCTTGCTTTCTCAACCTTCTTCTTCTCCTCTTCGATCTGCCTAAGCTTCTCTTCAACTTCACTCATCATTTCTTCCTTAATTTTCTCAACCTCTATCTCCTTAGCCTTAGACTTCCAAGCAACGATTACATCACCAAACCAGTCTATTTCCGTTATAAGCAAACTTACAGCCTTGTCGATCTTTTCTCTAAACGATTTCCACCTGTTGTTTGCGTAATATTTCACGAACTTGTCAATATCTGGATCGTCCAGTATCTCGTCCATCCAATTTCTCATGAAAACGTAATACTCTTCGAGCAGTTTTAGGGTTCGATCGTCTCTCCTCGCAAGTTTCCTCTTTAAATCTTCAACACTCGAAACTTCAAAGACATCATATCGCTCGATCCTCTCAAAGACTGCTAACTCAAGACTGTTAAACCTCTTAATTCCTTCAAACCCCTCTCTATTTTCTACGAAGCTCCAAGCTAAAGTCAGCAAGGCGTATTCGAATTCCGCTCTAACTTGCGTGTCCATACCCCTTGAGAATTCACCACATTCTCCACTTCTATACTTCTGGTAATTTTCCCTTATCTTGTTCCAAAGGGAAACTCTGTATTCAAACTCCTCTCTGCGTATATTTCTACCAGAATCAAGAACATCTTTTGCGGGTTTCAACAACTCCTTTAAACACCTAAAATCACCATTGGTGAACACACCTACACCTCCTCGCTCAAAAACATTCTCATCTCATCGTCAATTCTTGTAACGAGGTGATCTACACCCTTTCCGTAACCTTCAAACCTGAAAAACAGCTTATGATCTCTAAAACAAACTTCCAATCTTACAAGCCCCTTCTTGGTTTGAACGTTGTAAACGTTACACTGACCATTGGAATAGCTGAGACTTGCACCAACTTTGGCCATTAAATAATCCACGAACTTCCTAACCGATTTAACGTCTTTAACCTCGTATTTTAGTGTTCTGGATTTTTTCTCCACCTCTGGCTTATAACTTTCGAGTCTGTAAATCGAAACTTTTTCTTTAGGATTATCTACTCTCGAAAATACATCCTCCACAAAGGCTTTAACGTCTTTTTCTTCACCTTTAACTATAATTACAGTACCTTTCGGCTTTTCTAATTTAATTCTGTTTTCCCATCGTTCTATGGCGTAATCGAGTCTCTTCCTTTCCGCGTCACTCTTGTATCTGACGACTAACATATACATCTACATTACAAGCGCCTGAGATTATTTAATTTTTTTCCATAATGGATAATTTCAGAAAAATTTAAATAGGATTGTATGCACGAAATAAGTGTGGTGGTGATATGAGTTTGTTAGACAGATTTAGAAAAAATCCATTAGATAGGATAAATCTGAGAGAATTGATGGAAGAAGAAATAAGGCTAAAGAATCAGATAGAAAGGTTAAGGAAAGAAATAGATAGACTTGAAAAGGCTAAGACGAAAACATTTGAAGAGGGAATTGGTGCTGATAAGCTGAAGAAGAAGATGCTCGTGCAGGAAATAAAACAACTTGATATGGAAGCAAAGTTAAATCTAAAAAGATTTGAGACCCTATATAAGCAATACACATTTGTTTCGAACCTAATTGTAATAAAGAAATATGAGAAACAATTGAAGGAAAACAAGATATGGGACAAGATAACTTCGATTTCACCAGAAATTTTGGAGAGCGCATTAATAAAGATACAGCTCAAAGGTAAGACGTTTGACAATATTTTAGAAGATTTAATCAATGTTCTTGGAATAGAAGCAAAGGAAGTAGAGATTGCAGAAGATGAAGATGAAAAAAGATTATTCGACGCTTGGAGAAGTGTGGAAAGTGGTGAAAGAAGTCTCGAAGAAGTAGAAAAGGAAATTTCGGTTGAGAACGAGATAAAAGAGTTATAGATTCATAATTTTTAAAATAAGGTGATTACTATGGTTTTCAAGTTCTTCAGGCGTAATCCCTTGGATTCGATGTCTATTGAGGAGCTTAAAGAAATGGAGATAAAACTTGAGAGTAGGATTGGGCACGTTAAAGCTGAGATCGAGCATATTGATAAAGAAATCGGATTGATACTCGAATCAGCTAAAAAAGTAAAGACGAAGTCAGATGAGCTTAGCTTGGCGAGAAGGCTTAAAACTCTTAAGCAGAAAAAGGAGATGAAGCTCAAATCTCAGGCAAAGCTTGAGAAAGAGCTTAGAATGGTTTCAAATTTGATAATAGTTAAGGAATACCAGAAAGATTTGGAGTCTGCTGGAGTATGGGGTAAGCTTAAGAAGATGAGTCCAGAGAAAGTTGAGGAGTGGTTAGTTGAGAGGGATTTAGAAGAAATGAATAGAGATGAGCTTGTTTCTCAGGTAATAGCGATGACTTCGGGCACTATGGAGAAAGGTGTTGAGTTTGAAGAAGATTTAGAGAATGAGATTGAAGTAATCAGGGCTATTAGAAAGGGAGATTTAGAAATTGACGAAATTAAAAGGGAATTTGATTTGGAGTAGTATTGGATCAAAAAACATTCAAAGATTAAGACTAACCCATGTTGGGCAAATGTTAGTAGAAAAGTTTATTTAGCATATCGGCTATTATCCTCTTTATTTACCATTACAATAAGCTCTGAAGTTATAACCAAAATAAATAATATATATCCACCTTTAAAGTTTTTAAAAGTCACTATAAGTCATTATTCCAGTCTGTCTTTGTCCAATCCTATCTAACCGCCTAAAACTCCAACACCCCTCAGCACGTCACTCTATTTCCATCACCACCAAAGGTCGCACATTCCGGGCATATGCCAACCTTCAGAACTTCCTCTTCAGTAAACTTGTAGCCGAGCCAGTGGTGAAGAACCCATCCCTTTGCGAGTTCAATTTCCACAGTTTTACCGCAGAACTGGCAGACAGCTTTCATCACCCCATGGCAGAAGGGGGTTGAATATAAATTTTTACATCTTCGTTCATTTAGAATTTGCCATTTAGAATTTGCCCGGAAAAACAGTGGAATCAGAAAACAAGAAACCTCTCCCCCCTATAACTAACAGCCGGATTTGCAAACTCACAGCTCATCGGCCTTATAACACACCTGCATCCGGTAACTTCTGCAAGAGAGATTATGCTACCCCAAAGTTCGGGAGGTGGTCTTATCGCATAAATAACGTCAGCAATCCTGCACATCTCAATCAATTGATAGCCCGGAGATTCAACGTCACACTGGATGAATTCTATTCCATACTTTTCACAGACGTTTTTTACGTCTGCATTTCTGTCACAGACGCACAGCAGTTTTTCCCACTCTTTCAGTATCCTTGCTACCTCCAGATAGTATCCGCAGCACACTTCCAGAGCTTTTCCAAAACCTGCAACGAACTCCGCTATTACCTCAGGTCGCACAGTTTAAATTCTGATTTCGCTATAATTAAAACTGCCGTGATGTCGGTAATGATCAGAAGGTACATTGATAGGGACTACTGGGACGTGCTCCAGATAGACAGAGAGGCTTTTTCACCCAGCAACGCTGCTTACGATGTCTATCTGTATCTAAAATACGGCAGCGTCATATTCGTGGCTGAAGTGGACAGAAGAGTCGTTGGATACATCACGGTAATGGAGATGGAAGGTAACGACGCAAAGATAATGTCGATAGCAGTTAAAAGAGAGTTCAGAAAGATGGGAATAGGTTCGAGATTGATAGATGAGGCCATCAGGTGGTGTAAGGTAAGGGGAAAAAGAAGGTTACTGCTTGAGGTCAGGGTTTCCAACACCCCCGCTATAAACTTATATAAAAAAAAGGGATTCAGAGTTATCGGTGTAAATCCAAACTACTACAGTGATGGAGAGGATGCCTACATAATGTCACTTACCCTTGAAGGGCAATGACCTCAAGCAGCTCTCTAACTCTCTGATTTCTTAGCACTTCTTCAGGTGGCGTCTCTTTAAAAATCTCAGACAATCCTTTACAGAGAGTGAGTATGGCCTTTTTGTGTTCAGCCTTGCTTTTGTGTATGTGCACGGGCTGGATTCCAAGTTCCTCGTACATTTTGAAGTGTCCGTTAGCAATTCCTGCCTCCTCGAAAAACCTCTTCATATGGAACAACGTCAGATGCAAAAGTACAAGCTCTTCCTTATGCATTCTCACCACCCGCTGCCAGCAGCTATGCTGAAATGAATAAATGCTGTAGAAATAATTTTCCTTTAAACCTATACATATACATACAGTGTCATACATATTATCATATTAAATCATTATAAAATGTTAGAAATCGTTAAAATTTGCTGATTGGCAGGTGTGGAAAAGATGGTGCAGATAAGACACAAAACAAAGTTTTAATACTTCGGATGTCGAATGCTGAGCAATGAACATCCTGCTGAGCAGAAAGGACACGATGAGACTTCTTATATTGACGGAGCTTGTCAAAAACAGGGATTGCAGTCAGAGAGATATAGCCAAAAAGTTTGGACTAACCCCTCAGGCAATATCGGAGCACTTCAAAGACCTGATAGCTGAAGGTTTTGTGACTGTGATAAGGAAGGGATACTATCAGGTGACTGAAAGAGGAATAGAGTGGCTGACCAAGAGCATACTTGACCTTTACCTTTTCAGCGAGGAGCTGACGAAAAAACTCTTCTCAAGATCGATAGTTGCCCTCGCCTCAGGAGATATAAATGAGGGAGACGAGGTCGTTTACTGGTTTCAGGATGGATACACGTATGCAAGGGCCGAGAAGGGAGGAGGCAATGGAATTGCCCTGACCTCAGCCAGAGATGGGGAAGATGTACTGATAAAGGCAACGAAATGGTTCGAACCTCCAAAAAAGGGTGAAATAATCATAGTAAAGATTCCAGATGTTGGAGAGGGAGGAAGCAGAAAGGTGGACATAGAAAAGTTCAGAGAGCTTATAAAGAGCAGGCCAAGAAGTCTTGTTCTCGCCATAGGTGTGGAGGCTCTGGTTGCGTGTAGAAAAGCAGGAGTTGAACCGATATTTTTTGGGGCGAAGGAAGTCTGCGTTGAAGCTGCACATCAGGGAAGCGGTGTGATAGTGGCATGTACCGAGAACATGCTGAACGATCTCCTGAGAAAGCTGATTGATGAAGAGCTTGAATTTAAAATAAAGGAGCTCAGCGGGTCGTGAACATCAGCAGGAACAGCATCAGAAACATCAGCCCCATCATTGCAAGCATCAGATTTCTCTGCCTTTTTCTCTCCTTCTCCGCCTCCTCCTCGCACTCCTTGCTGCAGTAGAGCTTGTCCGGTTCTATCGCCTTACCGCAGACAAGGCAGTGCCTGTGAGGTACTATACCGGGCATGGGTTGCGTGAGGTGAGAAACAATATAAACCTGCCGTTCAAGCAATGATATGGCCAGATTTCCAGATGACTTTTCAGAAGATTTTTCGGATGAAGTGAGGGCAGAGGTTCTTGAGTGGATAAAGGGGGAGGGAATATTCAAGCATGAAGTAAAGGACGAGATGGCCGACTGGCACTATGTAGTGGAGTTTCCTCTCGAAAGCGGTCAGGTCAGCGATATAGTGATGCCAAAGGGGAAGGACTTCATTCTTGTTGTGAGTGGACTTGTTTTTGCCGAGGAACACTACAAGGCACTGCACGCTCTTCCTCCAAACAAGAAAAAAGAGCTTATTTTCAGGTGGAAAATGGATTTGCTATTCAGAAATGCTGAATTCAGAATGATACCGGACGACAATGCAATACAGAGAATAGACTTCTCAATGCCTGTTTACCTTGAGGAGCTGACAAAACCCAAGCTCTTCGAGGCTTTGAGAGAAGTTTTCAAGTGCAAGCTATACATAATCTGGCAGCTCAACCACCACTTTGGAGACAGCAGAGGTGGTGTGGAGGCGATGTACCTGTGAATGACTACAGAGAATATGAATACAGAGAATACAGAGTCAGACCGATAGGTTTCGTCAAAAACCCAAGAGAAAAACTGCCTGTCCAGCCCGTTTTTGCTGAAGAGGACTACACGGCAAGAATAGAACTGTTTCCAGAATACGTGAAAGGACTTTACAGACTGGAAGAATTTTCCCACATAATAGTCGTAATGTACTTCCACAGATCATCAGACTACAGCCTCATAGTCAAACCACACTTTGACGACAGGCTGAGGGGTGTTTTCGCAACAAGATCTCCAAGGAGACCAAATCCAATAGCCATAAGCACCGTAAAACTTGAAAAAATTGAGGGCAACGTTCTTTTCGTCAGAAACCTTGACGCTTACGATGGAACACCCGTCCTTGACATAAAGCCGCACTCACAACTTGTGGACTGTCCTGAAGTCAGCAAAGATGAGGTGAGCAAACACATAGCTAGGCAGGTCTCCAAGCAGAAGCAAGAGGATACTTAACATCGGACACTGGGCCAAAAACTAAATATTCGAAGACAAAAATTCCGGCGATGAAATTTGATGCAAGAGCATACAGGGAGCTTACAGATGAGGACTTCGAGAGAGCATGGGTTGAGAGTTACAGTGTGCTGACTCCCAGAAGTATAAACGACAGGTATCCAAGATATCACATCGAAGCTGGCGTGGAGCATCCCCTATTCAGGACTGTCCAGAGGCTGAGAGAGGCGTATCTGAGACTTGGATTCAGAGAGGTCGCTAACCCGCTGATCGTCGAAGAAGGACACGTTAGGAGACAGTTTGGAAAGGAAGCTCTTGCTGTGCTTGACAGGTGTTTTTACCTCGCATCATTACCGAAACCAAACGTTGGAATATCTTTGGAAAAAGTTAAGAAAATAAGGGAAATTGCAAATGCCGGGGAAGAAGAGATTGAAGAACTGAGAGAAGTTCTTCACCTCTACAAAAAAGGTAAAATCGACGGAGACGATCTGAGTTACGAAGTTGCAAGGGCTCTGAAAACGGACGATGCCACAGCCGTAAAGATTCTTGATGAGGTTTTTCCAGAGTTCAGAGAGCTGAAACCCGAACCCTCTACACTAACCCTCAGGAGTCACATGACTACGGGGTGGTTCATAACCCTGAGTCAGATAGCTGATAAGCTACCCCTGCCCATAAAGCTGTTCAGCGTTGACAGATGTTTTAGAAAGGAGCAGGGAGAAGATGCTACAAGACTGTACACTTACTTTTCAGCAAGCTGTGTTGTTGTGGATGAAGATGTGAGCGTTGATGACGGGAAGGCTGTTGCCGAGGGTTTGCTCAGGCAGTTTGGATTTGAGAAGTTTAGATTCAGGCCTGATGAAAAAAGGAGCAAGTACTACATCCCCGGCACGCAGACTGAAGTTTTTGCCTATCACCCAGCCCTTAAAGGTTCAAATACCAAGTACAGTGATGGCTGGATCGAAATTGCCACTTTTGGTATTTACTCTCCAACCGCTCTTTCCCAGTACGATATAGAATATCCGGTCATGAACCTTGGAATGGGCGTTGAAAGACTTGCCATGGTATTGTACGGATACTCCGATGTAAGAAAAATGGTTTACCCGCAGCTCTATGGAGAGGTAAAGCTAAAGGACATAGACATTGCAAGGGCAATGCGGTTAGATAAAACTCCGAAGACACCGGCCGGAATGGAGATAGCCACATCAATAGTTAAAGTCGCTGAGGAGAAAGCCAAAGAAAAAAGTCCCTGCTCATTTGAGGCGTGGAGGGGGGAGCTGTACGGCAGGGAAGTTGTGGTAGAGGTTTTTGAGAGAGAAGAGAATACAAGACTGTGTGGCCCGGCTTACGCTAACGAGATAGTCGTTTACGGAGGCAGCATATACGGCATTCCAAGAAACGAAAACTGGGAGAAGTATTTCGCCGAGGGCGTTTCAACCGGGATAAGGTACATAGACGGCTTTGCATACTACGCAGCGAGTCTGGCAGAGGAAATGGCCTGCAAAGGGGAGAGCGGAGAGGTCAGAGTAAGGGTAGTTGAGGGGCTGAGAGACGTTAACGTGAAACTGCAGGATAACGTGAGGAGATACATAGCCTCGACCGGTGGGAGGATAGACGTTAGAGGGCCGATGTTTGTTGCTGTCAGGGTAAATGTAAATGATGGATAGAATCGTGATAAGGGCTGGGCGAAAGAGGCTGAGCGAAAGAGATATATAGCCCGGAAGTGCGGGAGTTTTTACGCTGGGAATGCTCCGGTGGTGTAGCCCGGCCAATCATACGGGACTCTCGATCCCGTGACCCGGGTTCAAATCCCGGCCGGAGCATAACTTCTTTTCCTTGCTTGATTAAGATTAAATCTCTAAGACATTGTATCAAAGCATCTTCCAATAAGGCGCTCAAATTTATCTCAAACTTCTCTGCAAGCTCTTTTAATTCAGGTCGAATGGTTAAGGTGATGTTCACTTTCTTGCTCATCACTTGGGAAAACATGTGTAATACACTTGTAATTTCCGAATTTGTCCCTAAGCTTTGTCTCAACATCTCAATACCACCTTACAACATTCATAAATAAAAAAGTAATTAACCTAAAGCATAAGCTTTATTCCCCAAATTGTAGCTGAAACCGTAGATATCAACCCAAAATTGCTGAAACTCCGATTCCGTTAGAACTCGAAAATCTTCCCTCGGAAATCTTATGACTTTCTGTCCATTTCCATTGATTTCCGTGTCGTATTTCTTGAATCGGTCTATCTCCGCAAGATAATAGAAGCAGCCGTCGAAGATGATTAGATACAGATCGCATTTCAGGCACTTGGCAACTTTCTTATAACTGACCAATTCATGAGCTGGAAACTCAAAGTACCTGTAGCTCGCAGCATTGGGATATCTCTTAAGTTCAGCTATAGCTTCAATTCTCTTACCGATCTCAAAGACTAAATCAATGTCAAAAATGTTGATCCTAACACCGTTAATACCTTTGAAAGGTTTGATACTTATGTTCGTCCACAGAACGTGCCAGCACACTTTTACCGTAGGTTTTACGGGAGGATTATAGTACGGTACGACGTTCTCGACTACGAACGGAATTCCCAGCTTTTTGGAGTCTCAGAATTAGCTCGTAAAGCCACATATCCGGCTCTTTAAACTTCTTCGGATCGTTCCAGTTGTAGAAGTTTAGATGGCTGTGCGTTTCACACGGCGGCGATGCCCATATAAAATCGTATCCCTTCAATTCTTCGTCCGTGAAACCGTAGGCATCCCTGCAGACGGTAATACTGTTGGGATTAAGCAGTTCATGAGCAATCAATATTCGCCTATCAGTGTCCACAGCATAGTATTCGTATTCTACTCCTTGCTCTTGCAGATACTTGTGAAATCCCCTCACCACCCCTCCCACACCGCAGAATAAATCCAAAATCCTAAGCTTAACCATGAACAACAGCCTCCTTCTTTCTCTTCTCTACAACCTCCAAAACAGCATCAAAGATCTCTGTGGAGAGAAATCTCGCTAAATCTTCCCTTAAAACGAAATCAGAACAAAGATCAAAGTCACTTAGATTACCATTGTTCTCTTTGCAGGTCTTTTTATTAGCACAGAAATAGCAGCATTTTCGGAAGATCAGAATTTTTATCGTCCAATTGGATGATTTTTCTCGCTTTTTATCGGATTTAGTTGAAGAAATTCTTAATTATAAAATATATATATTGCAAAAATGGAAGAATTTGGATATTGAACGGAAGAATTCTTCCATCTTGCAAAAATTGATGTTGTCAACAATACCTTCAACAACGTCTTCTAAGGTTAGATGATCTGAGAAAACGCTTAGGATGGGAGATTCCAACACCATCTTACACTCTCTATTACACTCTTTCTTGAATTGCACGCACACAAAAATAACAAACATAGCCTGCAAAAATAAAAATGAGCTTAAAAAAATTCAACGATGTTTTCGATGACTTCTTTAACAGACATTACGCTAGAGTAACACTTAAGTAACTATAAAGTAACTTTGTTTAGCAAGGAAAGACTGGCTTAAGTAAAGGTGATTAGATGCTATTCTTCCACAGATTGTTTAGTAAGCTTCTGGGAGATTGGGAACTCATTGGAAAAATAGAATATGGTAAAAAGCCAGACACAAAAAATGTTCCAAAATGGGTTATGAGATTTCTGGAGAGGCATTGGTTGCAAAAGAATAGAAGCTATTACTTAAGAGGGAAAACTTTTGTGTACAGAATTGATGTTCTTCCAGCAAATGTGCAAGGTTACGAGAATATATACATTCATAGAAAGAAAAGGAGAAAGAAGAAAAAGCATAGGAGGTAAAGCATGATTTTGGAAAAGTTATCCATTGAATTCTGTCTTGTTATTATTCTGATCGTCTTAGTAATTGTGATTTACAAGTTAGCCAAGAAGGGTAGGGAAGAGAAGTATCGAACTATTAAAGGTGGCAAGAGGTTCTGCTTACATGACTGGAAGCCAAAGCAAACGCTGTTTCATTTTGATTCCAATGTCGTCGAAACGATAGATGTTTGCAGGAAATGTAGTGCAGTGAAAAGGAAAGTTAGGCCAAGATAGTAACACTAATCTCGAGTTTGCAGAATGCAATCCAGAGCTAAAACCGGAGCTAAATAAAAATTCAAACCTGAAAACCGAGAAATTCACAGAGCCACTTTCTCGAATCGAAAATCGCCCTGATATCTCTAACTTCAAGTGTGGCGTAACCCCTGTAGTTTTTCAGAAAACTGAAATCGACATTACCACTCCCGAGTGTGGAGTGAGAATCCCTCCTGCCGTCGTTGTCGTGCAGGTGGACATTTTTTACCCTATCAAAATTATTTAAAAATATTTCATTTTTTGATATGTTATTGTGACCGGCATCAAATGTCAGCGAGATCTCGGTATTTTCAAGCAGAAACTCCAGAGCCTTCCCAACTCCGGCATCCATTGAGACAGTGTTCTCTATTGACAGTATCTCCCCGTAATGCTTTGCAAACGTATAGAACTCTCTTGTGAGAACCCTGTAATTGTGCTCCTCGTATATTTCAGGCTGAAAAACAAAACCTCTTGCAGTTATAAACCCCGGATTCCATCCAATGTGAACTGTTACAAGCTTCGCCTCACATCTATCCGCAAACTCCATGGTTCTCTCCAGCTCTGAGTAACTCGCCTTTCTCATCACGCTGCTTGTAGATATGAAGTTCGTCGAGTTTGCGGGAGCGTGAATAAGAACTTCCAGATCGTAGCTGCCCTTGAGCTCAAGAATCTCAGCATAACTGAGAAAGTCAAGAGAGTAATAGGGGTGATCAAGCAACAGCTCTATGTGGTTAAATCCACTGACACTTGCAAACTCGAAAGCCTCTTTCGGGGTCTGAGTGACGTCTGGCTGGATTCCAAGCTTTATTCCGGGAATTTTCCTGCTTCCAGAGTCTGCTGGAGTAATGCAGACCACCACCGGGCTAAGGAACGACCATAGTCCCGATACCCTTTCTTGTGAAGAGCTCAAGCAGTATTGCGTGCTCTTTGGATCCATCAATTATGTGAGCCCTTTCAACTCCTCCCTTCAAAGCATGAATGACAGCCTCAGCTTTGGGCGTCATACCACCGGCCAACTTCCCCTCTTTCATCATGTTCTCAAGCTCTTCAAGTTTCAGCTTGCTTATCAGCGATCCGGGATCGTTCAGATCCTTTAAAATCCCGGGAACATCTGTGAGCATTATCAGCTTCTTTGCCTTCAAAGCCGCAGCTATGTTTCCGGCAACTATATCTGCATTGATGTTGTAGCACCTACCCTCAAGATCTGCAGCCACAGGGGAAACTACAGGTATAAATCCCCTCTCCATCAGTATCTGAAGAATTTCAGGATTGACGTATTCAGTCTCACCCACATAACCAAGATCAATTATTATCTCCTTATCTCCTTCTTTCTTTTTCTTCACCTTTTTCCTTGCGATTACAAGCAATCCATCTCTTCCACTCAATCCTACAGCCTTTCCGCCATTTTTAATGAACGTTGTAACGATCTTGGAGTTAATCTTTCCATCAAGAACCATCTCAACAACTTCAAGAGTTGCTTCATCCGTAACTCTGAGCCCATCAACGAACTTCGGCTGGATTCCAAGCTTTTCCATCTTCTCACTTATCTCCGGCCCCCCACCATGAACGACAACAGGTTTGATACCCACGAAGTAAAGCAGCAGAATGTCCCTTATCGTCTTTTCAAGAACCTCTTCACTGACCATCGCATGACCGCCGATTTTTATGACCATGCACGAACCGTGAAACTCCTTTATGTACGGTAGAGCTTCCACTATGGCCTGAACTCTCTCAAGCCTCTCACCTTTACCCATGACACATCGTGGTCAGGAGGGAAGATAAGACTTCCTGAAAATCCTCGGACTTTTACACCCGAAATACGTCATAAACTATTATGGACTATTATGGCAAATCTTATAAAATCACGGCAACTACCGAAAAGCCGTTAAAATGGCTGGAAGGTGGTGATCTTGCTAAAGGAAGTCACACTGCTCAGTTTTGGTGGTCAGGGAGGAGTAACAGCAGCAAGAATTCTGGCACTGGCAGCGGTTAAGGATGGAATGTACGCACAGGCAATTCCACAGTTCGGAGCTGAGAGGAGAGGTTCCCTCGTTAGAAGCTACCTGAGGCTCTCAGACAGCCTGGTAAGGAGGCACTCATCAATAAAAAAGGCCGATGTTGTTTCGATATTTGCCGAAAAAATTCTCAGAATCGTCAACATTGAAGACTACCTGAAAAAGGATGGCCTGACGATTATAAACGCGGATAAAGGCGGTGACTACTGCATAAATGCAAGTGAGATCGCACTAAAACTCAATCTCGTTTCCGCTGGATGGCCGATTGTAAATACTGCCATGTCTGGGGCTATGGCGAAAGTTCTTGGAATAAGAGAGAGCTGCCTGATTGAGGCAATAAAGGAAACTTTCCACGGAGAACTCGCAGAAAAGAATGCTAAAGCTGCAGAAGAAGCGTACAGGGGGGTGAGTAAATGTCAGGATACGGAGTAATAGAGGAGTGTTTGATTGCAAAACCGGCTAAAGGTTCAGCCGGGAAAACTGGATTGTGGAGAACATACAAACCGGTGATAGATGAGGAAAAGTGCAATTCCTGCATGCTATGCTGGCTCTACTGCCCGGAGAGTGTTATCTACCTTGAAGGTGAGAAAGTGAAAATCGACTACGACTACTGCAAGGGATGTGGAATTTGCAGCAGAGTCTGTGCGAAAAAAGCGATAGAGATGGTTTTAGAGGGGTCAGTATGAGGACGATAATGACAGGAAATCAGGCAGTTGCTCAGGCAGTAAAAATGTCGAGAACTGAAGTTATTGCTGCTTATCCAATCACACCGCAAACAGTAATCGTAGAAAAGCTTGCAGAAATGGTTGACAGTGGAGAGCTTGATGCGGAATTCATAAGAGTTGAGTCCGAACACTCAGCACTTGCTGCAGTTTACGGAAGTGCCGTTGCCGGAAAGAGGTCATTCACAGCTACCTCAAGTCACGGCCTGCTGTACATGTACGAGATGGTCTGGTGGGTTGCAAACGCAAGAGTGCCTCTTGTAATGACTATAGTCACGAGAACAATCGGACCGCCGTGGAACATACACACAGACCACACAGATCTGCTGACTATGAGAGATTCGGGATGGATAATTTCAATGGCAGAAAACGTACAGGAAGCATTCGATCTTACTGTTCAGGGTTTCAGGATAAGTGAGGAAGTTAGCTTACCTTTCACTGCCGGAATGGATGCTTTCCAGCTGAGTCACACGTCTGAAGTCGTGGATATACCGGAGCAAGAAGTAGTTGACGAGTTTTTGCCGGAAAGAAGACAGAGCTACGTTTTTGGAGACGAAGCATATACGGTGGGATGTATAGGGCCAAACATTTACACAGCAAAGCTCAGAAAGGAGACGTTTGAAACTCTGAGAAAAGCTGAGAAAAACATAGAGAAGGCAAGCAAGGAATACATGGAGCTTACTGGAAGAGAGTGTGGTCTTTTTGAGGAGTACAGGCTTGATGATGCTGAATACGCTGTCGTAATGATGGGTGCGTGGAGTGGGGATGCAAAGGAAGCCATAGACGTTCTCAGAGATGAGGGGATACCAATTGGTCTGCTAAAAATAAGGTATGTCAGGCCAATGCCGTACAGGAAGATTCAGAAAGCTCTTGAAGGTAAAAGCGTGCTCGTTGTTGACAGGGACTGCTCCATGGGTGCTGGAGGTGTGCTTGGGCTTGAAATGAAAGCATGTGTTGGCGAGTGTACAAACGTCATTAACGTCATTGCAGGAGTTGGTGGAGTTGATGTTGGGGTTGAAGAGTTCAGGAACATGTTCAGGGCTTTTGCTGAAGATAAGTTAACATCCTGTCCTAACTGGTGGATTTGAGTTTGAAAAATTTGAGAAAGTTTTGAGGAGGTGCCAACAATGGAATACTCAGAACCAATACTCCTTCCCGGAAATCCCTCCTGTCAGGGATGTCCTCACGGTCTTGGATTGAAAGCACTCGGTGTTGCTCTTAAAAATCCCGTAATAGTAATTCCAGCCGGTTGCTCCACAATAATAGCAGGAATTCATCCAAAAGCAACGATAAATGCACCTGTTCTGCACGTTCCATTTGCCTCAGCTCCAGCTGTAGCCTCAGGAATTGCAGCTGCTTTCAGGAGGGATGGAAAGGAGAGAGATGTTGTTGTCTGGATGGGTGATGGAGGAGCGGACATAGGCTTTGCAACGATCAGTGGAGCTGCTGTAAGGAATGAGGACATAATCGTGATTGTTAGCGATAACGAAGCATACATGAATACGGGTATCCAGTCAAGCGGTACTACGTTCTGGAAGGCGAAAACAACAACGTCTCCAGCCGGTAAAAAGGAGGAAAGAAAAGATCTTGCTGCCATAATGCTCATGCACCGCATTCCCTACGCAGCGACTGCAAGCGTTGGATACCTGCCAGACTTCATAGACAAGCTGAAAAGGGCAAGAGAAGTAAGGGGATTCAGGTTTATACAGCTCCACAGTCCCTGCCCACCGGGATGGAGGTTCGACAGCTCCAGAACTGTGGATCTCGCAAGAATGGCCGTTAAATGCGGTGCGTGGATACTCTGGGAGTACGATGGAAAGTTCAGATTTTCTCCAGCAAGCAAACCTTACAGACATAAGGAAAAGAGAAAGAGTCTGGCAGATTACCTCAGAGCTCAGGGAAGGTTCAGAGGAATAAAAGATGAAGAGATCAGAGAAATAGAGGAAGCAATAGATAGGCAGTGGAAATTCCTTGAGGCCATGGAAGCTCTTTAAATCTGAATTTTAACTTTAATTTTCAGCATTTTTATTCTGCCCGGATGTTTGAGACTTACGCTGTGCTGTTCTCTGCAGGTGTGTAGATGAAGAAAACCTACATATGTACATACTTAAGCACCAGAATATTCATCATTATGAGTATTAGAATTAGTAAAGTTTTAATATCATCATGGCCATGATAAAGAATGGGTGAGGGCAATGACTGAAAACGACGACAGCGGAGTGTGCATAAAGGTCGCACGTGGCAAGAGAGAAGCAATAATATGGATAGACCCGAAAACCAAGGAATACAGGGTTGTAAAGTGCAACTGGTTTCCAAAGTGCATAAAGTGCGGTGTTCTCCTTAACGGTCGCTGCCCCGGGTACTGTGACCTCGTCTCAAGTGCGAAGCATTATCTCCGGGGCAGAAGAAGGAGAGAAGTTTACGCTGATTTTATCCCGCCCAGTGAATGTGCCATAATCAAGTACGCAAACAGTCTTGAAGAGTACGATTACAGAAATGTACAGTTTGATGATATACTGGATGATTTTCCCGATAACATCGATTCAGACCTCGACAAGTATATATAGGTGATTTTTTAAAACTTAAATTTTTATTGTCTGCA